>CAYWVN010000041.1:0-12853 GCA_964461725.1 uncultured Coriobacteriia bacterium | reverse complement strand
GCCCACCCCGGTCAGGATCTCCTGGATGATTCGCAGGCCGGAGCTCTGCCCGGTCGGGAGGTCGATCTGAGTGACGTCGCCCGTGACAACCACCTTGGATCCGAAGCCAAGGCGCGTGAGGAACATCTTCATCTGCTCGGGCGAGGTGTTCTGCGCTTCGTCCAAGATAATGAAAGCGTCGTTCAAGGTCCGGCCGCGCATGAAGGCCAGCGGCGCCACCTCTATCGTCCCCCGGTGCATGAGCGACTGGCACTTCTCGACGTCCATCATGTCGTAGAGGGCGTCCCAAAGCGGACGTAGATAGGGATCGACCTTCTCGAAGAGGTCGCCGGGGAGGAACCCCAACTTCTCGCCGGCCTCCACCGCCGGGCGCGTCAGGATGATGCGCGAGACCTGCTTGGCCGCGAGCGCCTGCACGGCCATCGCGACGGCCAGATAGGTCTTGCCGGTTCCGGCCGGCCCGATGGCGAAGGTGATCGTGTGCTTGCGGATGGCGTCGACGTATTGCTTCTGGCGCACCGTCTTCGGCGCGATAGACTTGCCTCGGTGCACGAGGATGGTGTCGCCCATGATCTGCCGCGGAGAGACGCCCTCATCGACCACCAGGCCGATCGTGCGATCGACGGAGTCGGCAGTGAGCCTTCGCCCACGTGAGAGCAGCTCCAGGAGTTCTCGGAAGATGGTGGCGATGGCCTCGGCCTCGGCCTGGTCACCGGTGATGGTGATCTCGTTGCCGCGGACCAGGATGGTTCCGGCGAACTTGCTCTCGACCAACTTCAAGAGCTCGTCCCCTGTCCCGAGCAGGTCGACCATCGGTTGCTGGCCCGGGACGACGATCTTTATCTCTTTGGTTGCCGCCAAATGAAGAGGACCTCCCCGGTCCGTTTCTGGAACATCCCGTGAGGTCAGCCCGCACGCCCGGGCCGCCCTACCAGCTGTAGTTGATTATAGCGCGCCCACGAAAGGCGCGCCAAACAGCGCCGATGCCGCACAAGGAACAGCGGGTCCGGGAATCGATTGGCCGCAGGCTAGCCGATGAGACCCAGCTCGCGGCCCGCCTCCTCAAAGGCGCTGAGGGCGTGCGCAATGTCCTCGTCGGTGTGCGTGGCCATGACGGTGGTACGCAGGCGCTCGGTGCCGCGCGGCACGGCCGGGTGGATGACCGGGCAGACGAAGACACCGCGCTCGCGGAGCGCGCGACCCAGCTCGAGCGCCAGGGTCTCTTCTCCGATGCGGACCGGGACGATGGCGGTGGCCGACTGCATCGTGTCGTAGCCCAGGCGACTCAGCCCATCCCGCAGCCGGCGCGCGTTCCGCTGGACGCTGGCTATCCGCTCGGGCTCGTCCTCGATGACATCGAAGGCCTCTTTGGCCGCCGCGGCCTGCGCGGGAGGAAGCGCGGCCGAGAAGATGAACGGCCGCGAGTGGTGCCTGAGGTAGTCGACGACATCGCCGTCGGCCGCCAGATAGCCGCCGACCGACGGGATGGCCTTGGATATCGTACCCATCTTCAAATCGATGCTGCCGGGCATTCGGAAGTGCTCCTCGATGCCGCGACCGGTGCGCCCCAGCACGCCGATCGAATGCGCTTCGTCCACCATGAGGCGCGCGCCGTAGCGGCGGCACAACTCGACCGTGCTGGGCAGGTCCATGATGTCGCCGTCCATCGAGAAGACTGAGTCCGAGATGACGAGCACCGTCCGGTATTGCCCCCGGGCCTCGGCCAGGACCTTCTCCAGGTGGACCATGTCGTTGTGCCGATAGGTCTTCCACTTGGCCCCGGAGAGGAAGCAGCCGTCGATGATGGAGGCGTGGTTCAGTTTGTCCATCAGAACCAGGTCGGCCGGGCCCATGAGCCCGGTGATCACCGCCACATTGGTGAGGTAGCCCGAGGAGTACACGCAGGAGTCGTCCCGGCCGGCGAAGGCGGCGATCCGGGCCTCCAGTTGCTGGTGCAGAGGCATCGTTCCGGTGAGCAGTCGCACGCCCCCAGCGCCGGTGCCGTACTCATCGATGGCTTCCTGGGCGGCCTTGTCGATACGCGGATGCCCGATAAGGCCGAGGTAGGAGTAGGAAGCCAGCATGATCATCTCGCGGTCGTGCACCATCACCCGGCGATTAGTCGGCGAGGAGATGGGCTGAAGGTAGAAGTAGTGGTCCTGGTCTTTCATCGCCTTGCGGCGCACCACGAAATCAGCCAGCATCTCCGAAATGCCGTCCTGGACTTCGCCGTCCTCTTCCGTCTGCTCGACCGCACCGTTCTGGGCCTGAATGGCCGCCTCAGAGGTCTCCACCAGATGCTCCAGTCTGTCGTCATCAAGCCGCCGGTCGTCCTGCCCCGGCGGCGGCTTCTCCTGCAACCTAGCCGGACAGCAGCTCTTGGACGATCGAAGAGACCCGCTTGCCGTCGGCCTTGCCCTTGACGCGCGGCATCACGGTACCCATGACAGCTCCCGTCTGCCCAGGCCCCTCCGCGCCGACGTCGGCGATGACCTGCGAGACGATGCCCTTCAGCTCGTCGTCCGAAAGCTGCTGGGGCAAGTAGCCTTCTAGAATCTCGGCCTCCGCCCGTTCCTTGTCGGTCAGGTCGGCACGGCCACCTTTTTGGTACTGCTCGGCGGCCTCGTTCCGCCGTTTGATCTCCCGCTGCAGGAGGGAGACGATGTCCTCATCGGCCAGCTCTTCGCCCTTGGCGATCTCCGCGTTCTTGATCTCCGAAAGGAGCAGCCGCAGGGTCGACAGCCGGAGCCGTCCGTCCGCACCGGCCTTCATGGCGGCTTTCATATCCTCCTGAACCTGAGCCTTAAGCGCCATGCGCTTCCCCCTCCGAACGCGCACTCTGCATCGCTGCGGTCGCCGCAGCCTCATCTTCGTCCCGGAACGGCTTCTGCAGCCACTCCACCCGCGGCTTGAAACCGACCTTCTCGATGAGGTCCACGTACTCCTTGTCCGTTACATCCTCGGGCCGCTTGCCCATGAGCGCGATCAAAGTCGCCTCCATGACGTTGGTCCCGAAGGAACGCCCCTCCAACGCCGGAGTAGTGGTGACCAACAGCTCGACGCCACGCGAGCGCATGTCCTCGACATCCGCAACCGTCACGGTGTTGGTAAGGATCCACTTGCCGGTCATGTCGCGCGGCATGTGCTTGCGGACGAAAAGGAAATCGCCGGCGATGATATCCGCCTGGTGGTAGTACTTGGCGTAGTTCTTCTTGGACTCCTTGTGCTGCTTGTCGCCGGTCGGATAGAGGATTTGGAAAGGCATCTTTGTGACGACGGGCAGCAGCGTCTTGGCGGTCCGGCGGAAGACGGCGAACGAGTGGATAGGGATGGGAATGCCCAGCCCGAAGATCAAGTCGCCGTAGACGATCCTGCAGCCGGCCTCGTTCAGTGCTTGGGCCATACCGAAGCGGTCGACGGCGCTCACCATGAGTACCGTCTTGCCCGCCAGCTCCAAGCCCATCTCATCGACCATGTAGCGGACAGCCATCCGCTCGAGCGTGTTCTTCAGCCCACTGCCGTCGACGACCGGCGTCTTCCCCGCCGCCCGGACAAGCTTGCGTGAGTCACGGATGACGTACCGCCTGCCGTCCGCCTGGAGGTAGATGTCGATACCGCCCAGGCCGAAGGCCGCCACGTGGCCATCCAAGTCCTTCAACATCTTGACAGCGCCGGCGAAGTCCCCGTCAGTGCCGACCCGGCTGATGGAGAACTTCTCGCCGAGGAGCTCCACCTCCGTCTTGTGGTCCCGGCTCGACGAGCCAAGGCTCACACTCACCACTTCCCTCATCTTCACCACTTCCCCCTAGGGAGCCGCCGGGAATCGCTATGAACTCAGGCTCTCCGCCATCCGGCCGGGCATCGAGATGCCTCCGAGCGCCTCCGCGCGAGCGCCGGAGACGAACGTGTGGGCGGACAACTGCGCGCGCTGGCGGATGTCGGCCACCCGCTGCTGGGAGAGCGCCCGCTCGAAGCTGCGCAGGCCCGCAAGACGGAACCCGTGCTTGGCCGCCAGGCCACCGATCTCCAGGACGCGGGCCAGCTCGAGGTCGCGCCCGATGCTGTAGTCTTTCGTATGTCCTTCCAGCCCCAGAATCATCGTCTCGGACATGCACGCGTAGGCCATGCCGGACGGGAACCCGAAGTCGTAGTTGAACTCGGGCCACCCCGGCACCGACACCACACCGCCGTCCACCACCAGCACGTCATCCCGCACGGCTGCCACTTGCTCCGAGACGTCCCGGGGACGCGCCACGTCGCAGACGACTGCGCCCGAGCGGATATCGCAAGGGTCAATCACGGTATCGAGCGAGCTCGTGACGGTGATGATGGCCTCCGCCTCGCGGACCGCCGCAGACACGTCGGTCGTCGCCGACACATCGCACGGCCCACCGTCCAGGATCTCCTCCCGTACCTCCTCGAGACGCTCGGCATTGCGCGCGACCAACGTCAGCCGGCCCACATCGCCGGCCAGCATGTGCGCGCACACCCGGCCGATGGACCCGGTGGCGCCCACGACAGCCGTATGCGCGCGCGCCAGATTGATGCCCATCATCTTGGCCGCCCGTTCCATGCCCTTGACCGCCGTGTAGATGGTGTAGCTGTTGCCGGTCGTAACGCCGATGTCCAGCTCGCGGGCCACCGTCTCGCCCGCGTCACCGACAACGGATGTGAACGCGCCCAGCCCGACGATGCCGCAACCCAGCCCCTCGGCCACGCGCCCGGCCGCCACGATCTTCTCCATCACGAAGTCCGGGTCCAGCGTCATGATCTGGCGCGAGGTGAGCGGGCAGGCGATGAAATAGCCCTCCACTTCGATTCCTGTGGTGGACCGGATACCGGTTATGTGGGAGATGGCGAACGGCGGCGTCCACTCCAACACCTTCTCGACCAGATGCGGAGGACGCCCTTTGGCGCCCTTCTCGAACTTCTCCACATCTCCCAGGCCCAACGGATGAACGATGAAAGCGAACTTGTTCACTCTGACTCCACCTTCCTCTTGATTGCTGAGAGCATCATCTGCGAGTTCTCGCGTACTTTCTCTTCCAGGATCGGCCCCAAGAGCTCGGCCAGCGTAGGCATCCCGAAGTCGAAGTCGACTGTCAGGGTGATGCGGGTGCCGCCCGAGTCGCTGTCAAGTTCCTCAAAGACCCACTCACCTTCGAACTTGTCGAGATCACCCTCGATCAACCGGTACTCGATGCGCTTGTCGCCATCGTGGAAGATGTCCTCTTCCTTCCAGACGATGGGAACGCCGTCCACGTTGGTCGTCCAATCGGTCACCGTCCGGCCATCGCCGTTCTTCTCCGCCATGACGACACTCTCGACGTCAGGCATGTACTCGGCGAAGCGCCCCATGTCCTTGGCCAGCGCGTAGACCTCATCTATCGGGCCGGCGATCTCAACGGTACTTTCAACCAGCGGCATGAGCTACTTCCTCCTTGGGCGAATCGGACAACCCGGGCGCCGCCGCCGGCTGCCCGGCCTTGTCTCGGAACAGATGCGCGTACTTGGTCGAAACCTCGGCCAGAGCACGGTCGAGAGCTTCCACCACGTAGTCGATCTGCTCACGCGTGATCCCGGCCGGTGGCTCCAACCGCATCACGCTGGGATTGTTCAGCGTGTAGATGGCCGTCACACCGTCGCGCGCCATGGCCGGGAACACGATGCCACCCACACCTTGGTGGGTGAACTCCAGCCCGACCATGAGCCCCAGCCCACGGACTTCCGCCACATACGACGGGTAGCGGGCAGCCAGCTCGCGCAGGCACCTCATTAGATAGCCCCCGAGCTCCGCCGCCCGCTCCGGAATGCGCTCGTCGACCGTCGCCTGCACCGCGGCCTTGACGGCGACGCACGCCAAAGGATTGCCACCGAAGGTCGATGTGTGGATGAGCGGATTGGACTCGAAGACCCTCCACACCGCGGGTGTTCCCAGAAAAGCGCCGACCGGCATGACGCCCCCCCCCAGCGCCTTGGCAAGGCACATGATGTCGGGAGCGACACCGAAGTGCTCGCAGGCGAACATCCGGCCGGTCCGCCCGAGGCCAGTCTGCACCTCGTCCAGAATGAGTAGCGCGCCGGCGGCGTCGCAGATCTCGCGGGCGCGCCGCAGGTAGCCCTCTGGAGGGATGAGGATGCCGGCTTCACCCTGCACGGGCTCGAGTAGCACCGCCGCGGTGCGCTCGCCAACAGCCTCCGCCAGCGCCTCAGCGTCTCCGAAGTCGACTTGACGGCAATCCGGGACGAGAGGCCGGAACGGGTCCTTGTAGACATCTCGACCCGAGCCGGAGAGAGCGCCGAGCGTCTTGCCGTGGAAGGCGCCTGAAGCCGAGATGATCTCGGGCCGGCCGGTGGCCAGACGCGCCAGCTTGATGGCACCCTCGATGGCCTCGGCTCCACTGTTACAGAAGAAGACGTACTGGAGGTCACCGGGCGCAACAGCGGCCAGTGCCTCAGCGGCCTCGGCCAATGGCTGCGACAGGAACACGCGCGGCGAGAGCGGCAGCCGCTCCAGCTGTTCACGAACCGCCGCCACCACGGACGGGTGCCGATGTCCGAGCGTGAACACGCCATAGCCCCCGCCGCAGTCGATGTACTCCTTGCCCTCCGTGTCGCGGACAACGGCGCCTTCGCCCGTATCCTCGACATGCTCGTAGCCCGAGAACTTGAGCAGCCGCAGAAGACCGGGGCTCACGTGCCGTCTGTACTTCTCCGCGATATCCTTAACGTCCATATCCACCTAGTTCAGCTTCTCGATGCGGGGCCGCAGCCCCAGTTCCCGAACGAGCTCCAGGTAGTCCTCGGAGGTGACGTCCCGCCACGGCTTGTCCATTACCGCAATGAGTGCCGCCTCCATCACGTTCGTCCCGAACGATCGGCCGCCGATCTCGGGCGTGGTAGTGATCAGGTACTCGGCGTGACGCTTCCTCAGCGTCTCGACATCATCAGGAGTGGTCGTGTTGGTGAGTATCCACTTGCCGTCCAGGCGGGCCGGCATGTGCTTGTGGATGAGATGCCAGTCCCCGGCCACGATGTCGGCGTCGTTGTAGAACTCAGCGTACTTCGGGTCAGGGTCCCGATCCTGGGCTTCTCCAACCGGATAGATCATGTGAAACGGTTTGGTCACCATCTTCGGCAAGAGCTCCTCAGCCAACTTCCCCACCGTCTCCAAGTCGTACATGCCTTTCGGGATGTTCAACATGAACAGCAGGTCGCCGTACGTCATCACGCATCCCGCACGCTCCAGCTCCTCCGCCAACCCGAACCTATCGACCGCACTCGCCAGCAACACATGCTTCCCGGAGAGCTCGAAGCCTTCCTCCTGCAGAAACCGAACCGCCTCGCGTTCCAGGCTGTCCTTCAGACCACTGCCGTCCACCACGGGCGTTTGCCTCACCGCCGCACGCAGCTTCTTGGCGTCCTCGATCTCGTAGCGCCGGCCGCCGGCGTAGAGGTAAAGGTCGATGCCACCCAACCCGATGGCGTCCACCGTGCCGTCAAGCCCCGCCAACAGCTCGAGAGCGCGCTCCATGCTCCCGTCCGTGCCTACTCGGGAAACACTAAGCCTTTGCCCCAGCAGCTCGAGTTCGGCCTCGTGGTCTCTTCTTGAAGATCCGAGACTTACTCCAACGACCTTTTTCACGACGCCCAGCCCCTTCAGTCAAGCCGGCAAGTAAGCTCCGCAGTTCGGTCAAATCGACCTCTTTGCTCTCCTTGAGCGGCGAATGCCCGAGGTTGACCCCGACAACTTCCCGACCGAGGATCTCCTCCATCTCCGAGATGCGGCGGTCCGACCCCATGAAGACGACCGTCTCGTACCCCCGGATCTGAGCGATGGTCGACAGCACCATGTTGAAGATGTCCGCTCCATTCTGCCCAGAGGCGAGCCCGGTTCGCTCTTCCTGGGTAAGCAAGAAAGTGAAATCGACGCCCGCTTCACGGGCCACTTCCTCGATTTCGGCCTTGTTGCCGACGGGGAACCCGGCCAACGCTACGCTCTTGCCCCGGCGCACCTCGCCCAGCTTCTCGAGGTGCGAGACGAACGCGCGGTCCACGCCCAGACCGGCGGCTACCTCCTGCTGTGTCGAGCCGGTGGAACGACGGTGCAGGATCTCGCCGACCAAGTTGGTCAGCCGGTCCAGGCTGATCACCTTGTCGCCGATGCGCAAGAGCTTGCTCGATCCCCGTCGCTTGAATGGAGCCTTCAGTTTGCCGCGCAGTATCTTCTCAAGATCCAACTGATTGCCCGCTCTCCCGAAATTGCCGGCCGTACCTCGCTGCTCGATTCGCCCGTCCGTTTTCAGCGTTCTAGCAGGCCGTTTGCGGTATCCGCGCGCTTTGTGCACCAACTTGTGCACAAGCACTCGATCATTATAGCACGTGGACATGTCGCGGCAAGCCGTCTAGGTAGATGCGTGGTAGATGCCCGGGCGGAAGACACGATAGATGCCCGGGTCGAGGTTCGGATAGACATCCGGTCGGACGTCCAGACGAGCGTCTGAGGCCGAACCTGTCTAGGCGGCGTTCATATCGAAGACCAGACGCAGACCGGTCAAGGTGAGCAGGGGGTCCACGTCAGTGATCGTGCGGCAATGCGGCGCGATCAACTCACAGAGGCCGCCCGTGGCGATGACCGCCGGGGGCTCGGACGCATCCCCCGCCACCCGCATCTCCTCGAGCATCATCTCCACTATGCGGTCCACCTCGCCCGCCGTACCATAGATGAGACCCGACTGGATGCTGGCCAGGGTGTTCCGACCGATGACTTGCTCGGGCGCGGTGAGATCCGTGCTGACCAGGCGTGCCGCGGCCTTGAACATCGCCTCGGCCGACACCTCAACCCCGGGACAGATGGCGCCTCCCAAGTACTCACGCTTCCCGGTTACCGCGTCGAACGTGGTGGCCGTGCCGAAGTCCGCCACAACCGCACCCTCAGGGTGCCGCCCCAAGGCAGCGACCGCGTTCACGATCCGATCTGCCCCCACCTCATGGGGGTTGTCGTAGAGGATAGTCAGCCCGGTCTTGACTCCCGGTCCAACGGTGAGCGCCTCAGCCTTCATGTGAAGGCGGGACATCTCCTGCAGCGCGGCCGTGCAATGCGGCACCACCGAGGAGACGGCGACGTGAGTCACATCGGTCAACCCGAGTCCGGCCAAGTTCAAGAGGTCGGCCACCACGACCGCCATCTCGTCGGCTGTTTCGCCTTTGTTGGTTGAAACGCGCCAGTTGGCCATGAGCTCGGCGCCATCGAACAGGCCGATGACCGTCTGGGTATTGCCGACATCCATCGCAAGTAGCACTTCGTGCTCCTTCCCAAAAGCCGCACTCTAGGGGCCGGCGACGGCCCCGCCATATCCCACGTCGCCGCTCGCGAACACCCGCAGCTCCCCGTTTGGGAGCTCCACGACCAGCCCTCCCCTGGAATCGACATCCATCGCCTTACCGATCACCGACTGGCCACCGGAGACCACGGCGACCTTCTTACCCAGAGTGTCGCAGTGGCGGCGCCACTCGTCCAGCATCTCCCCCCGAGCTTCCGGCAGGCGCAGGTACCAGGCCTCCATCTCGGCAAACAGCGCGACCACAAGGCGCCGGCGGTCCACCTTGTGACCGGTCAGCACCTCCAGCGACGATGCCTCTTGGCGCATCTCCCGTGAGAAACGACGCATGTCGATATTGGCATTGACGCCGATCCCGATGACCGCGAACGTGATGCCGTCTGGGTCGGCCGCCACCTCCGACAAGATGCCGCACACCTTCCGCCCGTCCACGAGCACGTCGTTGGGCCATTTGATGCTCGCCGGCAACTCCAGCTCGCGCCGGATGGTCCGGGCAACAGAAAGCGCGGACATCAGCGTTAGCAAAGGCATGTCATCGACCGGCCACTGCGGCCGAAGTATGAGAGACATCCAGATGCCGCCCGGCGGCGACACCCAGCCGCGCCCGCGGCGCCCGCGACCGGCCCGCTGTTCCTCGGCCAAGACGACGGTACCCTCAGGCGCCGGCGGTGTGCTCGGCCGGCCGATAGCCAGCCGGCGGGCCTCGTCGTTGGTGGACTCGACCGCGGGGTAGTACTCGATGGAGCGGCCGAGCACCTGAGTCGAGAGCAGCGACGCCATCTCCTCGGGAAACAGCAGGTCGGGGGCCGCGATCAGCCGATAACCCATCCTGGGTTTGGCGTCGATCCGGTAGCCGAGCCCGCGCAGCCTGACTACCTGCTTCCAGACGGCCGCTCTGGTAACACCGAGCTCCTTCGCCAGAGCCTCGCCCGAGACGAATCCGCCACCCGCCCTCAACAAAGCGAGGGCCGTCACACGCTCACCGTACATCGTCATCTCCCGAGCCTTGGGCCCTCACTCGACGGCGCTTTCGCCACACCGCCAGGGCCACGGCCGCCGTCAGAAGTATGAGCGCGCCCCAGCCCAGCTGCTTGAGGATGCGCTGCAGAAGCGGCCAGTTGTACCCGAAGAAGTAGCCCAACAAGGTCAGAGCCAGCGTCCATATTGTCACGCTAGCCAGGGTATACAGTAAGAACTTGCGATAGTCCATGTGGGACGCGCCGGCCAGCATAGAGATGAAGACGCGCACGCCGGCGGCGAACCGGCCCACGAACACAGTCCTCGGCCCATGACTGTCGAAGTAGCGCTCGGCCGCCGCGAGCCTCTCGGGAGAAATCAGAAAGTAGCGCCCGTAGCGCTCCAGAAAAGGCCGCCCGCCGTGCCGTCCAATCAAATAGCCGATGTTGTTGCCGCAGACGGCCCCGCTCCAACCCACAGCCATGACTGCGGGAAGGCTCAGTTCCCCTTGGGCCGCCAGAAACGATGCCGCCAGCAGCACCGTCTCCCCGGGAATGATGAGGCCGAGCACCACCGTGTTCTCCGCCAACAGCGCGACGAACACGACGTAGTAGCCGTAGAGCTGGAACCAGTACAGCAGCCATTGAAGCACGCTTTCCAGGCTCAATCGGGAATCACCTCCAATGAGAAGTCCACGGCGGGGGCGCTCTGGGTGATGGCGCCGACAGAGATCCAGTCCACACCGGGAATGGCCAGCTCGACGACGTTGCCGATGGAGACGCCCCCCGATACCTCGACAATCGCCCGGCCCGCGATCTCGCCGACCGCCCGGATGATCGCGTCACGACCCATATTGTCCAGCATTATGACATCGGCGCCGGCCGCACACGCCTCTCGGACCTGCTCGATGGTCTCGACCTCGACCTCAACCTGCGCCTTCGGGCCGGCGCCCCGCCGAGCGGCATGGATAACCGTAGCCACCGAACCGGCAATCGCCAAGTGGTTGTCCTTTACGAGCACCGCGCCGAACAAGCCCGCTCGATGGTTAGAGCCCCCGCCGGCGCGCACCGCCGCCTTCTCGAGCGCCCGCAGCCCCGGCGTCGTCTTGCGGGTATCCTTGACCAACGCGCGGCTGCCCCCCCTAGCCAGCGTATCGACGTAGCTACGGGCGAGCGTCGCGACCCCGGACAGATGCTGTAGGAAGTTCAGCGCCGTCCGCTCCGCGGCCAGGACGGACCGCGCACCGCCGCTGACCGTCAGCACAGCGTCCCCCGGGACGACCGGACGTCCATCCTCGCGGAGCACTTCCACCGAAAGCGAACCGTCTACCGCAAGGAATACCCGCCGGGCTACCTCGCCGCCGCTCACCACGCCGGGCGCCCGGGCAACAACCTGCGCCCGACAGGTCGACCCAACAGGGACGACTGCCGCCGAGGTAAGATCACCGGCCAGTCCCAGGTCGCCCAGGTCCTCGCGCAGCGCCACGGCTATGGTCTCGTCTATCACGTCCTGGTCGACGCTCATGTCAACCTTCCGGCCGCCTTCAGTGTAGTGTGCTTGAGCCAGTGGGCATCGTCGCGGTCTGGGAAGTCGCTGCGATAGTGACACCCCCGGCTCTCCGTTCTGCGAGCCGCACCATCGCAGACCAGACCTGCCACCTGGACCATGTTCGTGAGTTCCAGCGCAGCCACCGACCGGCTCTCCCCCGCTAGCTCTTTGGCCAGCTCCCGCAGAACCTGCTCTCCACGCTTGAGTGATGCCTTGGACCGCGTGAGGCCGGCCGTCTCGGTCATCGTATGACGCAACCGGTTGCGCATCGCGCCCACTTCCGGGAATATCTCCCCGTCCAGCGCCCGCCCGGACGGCGCGAGGCGCTCCGCCGACCGCCGCGACTTCGCGATGTCGGCCGCTGTGGAATCCAGCACGGTGCAAACACGCCTCGAGAAGACCAGGCCCTCGAGCAACGAGTTGCTGGCCAGGCGATTCGCCCCGTGCACACCGGTGCACGCGACCTCACCGCAGGCAAAGAGCCCCGGGAGCGTAGTGCGCCCGTCGATATCGGCCACCACTCCGCCGATGGTGTAGTGGGCAGCCGGCACGACCGGCACGACTATCTTACCCAAATCATATCCCCGCGACAGACAGCCCTGCCAGACGGTCGGAAAACGCGCCTTGAGACGGTCAGTCCCGATATGCCTGGCATCCAAGAAGACGTGGGTCTCGCCGGAGGCGCTCATCGACTGCACCATCGCCCGGGAGACGACATCCCGCGGCGCCAGCTCGGCCAAGGGATGAACGTCCTTCATGAACCGATGTCCTTCCGCATCCACCAGATGCGCCCCGTCGCCCCGCAGCGCCTCCGTGATGAGCAGTCGCGGCGTCTCGGGGAAGTCCAGAGCGGTCGGGTGGAACTGGATGAACTCCATGTCGCGGACGGCCGCGCCTGCCCGATAGGCCATGGCCACCCCGTCGCCCGTAGCGACCTCCGGATTGGTCGTGACACGAAAGACCTGCCCCGCTCCACCCGTGGCCATTACAGTTACCGGCGCCAGCCA
>CAYWVN010000040.1:0-13007 GCA_964461725.1 uncultured Coriobacteriia bacterium | reverse complement strand
ATCACGGCGTCTTATGCGGGTCAGCATATCATCCGTGACGGTCAACTCACAGAGCATCGACCGGGCTGCGGACACTGGCGGGACCGGCAGGTCGCGTCGAGCGCAACTCATGAGCCGGAAACGATTCGGCCCACAGCCGAAAGACCCACAGCGGCGAATGGTGGAGCGAGCGCGAGCCTGCCGGCCCGCCCCTGGGGACAGTCAGCGCCGGCTAGAGTGTCGGGTCCAGGATGACCTTGATGGAGTCGCGTGCCTCGGCGACCAGCCGGAAACCCTCCTGTACCTGCTCGAGCGGCAGCCGGTGGGTGATCATGTCCTCGACCTCCACGCGCCCCGCCCGGATGAGCTCGAGCGCCGCCTCCATGTCCCCGGGCGGCGCCCCGTACGAGGTCATCAGAGTGATCTCGCGGCGCCAGAACTCCTCTACGGGAACCATGACGGGCATGTCCGGCCCCGGCGGCGCGAACCACAGCACAGTCCCGCCCGCGTCGACGCACGAGAGCGCCTGCTCGTGAGCCGACGACGCGCCGGTGCACAGGATGACCAGGTCCGCTCCGCGGCCGTCGTTCAGGTCGCGCAGCCTCTCCTCGATGTTCTCCGGCGCCTGGATGACGGCGGTTGCGCCAAAGCGATGGGCGTACTCCAGGCGTTTCTCCACCGTGTCGACCGCGATAATCCGCCCGGCGCCGGATGCGCGCGCCAGCTTCACGTGGAGGAGCCCGGAGATGCCGGCCCCGATGACCAGCACGCTCGTCCCCGGCCGCATGCCCGCCAGGCGCTGCCCGCGCACCACGCAACCAAGCGGCTCGACGAACGTGCCGGCATCGAAAGACACCTCGTCGGGAAGCACGAAGATGCCCCGTTCCACCTGGAGCGCGGGCACGCGCACGTACTCGGCGAAGCCGCCGGGGTCGAAGTTGGTCGTGTGGAGGGTATGGCAGGCCGTGTGGTGCCCGGCCAGACAGTAGCGGCAGGTGTTGCAGGGGACGTGGTGCGAGACGAAGACGCGGTCGCCGGGCTTGGCGCCGGTCACGCCATCGCCCACCGCGGCGATCTCACCGGCTATCTCGTGGCCGAGCACCAGCGGCGCGCGCTTGACCCGGTACCACTCGACGCAGTCCGTGCCGCAGATGCCGCTGGCAATGACTTGGACCAGCACCTCGCCCGGGCCGATCTCAGGGACCGGCATCTCCTCCAGGCGCACATCACTGTTGTTGTAGTACATCGCCACGCGCATCGTCTGCTTCACCGGCGCCTCCGGCCCGTCCCCAGTCCCAAGCGAAGACCACGTCGTTGGCAGATCCTCGCGCCTATCCGCTGATGAATCGGCCGTAGGCGGCGAGGAACGCCTGGAAGTCTCCGAGGTCCTCGCGGATGATGCGGGCCACGGCCTGGTCGTCCACCTTGAAGTAGAAGTGAACCAGGCGATTGCGGAACTTGGCCATCTCGACGAGGCTTTCCAGCAGCTCGGGTGCAAACGCGCCCTGCTCAGAAAGGACACGAAAGGAGTCCGCGTAGTCCTCGGGCGCCCTGAGGCCAAGCCGGCTGATAGCGTGGTTGCACAAATCGATGGCCGCCTCGATGGCCACGATCAGATTGTACTTGGCGCTGGCCACGCGGTGCTTGTCGGCCAGGAACTCGGCCTCTCCCAGCCCGGCCAGCTCCTCTAAGCTGCCGACGGCGTCTCTCAATTCCGAGATGAGGCCGGTGACCTTCGCCTGGTCAACGCCCGCCATGTACGGCCTCCTCATAGTAACGTTCCAGAAAGGGCCGGAAGTCGAAGTAGAGGTCTCGGACACGTTCCTCGTAGTCTAGACGAACGATGTCGTCACGCGCGAAGACCGGTCTGCCCTCGCTGATCACCCGGTACGCGAAGGCCAGAGGGGCCTTGTTCAGCGCCTGCAGATCCAGCGGCAGTCCGAGGGTGCGCTCAAGACCGGCCTCGATTCGCACGAGGTCCTTGGCGTCCGGGGGCTCGTCGAAATAGGCGCCGATGTCCACATCACTGAACTCGCTGCTCAGAAACGAGCCGTGGACGTAGGCGAAAACCAGGCCTGAGACGGCCGCCAGCTCGGCGCTCAGTCCCGCCATCACCTGTTCCTTCTGCTGGGAACTCATCTGACGTTTCATACCGGCCATTCTATCCCAAGTCCCAGGTCGCCGGCCGCCGTACCTGCGAGAGCCGGCCCGGCCCGGGGCCGCTAAGCCGTCTTCTCGGCCTCGTAGATGGCACAAGCGTCGTCGACGCTCGCGCCGTCGTGGACGACCGCGCGCACCGCCTTGATCATCCCGGCCGGCGAGTCCGACTGGAAGATGTTCCGCCCCATGTCCACGCCGGACGCGCCGCGCGAGACGGCGTTGAAGGAGAGCTCCAGCGCCTCGCGCTCCGGGAGCTTCTTGCCTCCCGCGATGACGATCGGCACCGGGCAGCTCTCGACCACGCTCTCGAAATCGTCGCAGTAGTAGGTCTTGACGACGTGCGCGCCCAGCTCGGCCGCGATGCGGCAGGCGAGCCCCAGGTAGCGAGCGTCGCGGACCATGTCCTTGCCGACGGCCGTGACGGCCAGCACCGGGATGCCATAGCGCTCGCCCTCATCGACCAGCTTGGCGAGGTTCAGAAGCGTCTCCTTCTGGTTCGGCGACCCGACATAGATGGAATGTGCCACGCCGGCCGCGTCCAGCCGGATGGCCTCTTCCATCGATGTGATCAGGCCTTCGTCGGAGAGCTCGCCCAAGATGCTGTTCCCGCCGGAGACGCGCAGCACGATCGGCGTGGTCACGCCGGGGTCGATGCAGCTCCGCAAGACGCCTCGCGTCAGCATCAGCGTGTCGGCGAACTCCGCCAACGGCTCGATGGTCTCGCCCGGCTTCTCCAGGCCGGTCGTCGGCCCCAGGAAGTAGCCGTGGTCGACGGCCAGCATGACGGTCTTCCCGTCCGGTTGGATTATCCGGCACAGCCTGTTCTCAAGCCCCCAAGACACGAAATCAGCCTCCTCACGGAATGGACAGCCCTTGCCCGAGGCGGCACGCGCCGCCCTGGTACATTGCTTCATGGTCGAATATTGACCATCTGATAGTTCTTTTCAACCGCAGCCCCCTCACGCGGACAGGCGGTCGATGAGTCCCTCCAGCCCCAGGTACTCTATCGCCAAGTCCCCGTCAGTCCGGGCGAAGCTCCGTTCGACGTCCTGGCATACGATCAAGTTGTCCCCTTCGGGGTAGCGTCGACGAAACGCCCGGATGCCGGCCAGGTCAGAGCCGGGCGACGCGGACCATTTGCACTCGACCGCGATTGGCGGCCGTCCGTGCCTAACCACCACGAAGTCCACCTCATGGCCATGGGTGTCGCGCCAGTAGCGGACATCGAAAGGTGCCGCCAGCCGACCCTGCACTTCGTTCAGCACAAAGTGCTCCCATAGGATGCCGAGATCTTGCGGGCGCAGCTCCGTCCATCCACTGTAGTAGCGCACGAAGCCGGTATCGAACGCGTATATCTTCGGCGACTTAACGATCTCCGTCGGTCGGTGGGTTGAGAACGGCGCTATGACGCTGACGACTCGTGTGGCATCCAGAACCGCCAGATAGTTCGCGACCGTCGTGCGGCTAACCTCGCATGGTCCCGCATACTTGGTCGCCTCGAATACTCCGCCGCTGTTGGAGAGGAGTAACTCCACGAGCCGCTGAAACGACATGCGTCTCTCCAGCCGGAACAGCTCCTGGATATCCTTGGCCCAGTACGAGTCCATCCACTCTTGGAAGTCCGCCTCGGGCGGCTCTCCGGCTAGGAAGAACGGTGGCAGCCCCCCGTTCCGCAACCGGTGAGTCACGTCGGCGTTCCCGAAATCGACCAGGTCCGGGCTCAGCATGGGCGTGAGCCAGAGCTCCGTCTTGCGCCCGGTCAGAGTGTCCCGGAACTTCGCGGAAGCCTGCAGCCTCGATGATCCTGTGGCAACCACGCGCGTGTCGGCGAAATGGTCGGCCGCGATCTTCAGAAGCTCCGAAGGGTTGGCCAGCCGATGGACCTCGTCCAGCACCACTCGCCTGCCTCGCAGACGCTGCCAGAAGGCTTCCGTGTCGGCCATGTCGCGGCGCGTTCGGGGAAGCTCGCAGTCGAAGTACTCGACGTCATCCAGGCTCTGGCAGAGGACTGTCTTGCCCACCCGGCGCACGCCGGAGAGCCAAACCACCGATCGGTGCTCCCAGGCATCTTCGATTCGCTGCAGCCAGAACCGGCGTGGTATCATATGCCAGTAGTATTGCAGATACTTCTGGCAAACGCAAATCTAGTTACACATGCTACCGGCCCGAACTACCACGATGGTGGGCTGGCGGCGGCGCTGGGCCGCCTCGGCTTAGCGGCTAGGTACCGATCTCCCAGCTGGCCAGGTACTTCTTCTGCTCGGCGGTGAGCTTGTCGATCTTGATACCCATCGAATCCAGCTTCAGCCGCGCGATCTCCTTGTCCAGCTCCGGCGGCATCCGATAGACCTGCCGCTCCAACGTACGCCCGTGCTTGTACATGTACTCGGCGGCCAGCGCCTGGTTGGCGAAGCTCATGTCCATGACGCTCGCCGGGTGCCCCTCGGCGGCGGCCAGGTTGACGAGGCGCCCCTCGCCGAGCAGGAACACCTTGCGCCCATCCTTTAAGGAATACTCGTCGACGAAATCGCGGATGCGCCGCACGCCACGGGACATCTTCTTCAGGTGGGGGATGTTGATCTCCACGTCGAAGTGCCCGCTGTTGGCGATCAAGGCGCTGTCCTTGAGGTTCTTCAGCTGCGGCTCATCGATGACGTGCGTGTCGCCGGTGACGGTCACCCATATGTCCGCGATGCGCGCGGCGTCACGCGATCGAATGACGCGGTAGCCGTCCATGGCCGCCTCCAGAGCGCGCAGCGGGTCGACCTCGGTCACCACGACGTTGGCGCCCATCCCCTCGGCCCGCATGGCCACACCGCGGCCGCACATGCCGTAGCCGCTCACGACCACGACCTTGCCGGCCACCAGAACGTTGGTCGCCCGCACGACTCCGTCCATCGTGCTCTGGCCGGTGCCGTAGCGGTTATCGAAGAGATGCTTGGTGTCCGCGTCGTTCACCGCGACGACCGGGAACAGGAGCTTGCCCTGGTCGGCCAGGCTCCTCAGACGGATGACGCCGGTCGTCGTCTCCTCGGTGCCGCCGATGACGTGCTCGACGTCCTTGCGCCGCTTCGAGTGCAGCGTGCTGATGACGTCGGCGCCGTCGTCCATCGTGACCATCGGCTTGGTGTCGATGGCCGCGTCGATGTGCTTGTAGTAAGTCTTGTTGTCCTCGCCCTTGATGGCGAAGACCGGGATTCGAAAGTCCTTGACCAGCGAGGCCGCGACGTCGTCCTGGGTCGACAGCGGATTGGACGCGCAGAGGGCCGTCGACGCGCCGCCGGCCTGGAGCGTGCGCATGAGGTTCGCGGTCTCGGTGGTGACGTGCAGGCACGCCGCCAGCCGTAGGCCTTTGAGCGGCTTCTCCTTGGCGAAGCGCTCCCGGATGATGGTCAGCACCGGCATCTGCCGGTCCGCCCACTCGATGCGGAGCTTGCCCCTCCCCGCGAGTTTCATATCCTTCACATGATGTGCCACCGAACGCTTAGCCAAACCGTTCCCTCCTCAAAGGATTCCGACAAGTGACCGGCCTTCCCCGCCGGCCGACTGAAAGTCCGGCGCCCGCCTCCGGGCACCGGCCCGATAGGATATCACATGGCCCCGCAGTGTGCCCGAAACGTCCGGAGCGCCGCTAGAGCCGCTCGGCCACCTTCTCCAGGAGCGCGCACAGCGGCCCGGCCGTACGCGAGGCGGTCGCCAGCACGTCTTCGCCTGTGAGCCTCCCGCCGTCACCGCAGATGTTGCCGATGCAGGAGATGCCGAGAACCTTCATGCCGCCATGGCGGGCGACGATGACCTCGGGAACGGTCGACATCCCGACCACATCGGCCCCTAGTTGGCTCAAGGCCTTGAGCTCCGCCGCGGTCTCGTAGGAAGGCCCGACGACTCCGGCGTAGACGCCCATCCGGAGGATGGTCCCGCATGCCTTGCCGCACTCCATGGCGAGCGCCAGCAAATGCGGATCGTAGGCGTCGGTCATGCCCAAGAATCGCGGACCCAAAGTGTCGTCATTCGGCCCGACTAGAGGGTTGTCGCCCATCAGATTTATGTGGTCGGTGATGGCCATCATGTCGCCCGCCTCGAAAGCCTGGCTCAGCCCTCCGGCCGCATTGGTGACGACCAGCACGCCCGCCCCCAGCGCCTGCATGACTCGGATCGGAAAAGTGATGCCGCGCATTGTGTAGCCTTCGTAGAAGTGGAAGCGCCCCTGCATAACGACGGCGTTCTTGCCACCGAGCTGCCCCAGGACAAGGTTGCCGGGATGCCCCGGAGCCATCGGCGTCGGAAAGTACGGGAGGTCTCGGTAAGGAATGGAAACGGCATCCTGAAGTCCATCGGCCACCGCACCCAAACCTGAGCCCAGGACGATACCGACCTCCGGCACGATGCTCGTACGCAGCCCGATGTAGTGGATGGCCTCTTCGAGCTGTTCCTTTAGCTCGTCACGCGGATCCAACCCTGCCTCCCTCTCTCGCGGCCCAAGGCGGGCCGCCGGCGCCGGCCGACCCTACTGCGCCAGCCGCCTCTTCAGCTCCTGCACCCGCTCGACAGGCGTCGGGTCGACGCCGGCCTGGATGGCCAAGTAGACGCTCACGAAGTCGCCCAACAGGATGGTCGTCATCAAGCGCGCCAGCCGCTCCCGTCCGTCCGACCACACCTCGAGCACCCGCCCGAAGTGGTCTTCGATCAGCGCGCGGGTGACCTCGAAGCGCTTGGCCACCCGCGGGTCCTCCATGCGGTCCCGCAGCATCACCAGCGCGAACCGCTTGGTCAGAGTCAGAAGCTCCTCCCAGCCGACGGTCTCGTTGTGGTTGAGCTCGGGGAGGACGTTCCAGAAGCTCGGCGCCTTGCTGTTCTCGTTGAACTGGCACTTCCAGCGCAGCGCGGCCACGGCCATGATACCGTCGGAGCCGTAGACCACCGGCATCTTGTTGGCCAGCCGGCTGGCCAGCTGCTTAGCCTGGTTGTGCTTGGCCGGCTGTTCCGCCTTGAACTGCCGCACCATGTTGTCGATCAGAAACAGCGTCTCATCGATGGCCGCCGCTTGATCAGGCACGATCTTCAATTGCTCGAGCGCGATGAGGATTGGCAGAGCCAGATACCCGAGCGCCGCCCGCGGCTGCAGCCCCGACGGGATGATGGCACACGGCACCTTGCGCCTGGCGGCGCGTTCGGCCAATTCGTTGCCGGTCGTCACGCAGATGACTTTACAGCCCCGCTCGATGGCCTGGTCGAAGCAGGACAGCGTCTCCTCAGTGGTCCCGGAGTAGCTCGCCGCCACGCACAGGGTGCTCCGGGTCACGTAGCCGGGCAGCTGGTAGCCTTTGATGCTCCAGACAGGCACCGGCGACATGGGGTCGGCGACCGCCCGGATAACGTCGCCGCTCACCCCGGAGCCGCCCATGCCGAGCACGGCCACCGAGTTCGGTCGGCCGCCCGTCACCCGGCGAACGTCCAGCCCCCGGCCGATGTCGATCGCCTCGCGGCACTGGTCGGGGAACGCTTCGACGCGTGAAAGCATCCCCTGCTTGTCGACGGCCGTCATCTCCTCAAGTCTGTCGAGATTCACTCTTGCCAAGTCGCTTCTCCTTGTCGCCCGGCCCGGCTGCTCGGCCCGACTGCCCGGCCCGGCTGCCCGGCCCGACTGCCCGGCCCGGCTGCCCGGCCTAGCCGACGATCTCCTCGAGCATCCGCCGGCCTTCCTCCAGGAGCTCGCGCACGCGCTCGTCGCCGATCGCCTCGGCATAGATGCGCACCACGGCCTCCGTCCCGGACGGCCGGATCATGAGCCAGCTCCCGTCGGCCAACACATACTTGAAGCCGTCGATGCGGACTATCTCGGCCACCTCCACACCGGCCACCGCGCCGGGCTCGAGCGCCCGCAAGCCCTCCCGGACCCGCTCACGCGCGGCCGGTCTGATCTCGACGTCTATCCGGTCGTACCGGAAATCGCCCAAGTCGGCCGTGAGTTGATCGACCAGCGTGTCGAGCGCCGCCCCGGCGCCCTCGGTCGCTGCGGCCTCGAGCAGCATCAGCCCGATCAGGATACCGTCGCGCTCCGGTAGGTACCCGCCGATTCCTATGCCACCGCTCTCTTCTCCACCGATCAGCACGTCTCCTTCGACCATGCGCTCGCCGATGTACTTGAAACCGATGGGCGTCTCGGTGACAGCCAGCTTGTAGCGCACGGCCAGTATGTCCACCATCTGCGTGGTCGAGACGGTCTTCACTACCTCCCCGCGCGCGCCACGCCGCTCCACAAGGTGCCCCAACAGGACCGCGAAGATCTGGTGGGAGTTCACGAACCGGCCGCGGGAGTCGACCGCTCCCAAGCGATCCGCGTCGCCGTCCAGGGCCAACCCCAGGTCGAAGCCCCCCTCCACCACCCGACGCGCCAGTTCATCCGTATGCGGCGGGATCGGCTCCGGATACAGGCCGCCGAACAGCGGGTCGCGCCCGCCGTGAATCTCCTCGGCGACGCAGCCGACGCGCTCCAGCGCCTCCATGAAAACGCCCTGGCCCGTGCCATACAGCGAATCGGCCACGACCCGCGAGGCGGACTGGGCGATGGCGGTGGCATCCGCGAAGCTCGTCACATAGTCCACGTAGGCCGGAAGCGGGTTGAAGCGCTCCACGAGACCCGCCTCCTCAGCCGCATCCAGGGGCATGCGCTCGACCGCCCGCCCGGCGACGTCGGCATCCCCGCCCGTAGCCGCCATCAGCTCTTCCAGCTTGGCCTCGATGCGCTCGGTCACCGCGTTGGACGCTGATCCGCCGAACGAGGCCTTGAACTTCAGCCCCTGGTAGATGGGCGGATTGTGACTCGCCGTGAAGATGATGGCCCCATCTGCCTCGTGTTCCACCACAGCCAGCGAGACGGCGGGCGTCGTGACAAATCGGTCCGATAGAGAAACCTTGATCCCGGCCGCCGCCGCCACGCCGGCCGCCAACGCCGCGAAGCGCTCGGCCATGAAGCGGGTGTCGTATCCGATGACGAGATGCGGCTCGTCCCCCGCGTGACCCTCCGCCGCCGTGCCTGCCGGGCCGGCCCCCGCGCCTGCCGCGGTTCCCGCACCGTCTGCCCGCGCCTCCAGCACGTAGTCACACACGGCCCGGGCCACCAGTGCGGCGCGGTCGAACGTGAAGCCGTCCGCCAGCCGATCGCGCCAACCGTCAGTGCCGAACTTGATGTCGCTCAAAATCGTATCTTCCCGTCGCCCAGCTCCGCACCGGGCCAGACCCGGATGCCCTTCCTCAGCTGGTTCTCATCCCCGATAACCAGACCTTCGCCCAGCACCGCGGCCTCCTCGACGTGCACGCGCTTGCCCACGCGCACACCCTTGCCCAGAACGGAATTGCGCACCACCGAGCCCTCGCCGACCACGCAACCGTCGAAGAGAACGCAGCCCTCCAGGCGCGCCCCGCGCTCGACTACGCAGTCTGCGCCGAGCGTCGTGTGAGCATAGATCGTCGCCTCAGCATCCACGCGGCAGCGCGATCCGATGACCGCCGGCCCGAAGACCGTCGCGCTCTCATCGATCCGGCATTCCGAGTCCGCCCACACCCGGTTCTTGATCTGCTCGCCGGGCATCTCCAGGTTCAGATTGCCGTCCAAGACGTCGTGATGCGCCAGCAGGTACTTCTCAGGCGTGCCGATGTCCAGCCAGTAGGCGCCGCTCGGGAAGCCGTACATGGGCTCGCCCTTCTCCAAGAGCGACGGGAACAGACCGCGCTCGAAGGAGTAGTTCTCTCCCGCCGGCACCTGCTCCAGAAGTCGCGGCTCGAGCACGTAGGTGCCGGCGTTGATGAGGTCGGTCGTGACCTCGTCCCAACTGGGCTTCTCGAGGAAAGCCTTGATCCGGCCGCCGTTCTCCAGCGGCACGAGACCGTAGGCTGTCGGGTCTTCCACCGGCGTCAGCGCGATGGTCGCCGCGGACTTCTTGGCCCTGTGGTACTCGATCAGATGGTCCAGATTCAGGTTGGTCAGGATGTCGCCGTTGAAGACGAGGAAGGTGTCGTCAAGAAGCTCGGCGACGTGCTTGACCGCTCCGCAGGTGCCCAGCGGCTTGTCCTCGGTGACACACTTGACGCGCACGCCGAGACGCTCGCTGTCCCTCTCCACCTGAGCGAAGGCTTCGGGCAGATAGCCCGTGCTGATGATGATGTCGGTGACACCGAAGCCCGCCAAGAGCCCCAGCTGGTACTCCAGAAACGGGATGTTGACCAGCGGTAGCATCGGCTTGGGCGTGGTGCTGGTGAGCGGCTCGAGCCGCGTGCCCCGCCCGCCGACCAGGATGACCGCTTTCATCCGGCTCCCCTTTCCGCCTCGTATTGACTCGACTATTCTACCCGACTGCGCCTAGACGTGCGGCCGACCGGACCAACCGGCCCGCCGATAGTAGCGCGCCGCGCTGGTGATGTGTCTCGCGACCTTGCCCAGCGGCGGGTACGAGCTGGTGCTCGCGCCCCCGACGTGAACGACGCCAACGCCCGGCATGTAGTAGGTACCCCAACCCGCCTGTGCCAGCCGGAAGCAGAGATCGACGTCTTCCATGTACATGTGATAGCCCTCGTCGAAGAAGCCGATCGCCCCGGCGGCTTCCATCCGGAGCAGGACCGCCGCGCCCGACACCCAGTCCACCCGGCGCGGATCGGACCGGTCCCAGTCTGTCATCTTGTACTGCCGCGTGAACGGGTTGTCGGGCCAGAGGCCCGTGTAGCCGAGCGCCAGGTGCACGACCCCGCGCGGGAAAGACAGGAAGCGCCGCCCGCTCTCGTAGACGGACCCGTCCGCATTCAGGATGGCCGGTCCGACGGCGCCCGCATCCGGCGTGGACCGCATGAAGTCCGCCAGCACGTCCACCACGCCCGGCTCCACTGTCGTATCGCTGTTCAACACCAGGGCAAGGTCCGCGCCATAGACGTCCTGTGACACGCGCAACCCCCGGTTGGCAGCCGTCGCGTAGCCCCGGTTCTCGGACAGCTTCACTAGACCGACGTCTGGGAACTCCTCAGAGATCATGTCGGCGCTGCCGTCGGTGGAGGCGTTGTCCACCACGGTCATCGGCCGGCGACTGCTGCCTCCACCCATCTCCAGCGACGCCAGGCATTCATGCAGCAGGTCCCGCGTGTTCCAGTTGACGACAACAACCGTCATCTTCAAGCCGCGCATCCTCCGCTACCAGTCCGACAGGTGTTTGCGGAACCAGGTCGGATAGTCGAACGGCTGGAACAGCACCGGCGGCGCCCCCGCCCCGGACCGCCGCCGGGCGATTTCCCGCCGCCTTGAGATCTCTCGCCGCCACCGCCACGCACGCGGCGTGAGAAGCAGGATCTCCCACCAGGCCCGCGGCGGCACGCTTGGGTGTCGCAGCATAAGCGCTCCCGTCTTGAAGACGTTGGTGAACGCCACCTGCGGCCACGCGCGCACCGCGCCCCACCCCGAATCGTTCTTCCGCCTCATCAGGAACCAATTCTTGTAGTTGTGATACTGGACCAGCGCGGAACGATGCATGCCGGTCCCGCCGCGGTAGTGATAGGCTTTCGCCTCCGGCACATATGCGCATGTCCAGCCCAGGAGCTGCGCCCGCCAGTCCAAATCGACGTCTTCCAGGAAGGCGAAGAAGGTCTCGTCGTAGTACTGCCCGTCGATTGCGACATCGTCCAGCATTTCGCGCCGATAGAGCGGGGCCGCACCGGAGGCGCCGAAGATGAGCTCGCGCCGGTCGTATTGCCCGGCGTCCTCCTCATCCTGGCCGCGGTTGCTCGCCAGGCGATTCCGGAAGATGATGTGCCCGGTGCAGTCGATGATGTTCAATGGCCCCTCGTCGGTCAACCGAAGGAGCTTCCCCGACGCGCTTCCGATGCGGACCCCGGAAGAGACCCGGCGGGGCTGCTGCGGGCTGTCGATACCATCGACCATCTGCGCGACGAAATCCGGCTCCATCACGATGTCGAAATTGAGCGGCAGCACGTACTCGCCACTGGAGCGCCGGATGCCCTCGTTCACGGCCCAGGCAAACCCGCGGTTTCCGCCCGCCTCCACGACCTCCACCGGTCGCTCTTCGGCCCGCAATATCTCCATGGAATCGTCGGTCGAGCCGTTGTCGACCACGATGAGCTGGAGCGAAGGGTACGTCTGCGAGAAGACAGAATCCAGGCATCGACTCAAGAATGCCGCGCCGTTGAAGTTGACCAGCACCACCGAAACGCGGCCGCTCAATGTAGCCTCCCGGCTGCCAGCTGCTCGAACACTTCCGCGTAGCGGGAGAGCCACTCTTCTTCGCTGTGGTCCTCCAAGAAGCGCCCGACGTCCTCCAGAATGAAGCCGGGCGGCAGCTCCGCAATCACGCGCCCCAACCGCTCGAACAACGCGGCTTCGCCCGCGAATTCCTCCGCCTCCTCCGCCTCCGCCGCATCCATGCTCTTGTTCAGCCCCGCATTCAGGTAGGCAAGGTTGACGCCCACCCCACGGTTCATGTACCAGACAAGGTCGTAGAAGTCACGGCCTCGCCGGTAGGGCCGCCTCAGGATGGCCAGCGCCTTCCCGGCAAAGAGCGTCTCCCGGTCATGCTTCAGGACCGGGAAGACCTCGTTGTGCCGGTTCACGAAGAGGCTCTCCATGCCGCCCAAGGAGATATCCACCGGGTCCGTGTCCACCTCGATCTTGATGTGGATCTTCTGCTCGGGCACCCGAGCCAGTCCCAGAGCCTGCAGGACTCCCTCGACCCTGACGAAGGCCTTCTGCACGGTCTTGTCGTCGCTGATGCTCAAAGCCGCGTCGATGTTCCTCAAAGCCAAGCCCTTCCTCACGACTGCAAGCAGCGCCGCGAAGTCGTATGCCCCCCGCCTGTCGTCCAGAGCGAAGT
>CAYWVN010000039.1:0-13415 GCA_964461725.1 uncultured Coriobacteriia bacterium | reverse complement strand
AACGGCTCAAGAAGGCGGAACGAATGTATGCTGTCGCGCAGCTCTCCGCCAGCCGCGTCACCTCATGGACGCGGTCCAGGTTGAGACGAGTAATCGCGGTCGACAGCGTCGGCGGCCTGCCCCACTCGACGAGGCTCCTGATACCCTCCAGCGCCGGTCGATACGTCCCCTTGCCGCGAAGGGCCTCGTGCGACGCCTCGTCGCCGTCTAGGCTCACCTGGAACGACAGGTTGTGCTTCCAGTCGGCGGCACCCAGACGATCCAGCTCCGCCAACCGCCGCGCGGTCACCAGCGTCCCGTTGGTGAGGATGACCGTCCGGGCCTTCGGGGCCACCTCTCCCAGGAGATGACCCAGATCACCCCTGACAAAGGGCTCCCCGCCCGTCAGGAAGACCGTCTTTACCCCGAGCTCAAGCGCCTGCGACACTCGGTCGATGAGGTCGTCCAAGTCCGGTCGAGTGCCGTGCTCTTCCAGCAGGCAGTGCCGGCAGGCAAGGTTACAGTCGGTGTTGGTGTACAGCCAGACTTCGCTCAGGGCCTCCGGCGCGGCGGTATCCGCTTCCGCTTCCGGCGCCGTGTCCGCACGCAGCGCGGCGTCCTGTATCACCCTCTTCACCTCACATCCGGATACAAGAACGCGAGACGCTCCGCGCGAATACCCGCCAAGTAGAGCCCTTTGATCAGCCACATCCGGGTGGCCGTCCGAAACGGCCCCCAAACCTCATAGCGCCGGCTGGACGTCACCACCGGCTCCGGGAGCGCCGCCAGCGGGCCACGGCGCTTGAGACGCCGCACGAACTCGACGTCCTCGCACAGTGGCATCTCCGGGTAGCCGCCCAGCTCCCAGAAGACGTCCCGCCGGACGAATATCGCTTGGTCACCGGTGAAGCCACCGGTCAACCGGTCCCGGAGGTTTATGCCCCGCTCGACCATCCGATACTTCCAGCCAGGGGCACTCATTCGGAGTTTGAACCGGCCGCCGATGAAACCCGAGTCGTCCCTCACGTTCGCGCGCGCGCTCGGCCCGCTCCCCAACGCCTGACGGATCAGCCGCAGAGCCCCCGGCGGCAGATGCGTGTCCGCATGGAGGAACAGCAGGACGTCACCCCGGGCCTCCCGGGCGCCAACGTTCATCTGGCGCGCCCGCCCCGCTTCTCTACGCATCACCCGAAAGAGAACCGGGAGCCTTCGAGACACGCATCCGGCGATTTCATACGTGCCGTCGTCGCTCCCCCCATCGACCACGATGACCTCGCAGGACTCATCAGCCCCGCGTAACTGCTCTAGGCACGCACCGATGGCCTCGACTTCGTTCAGCACCGGCACCACGATAGAGATCATGCAACTTCCCCTTTGCGACTGAACGACGACCAGACTCCCAGCACCAGAGCGGCCAACAGCGTCGCCACGATCGCCGCGCGCGCGAAATCGATAGGGACTATCCTTCTCAAGCCAAACCCCTGCAGCCACAGGATGGCGATCACGTCGGGGGCTCCCGATGTGAACATGAACGCCCAGACCAAAGGCACAGCCGCCAGCACCCCCACAAGATACGGGACGACGCCGCGCGACCACGCCCTGGTGCTCAAGGTTCGCCCGGCCGCACCGCCATCCCTGACGATGCTCCGCAGACCGAGCGCCGCCCAAACGGCGCCGCTGAACAAGCCGGCCGGCACGGCCAGACCGACGTTGGCCCGCATGTCGAGCCAGGTCCATCCCAACAGCAGCCACGCCGCCCAGGTGCCCACGAGCAGCCCCAAGAGGAGCCTGCTCGCCGCACTCCTGGCGGCGCTCGACCCGTCGGTCGGCCGCGGTCGCTTCACGCCCGCATCGGCCGGGTCGGCCGCACCAAGCCCCTCGCGCGCCACGAGTGCCGCCACCAAATCGGCGCCGGTGGCCGTCACGTCGGCGCAATGCGCCCGGCACTCCGGCGTGCCCGGCTCCAGGCCCTTTCGAATAACGCGGCAGCACGGGCTCCGGTAGGCCGCCGCAAACTCGCCCTTCAGCTCGGAGGAGAGCCGCTCCGCCAGGCGTCGTTGCGCCGCTGGGCTGCCGCCCTCGGCCACCGCCGCCGCACCCGCGATCATCACAGCGCCCGCCAGGGCGCCGCACAGGCAGCCCTCGCCGCCGATACCCGCCGCCCACCCGGCGCCGACCTCGCTTGAGACCGACAGGTCGGGTCGGCCGATCACCGACGGCACTGCGGCCAACACAGCCTCGGCGCAATTCGCACCGCTCATGTATTGGCGCCGCGCGGCCGCCCCCGCCACGCCGTCGCCGCCGGCGCCGACCGTTCGGCTGCCTGCGCTTCTCCCCACGGCTCGCTCCTTCGCCAATGTCACGCCTCCGCTTCGCTTCCGTGCAGACCAGTATTCTCGCGGGACCGTCGCCGCATCGCAAAGAACAGAGCCCCCGGGAGGCTAGCCACAGCCACACCGGCAAAGAAGAGTAGCGATGTCGCCACCGCATCCGCGGCGTGCACGCCCACCATGGCGTAGAAGTACACATATCCGGCCTCGCGCACCCCGAGGCCGCTCAACGAGAACGGAACCATCGTGATCGCGGAGATGATTGGGATGAAGACGAGGCTGTAGCCGACATCCACCTGGACCCCGAGTGACCTGAAGATCACTACGTTGATAAGCACCTGCATCAACTGGAATGCTATCGAGAGAAGCCCCACCCGCAGCATCACGCCGGGATTCCTCAAGACCTCCCTCACGAGGGCCGCGGTGCGGCCCGCCGAGGCACCCAGGTTCTCGAAGGGCGCGCCGACGGAGCGCCGCACCAGGCCGTCCGCCAGACGCGGGTGAACGAACAGCCCGACCAGCACCAGACAGGCCACCGCAAAGAACACCACCATGACGGTCAACCTGGGGGTAGTCGGCACGAACAGCAGTCCGGCCAATGCGGTCAGCCCCAGCGACGCCCCCGCGACCAGGCGCTCCGAGACGATGGAGGCCGCCGACTGCGACGCGTCGTCTGTCTGCCGAGACAGCTCGAAGCCCCTCACCACATCGCCACCGATGCTTGTCGGCAGGAAGTTATTGAAGAAGAGCCCCACCAGATAGAAGTCGAAGAGACGGAAGAATCCCACCTCCGTCCCCTGCGATCGGAGTATCATCCCCCACTTGTAGGCCTTCACGCCGACCGCCGCATATATCAGCACCAGCGAAAGGCCCAACCAGGCGGGCTCGGCGCGCCTGACGACCGCCAACATCGAGGACGGATCCACCTGGTAGAGAACGACGCCCAGCACTACGGCGCTCACGCACGCCCGGAGGGTGAATTCCCGCATATCCCGGAACCGCTCACTCATCGGGGGCTCACCCCTCAGAAGCTGCCTCGGAGGATGTGTCGACCATCGCCGGCCCGCCTCGGCTGCTGCCCAGAAGACGGCGCTCGAAGGCCGGCTTCAGCGCCGGGACAACGACAACCAGACCCAGAAGGACGACGAACGTCCAGAACACGACTTTGACCGTTCCGGTCATGTTCTGCCCGAGGTACGAGTAGACCAGCGTCGCCGGAAGCTGTCCGATGCCGGTGGCGATGAAGAACCGCCAGAATCCCAGCGAGGTCAGCCCCGACCCGTAGCTGATGATATCGAACGAGACGAATGGCAAGAGGCGCGCGATGAGCACCGTCCGGTCACCGTAGCGCTCGAAGAAGCTATCCGACACCTCAAAGGCCCGGCTGCCCCCGACCAGCTTCTCGACCGCCGGTCGCCCCAGCAACCGGGCGATGTAGAAGCACAGCGCCGCACCAGCCATCGCGCTAGACCACGACAGCAGCGCGCCCCACCACGCGCCGAACAGAAGACCGTTCGTGAAGGTGACTACGAAGGCCGGCAGCGGGGCAACGACCGACTGGAACACCATGAGCGCCGCCGACATGACCGGCGCCCACGGACCGAATGACAGCAGGTAGGCGCGCAGCGCCCGCACATCGGCACGGGCCAGGACACTCGTGGCCGCCGCCATCCACTCCCGGACGGCCGGCAGAAACGCATATGCCACAAGGAGAAGGACAAGCGCGGCTGCGGCCGCGCCCATCCCTTTCCTAGATACTGCCACTTTCAATCCGTGTCTCGCTTGCTAGACCCGCGCGGTGCGCAGGCGATGGCTACTGCAGGGTTATCGTGACGGTGACCGGCTTGCCATCCTCCGGCAGTTTGTCTCCGACACCCCGGAACTCGATCAACTTCGAGTCGAATGACTTCCAGCCGACGCTCGAGTTGCTGGTGATACCGGCGGCGCAGGTATCCAGACACAGGATGCAGCCCGTGTTGGCCTTTGTCTGGAGCACCTTGTTGCCACCGAAGCGCGGTACGAGCGGCTTGCCGCCCAGCTTTCCCGTGCTGGCGATCAAGTCGTTCATGTCGTACGTCTTGCCGCCCCAAGTGACGGTGTACTTCAGCTCGGTGCCCTGAGACTTGGTGCCGAGAGGGGACTCGAGCGTGACGTTGTCGCCGGGCTTGCCGCCCAGATCGACCAGCGCCTTGTAGATGTCCAGGGTGGGCGCGAACGAGCGGAACACGGCCATGTCCACGTTGCTGCCGCCGTCCCAGACGATGCCGTGCCGCGTCGGCTCACTCACATACTTCCGGTTCACTTCCGCATAGATCTTGATCTCGCCTTTCGCCTTATCGACGACCAAAGGTTTGTCCCTGCTCACCTCTCCAGCGCCGGCCGTTCCACCTGCGGCGGCACCGGTCGACGTGGTCGACTTGGTGGGCCCACCGGTGCAACCGGCCACAACCAGGCCCATCAAGATCAGAGCCATCGTCGCGAGCATAGCTCTCCTAGACCCCCTCCGCCATCCTCATCGCTCTCCTTTCCAGCACTGGACATCCCCCGACGCCCCTCTGAATCGGAGTATGTATCATTGCTCGCGATACTGTCAATAGGGAAACCTTATCGCCTGTCGAGGATCGCCTTGTGCCGTGCGCCCGCAATACCTCGAGCTCCGACCACAGCTCTGTCACCGGGCAGCTCTTGACCGCGAAGTCCGCGCGGTCCACACTCTGGCCCAGTGAGAGGTCGCCCGCCCGCGCGAGAAGGAAGCCCGACCTGTTGGTCAGAACAACGCACCAAGCCAGACCGTCGATACCGGCTTGCCTCTTCGTTATCCTCCCCGCCGCCCTGGCCGCCCTCGCGATGATTGCCACGTCCGGCTGCTCTTCGCCCGCCGGGAAACCCACCGGCTCCAACGCTGGTCCGCCGCCCCAGATCGTCGGCGGAGGGCTGCCGCCGGGATGCGTGTGCCACAGCAAGAACCCGCGCCTCGTGTCGATGCACAACCTCTTCTCGATCCGCGACTGCGGCGGCTGCCACAAGAAGAGCGAGCGGCTGATGTCCAAGAAGAACCGCGCCTGGACACCTGAGCGGGTGGCGGGCCTGCGGGCGCGGATGCGTCGCGAAGCCATCTGCCGCGAATGCCATCGGGGCAAGAGAGTGGTTCCCACTAAGAGGCGGACGATGAGCGGGCGGCTCTTCTGCCCGATCGATGAGAAGCTCTACACCAAGACGGCCGCGGTCAAGAAGGCAGGCGGCTACTACTGCCCCAAGCACGGCGACGAACTGGTCGATGTCGACGCCGTCGCCGTCGCCTCATCGAAGAAGCCCAGCAACAAGTACTGCGCGGCGTGCCATCCGACCAACGATGCCCTCGGGGCGAAACACGCCAAGGTGTTCGCCGCATCAAAGGTGTCCGACCCCGAGGACTGCCTGAAGTGCCACACGTCGCACTCCAAGTGCGGCGGCTGCCACTTCTAGTCGCCCTTCGGAGCGCCCTTGGGGTGACACACCCGGCAGGTTGCGCTTCGGAATCCCTTGGGGTGGCACTCGGTGCACCGCCCGTCCGGGATGTCGACCGTGCCAAGAGGGAACGATGCGGGCCTCTCGCCTACAGGCGCATCGTCATCCGGGACAAGATACGATACGGGACGTAGGTCAGCGCGATCTGGCTGAGACGGTTTTCCAGGAACGGCAGCTTGCGAATCTTGGTTCGGATGTTCTTCACGATGGGCGCGGCCATCTCCCGATAGAGTTCGGCGGCGTCCCCGTTGCCCTCGGCGATGGCGCGCCCGCACCGGTCGCCACTGTTCAGGGCATAGCTGATGCCCTCACCGGACGTCGGACTGATGAGGCCGGCCGCCTCTCCGACCAACATGATGTTGCCTCGGCCCAACGTCACGTGCTCCGGCCGGCAGACTCTGAGAGCCGCAGCACCCTCGCGGCGCACGACTTCGCTCCCCAGCGGAAGCTTGGCTGAGACCTCCTCCTTGAAGCGCTCATGCACGGAGGGCAAGGAGCGGGCCCCCGGATAGAACACGGAGCCGACGAGTCCCAGATCCCCTTTCGGCATCACGTAGCCGTACGCGAACCCGTCACCAAGCGTCCGCGTGCCGATGCAGTCGAAGTACGAAGGCAGTGCTCCCTGCCGGGGCACCCAGTCCTGGATGGCTAGATACCGCTCGATGGAATCGGCGCCCAGCAGGCACTCACGCACCTTCGACCGGGCCCCATCGGCCCCTATCAGGTACCGCGCCTGCGCCGTGAGACGCCGAGCCCCTTCGCGGAGCACTACATCGACCGCGCCGTTCGTCTGCTCCGCGGAGACCAGACTCGTCCCTTCCATCACGTCGACAGAGTCAGGGATCTCAGATGTCAGCCACCTATCGAAGCCGAACCTCGAGACGTTGCGGAACTCGAGCGCGGTAGGCCGGGCGACTCTGCGGTCCCAGTCCACGAAACGGAAGTTCACCTTGCCCGGATCCAGAAAGAGCCTGCCGGGAACTCCCAGCGGCGCGAGGAAGCGCATCGAGTGGGGATTCAGAGCGCACCGCAGGCCTTATGGCGAGGCAAGCGGCACGTGTCAACCAGCAGGACCTTCAGCCCGCGACCCAGCCGGCGCGCGGCCATGCAGCCGCCGGGCCCGGCACCGACGATGATAACGTCGTAGGATCCACGCGATGGGAGGACTCCGCCCCTATCCACTCTTCGCCCCTATCGCACCTCGACAGAACGCCCCCAGGCAAAACGTGCGGCGTCTGGTCCGCACTACTTAGCTTATCTATATCTTGCCGCATTGCCGCCGGGAATGCCAGCCCTGCCGTCAGCGCCTCGCCGGATGCGTCGCGTCGCCGCCCGCTTCCGTGGCCCTCCGCTTTGCGCCACGGCACGCGCTGCGCTCGGTGCTTTGCCTGGAGACGCGCGCTGCGCTAGAGTGGCCGCATGAATGACGAGCGGCTCGACAACTCCCAAGCCCCTTCGGCGTCAGCCGGGCCGTCCGTGGTCCGGACAGCAGCCGCCCTGCCGTCCGCGCTGGCCTCGGTCATATACTGGGCGCTGCCGGTGTTCTGGATGGGCGTCATCTTCTACAAGTCCGCACAGAACTCGTCGGGCGTAGGCACCAGCACGTCGTGGTTGGGGCACCTGGCCGAGTACGGCGTGCTCACATTCCTTCTGGTCCTGGCCTCGGCGAAGACGACCGCTGTCGACTGGAGGTGGCTGCTCGTCGCCGTGACGCTGCTGGCCGCCCTCTATGGGCTGTCCGACGAGTTTCACCAGTCGTTCGTGCCGGGCCGGACGGCGAGCGTGCTCGACTGGGCGACGGATATCTTCGGGGTGCTCGGGGTGACGCTCTCTATGAACGAGCGCTTCTTCAAGCGCCCTCCGCCTCGGCCCTAGGGGTTGTGGGCACCGATGCTGCACAGCACCTTGCCCAGCCTTCGTTCCCAGTTGTAGGCCCCGCCCCCGGAGCAGGCCCGGACCACGATCAAGTACTTGGGTACCAGCGTCGGAGGCGCGTTGTCGATCATGTCCCCGTAGTGCTCCCACGGGTAGGGGTCTCCCCTGTTGGCCTTGGCGTATTTCCGAATCCCGGCGTTCAGCTTGACCAGGTAGGCGCGGCACTCCGCCGTCGCCCGAGGATCCAGCTTCACTCTGCGCACGACCGGCTTCTTGGAGCCCGGCAGCTGAAGGTTCTCGAACCAACCCAGCTTGAAGCCGACCAGAGCGAGCGCCGCCAGCACGAACCCGGCGACCACCAACACCACGAACCAGAGTAGCTTCTTGGCATCCACCTATCAGACCCCCTGCCGGCTCTAGCCCGCCATCGCATGCGCGCGGGCACGCCACCTGGACAAGGCCCAGGCAATGAATGCGACGAACCCGACTACTATCGCCAGCGACAGCATCGGCACCAGAACGGCGATTATGCTGGACACGAGAGCCGCGAAGTCCTCCACGAGGCTCAATACCGGCCCACCGACCCCGCCCGTGGCGGCGTTCACCACGGGGCGCGCCGCCGCCTTGGCGCCGTGCACACTCCCCGCCAAGAGGAGACCGATGATGAAGGCGATCGTCGGGTCTATCCGCGTCACCACCCCCGACGCACCCGCGAACGCGATGGCGCCGGCCAGCGGGCGGATGATCGTGTGGACCACGTCGTTGGCCGTGTCGAGCACCGGCACCTTGTCGGCGAAGAACTCGACTACCAGCAGCACGCCCATGATCGCCAGCACCCACCACTCGCCAAGGAGAGAGTACGGCGCCTTCAGCTGGACCCACTCCACGCGCCCGGCTATGCCGAGCACGATGAGCGGGATGTAGGCATTCAGACCGGCCGGGAGCGCCAGGCCGATGGCCATTCCGATCACGTGGCGGTCCTTTCCGCTGAAGGCACCCCACTGGGCCGGGCGCTTCCCGCGGCGAGCATCGAGACCACGCGGTCCACGATGATGGCCGCCATCTTGCTCTTGGCCATGAGGGGCAGTTCCTCGCGGGTCCCGTCCGCGGACAGCAGCAATGCCTGGTTGGTCGGGCTATCGAAACCGACGCCGGCCCCCCCCACCGGGTTGGCCACGATCATGTCCAGCCTTTTCGCGGCAAGCTTGGCCGCTGAGTTGACCTCCAGCTCCTCCGTTTCAGCCGCGAAACCCACCGTCAGAGGCCGCCCCTCGAGAACGCCGACTCTGGCGAGTATGTCGACGGTCGGCTCCAGAACCAGTGTCTGCGGCGCCTCGTCCTTCTTCACCTTCTGCGCCCTGGGCTCGAGGGGACGATAGTCCGCCACCGCGGCGGCCATCAGCAGCACACCGGCCGGCATCTCGCTCAAGACCGCCTGGAGCATCTCGTCCGCCGTCTCCACCCGCACAACACGCACCCCGGCCGGCGGCGCTAAGGCCGACGGAGCGGACACAAGCACGACGTCGCCGGCGCGGGCCGCCGCGGCCGCCGCCAGCGCGTAGCCCATGCGGCCCGACGAGCGGTTGCCGACGAAGCGCACCGGGTCGATCGGCTCGCGCGTGCCTCCGGCCGTCACCACGACCTTGACGCCCGCCAGCTCAGAGCCGCGCTCCAACAGAGCCTCCGCCTCCTCCACGATCGACTCGACCTCCGGCAGCCTGCCCGGCGCGGCGTCCCCGCAGGCCAGTTCCCCGGTGCCTGCCTCCATCACCGCCCAGCCGCGGTCGCGCAGCGCGGCGATGTTGGCCTGGGTGGCCTCGGACAGGTACATCTTGTCGTTCATCGCGGGGGCGAGGAGCACCGGGCATGTCGCGGCGGCCAGCGTGGTCGAAAGCGCGTCGTCCGCGACGCCATGGGCGGCCTTGGCCAGGATGTTCGCCGTCGCCGGCGCCACCAGCACCAGGTCGGCGGCCTTGGTAAGCGTGATGTGCTCGATGGAGCCGGCACCCGCACCCTCGAACAGCGAGGTCACCACGGGACGTCCGGTGATCGTCTCGAAAGTCAGCGGACCGATGAAGCGGGTCGCCGAAGGCGTCATGATGGTGGTCACCTGCGCCCGGGCGGACACCAGGGCACGAGCCAACGCGGCCGCCTTGTAGGCGGCGATGCTACCGCAGACTCCCAGGATGATGCGCTTGTCGTTCATAGGAGACGAGCATAGCAGGCGCAGGACGCAGCGGTCCAGCGAGGCGGAAGGACGCACAGTCGAGAAGGCACGCTCGAAGGAAGATCGAGGAGGCCGGCTACTTCGTCCCGTCGTCAGGGCGCTCGTAGGTCACCTTGTCCTGGGCGATCTCTTCCAGCGCCACAGACAAGGCCTTCTGGGCTTCGCTGCCGACCTGCGGAGGCCGAGCCGTGGGCAGCTCGCTGCGGCGAAGCGCGATACGGTAGTTGTTGATCTGACGGGCCCTCTTGGCCGCCTCCATCACGAGCGTGTACTTGCTGTCCACCTTCGAGAGCAGTTCATCGATCTTAGGTTCGGTCATGCTCATGCTTGGTTGCCTCTCCCCTCTCTGTCAGGAATATGTCGACCAGCTCAGCGGTGGCCCGGTCGACGTCATCATTAACTACCACATGGTCGTAGGTGGGCGCAAGAAGGATCTCGTCCAGCGCCGTATTGACGCGACGCTCCACTTCGGGCTCGTCCTCGGTCCCCCGCGATCGAAGGCGCCGGCGCAGCTCATTGATGGATGGCGGCAGGATGAAGATGGTCACCGCGTCGCGCGGGCCGGCCTTCACCTGCTCGGCCCCCTGGATATCGATCTCCAGCACGACGTCGCGACCTGACTCGAGCTCCTTGTCCACGGCCGCCAGAGGCGTCCCGTACTTGTTGCCGTGAACCTCCGCCCACTCCAACAGACCACCGTCGGCCGCCAGCCGCTCGAACTCGCTCTCGGAAAGGAAGTTGTACTCGCGCCCCTCCACCTCGCCCCGGCGGGGCTGGCGGGTGGTCGCGGATAGGGATACCGAAGTACTAGGGACTCTCCTCACCAACTCGGCAACGAGAGTCCCCTTACCTGCTCCTGAAGGACCTGAAATCACGAACAGCTTGCCCGCCACGGGCCTTGGCCCCGGCGACTAAGCAAGCTTGTTGATCAGGTCGGCCCTCTGCTTGGAACCCAGGCCCTGAACGCGCCGGGTGGGGCTGATCTTAAGCTCGTCCATGATCTTCTGGGCACGAGCCTTGCCCACGCCGGGCAACGACTGAAGGAGAGCCTTTACCTTCATGCGGGCCACGGTGGGATCACTGCTGCTGGCAAGAACCTCCCTAAGACCTACCTTGCCGGCCTTGATCTCCTTCCGCAGCGCCGCTCTCTTCTGGCGAGCCTCGGCCGCCTTCTGAAGCGCTGCTTGACGCTGGGCGTCGGTCAGCTGTGCTAGGGCCATAACTCCTCCTCTTTCGAACAGCGGGGCAGTGCAAACACGAGGCGATTATATACACAGAGTCAAGCCCATGACAAACGAACGTCCAGGTACGCGGGCTGCGGCAGCGCGGCCGACCGTCCTACGCGTCCCCAGCCATCTCCCGCAGCATCCGATCCGCCGCGGCCGCCGGATCGGCAGCCGCGATAATCGGCCGGCCGACGACTAGGTAGCTCGCGCCCGCTTCCAGCGCCTCCGCCGGTGTCGCGACCCGCGCTTGGTCCTGGACTTCGTCTGTCGCGCTCCTGATTCCGGGGGTCACAATCACAAATCCGCCGTCCTCCACCGCGTCCCGTATCGCCGGCGCTTCCCTGGCCGAGGCGACCACGCCGGAGAGCCCCGCCTTCCGTGCCAGCCTGGCCAGTTGGACCACCTGGCGACCTACGTCAGGCGAAGAACCGGCCGCCTCCAGGTCCGCCCGCTCCAGGCTGGTGAGCACCGTGACCGCAACCATCAGCGGAGCCGGCCGGCCGAGCGCCAGCGCTTCCGCGGCAGCGGCCTCCCCTGCTTGTTCCATCATGGCCAGCCCGCCGGCGGCGTGCACGGTCAGCATGCCGGCCCCCGTCCGGACCAGGTGCCGCACAGCACCGGCGGCTTGGGTCGGGATATCGTGGAGCTTCAGATCCAGGAACACCGGCCCACCCAGATCGATGATGTCCCGGCAGATTCCCGGGCCGGCCGCGGCAAACAGTCGCCAGCCCACTTTGAAGAACGCCGCGCTCCCGGCCAACGACTCGACGAGCCTAAGCGCATCATCCCGAGTGTCGACATCCAGCGCCACTATCAGCCGCCGGGCAGCCTCCTCTTTGTCAGGCAATCCCATCGCCGCCTTCTCCTTCCTCGAGCACCACAGAGCCGACAAGATCGGCCACCCGTGGCACGTCGTGCTCCACCATCCAATCCTCCAGCCCGGCCACGATGTCCAGTGCCGTCTCGGGCCGCGCGAAGGTGGCGGTGCCTACCGCCACGGCGGTCGCTCCCACCATCAAGAACTCCAGCGCATCGCGGAAGTCGGAGATGCCCCCCATCCCGATGATGGGGACATCCACGGCCTGCGCGACCTGCCAGACCATGCGGACCGCGACAGGTCTGATGGCCGGTCCCGACAAACCGCCCACGATGTTGGCCAGGCGTGGACGCCGAGCCTCCACGTCTACCGACATCCCCAGCAGTGTGTTGATGAGCGAGAGCGCATCCGCGCCGCCAGCGACGGCCGCCCGAGCGATCTCGGTGATATCGGTCACATTGGGCGTCAGCTTCGCGATCAGCGGGAGCGCGGTCGCCGAGCGGCAGACCGACATGACCTCCTCCGTGAGCGCGGGGTTGGTGCCGACCGCCATCCCGCCGCAGCGGACGTTGGGGCAGGACACGTTTATCTCGAGGGCCGCGATCCCCGACGCCTGCTCCAGCTTCTGGCAGGCGACCCCGTAGTCGCCGGCGTTGGCGCCGAACACGTTCACGATGATCGGAGTGTCGTAGTGACGGAAGAACGGCAATTCCTTCTCGATGAAGTAGTCGACCCCTTTGTTCTGCAGACCTATCGCGTTCAGCATCCCGGACGGCGTCTCGCAGATGCGCGGCGTCGGGTTACCGTTCCGCGGCCGCCACGACACGCCCTTCACGACCACCGCCCCGAAACCATTGAAGTCCACGAGTTCGGCGTACTCGCGACCGAAGGTTCCGGAGGCGACCATCACCGGGTTCTTCATCTCGATGCCGGCGATCTCCACCGACATATCCGGATTACCTCTCATGCTTGTCCCATTCCGCCTGCCAGCCACACTCCGCCTCGAACTCCTTCGTCTCAGCCAGGTACTCGTCCTCGGGCATCTGCACCGGCAGGCTCACCGCCTTGCGCAGGCGCTCTATCCGCTGCTCGGTGCTCGGATGGGTCTCCAGCAGCGGGGATGTCATCCAGTTCTCCGGCGGCACCGTGAACATGTGCCCGATTGCCGTGCTGACGTTTCGGATGACGTTTACGTGCTTTTCCAACTTGAGGAGCGCCTTGATCACATCCTCGGGGTTGCGAGTGAGCCCCACGGCGATGGCGTCGGCCTGGTACTCCCGCTGGCGCGAGTAGAAGAACTGGATCAGCCGGCCGCCGAAGAAGAAGATGACGAGCGGGAACATTATGATGAATGCGTAGGCGAGCACCTCGACGTTGCCCATGACGATCTCCTGGGCCGCCATCTTGCCCTTCAGCACCTTGGCCTCTTCCATCGCGGGGGTGGTCATAGCCTT
>CAYWVN010000038.1:0-13746 GCA_964461725.1 uncultured Coriobacteriia bacterium | reverse complement strand
CGAGCCCAGTCGACCACCTTGTCCAGCTGCCCCAGGAGTATTCCCCCGCGGCGCTGCTCCCGCAGCACATCCAGTTCGGGGCGCTCAGGCATGGAGGCTTGGAGCTTGTCCAGTTCAGCCCCTAGACCCACGAGAGCACCCCCTTCGCCCACGCATAAGCCAGGCCGAGCACCAGGATGGCGATGAAGATCATCATCTCGACGAAGCCGAACACGCCCAGCTGCTTGAAGATGATCGCCCACGGATACAGGAAGACGGCCTCGATGTCGAAGATGGCGAAGATGAGGGCGAAGATGTAGTAGGCCACGCGGAAGCGTATCCACGGCTCCCCTACCGGGATCTCGCCACACTCGTAGCCCGTCCCCTTGGCGGCCAGGCTGCCGCTCTGGGGACGCAGGAACCGGGAGACCTGCAACGACACGACTGCGAACCCGACTCCGACCAATAGAAAAGCGAAGATGTACAGAACTTCGTTCATGGCCGCTCAAGGGTTGTGGAGCCCGTCAGGGTAAGTGCGCAAATGATATCGGATTATCGCCAACTCGGCAAGGACATGTGATGGGCATGTTATGGCGGTGTTAACGCGATGTTAGCGCTCCACATGATAGAATCGCGTCATGGATGGGCGCACCTGGGGCACGGTTCTCATCGCACTGCTTCTTCTCACGCCCGGCTGCGCGCCGCGCAGTCGACCCGCATCCTCCTACGCCCCGTGGCCGATGTCGCGCCAGAACCAGATGCGGACCGCCCAGAGCCCCTATGTCGGACCCCAGAACGCGCGCGCGGTCAACGGCGTGAGTGCGCGGAGCAGCAATCCCCTGGTGGCCGCCGACGGTTCCCTCTACGCTTTCGCGGACGACAAGGTGGGACGCTTGACGCCGGACGGCAAAGTCAGGTGGCTGGCTTCCGAACGCACCGGCCTCCCGCTGGCGGTGACCCCGGATGGTACCGTGATCGCGGGGGGCAGCGACCCGGGGAGGAGGGTCAAGCTGGCTGCTTTCTCCCCGGCCGGCAAGAAGCTATGGGTGTTCGCGGCCGGCAAAGCGCTCCCCCCGTTTGCCCCTGCCATCGCCCAGGATGGCACCATCTACCTGGGCTCCGACCGCCTCTACGCGCTGCGTCCGAACGGCAAGCTCAAGTGGAGCTTCAGAGCGCACGTTCCCAAGAAGACGGAGGACCCCTTCTTCGATCCGCCCGCCATCGGCCCCGATGGGACCATCTACGTGACGCTCTTCGACCTTGGCTACTGGCGGGAGGCCAGAGTAGTCCCCAAGGAGTCTCTCTTCGCCGTCAGTCCCGCCGGGCGGCGGAAATGGCAGCGCGCAGTGTCCGGCTGGCCGACGCACATCCTAGGGCGGAGCTGGGTACCCGGCGGGCCTATGGTCGGACCCGACGGCACGATCTACGTGCTGGCGGTAGTGGGAAGAGGAGTTCCCCAGACGCCGACCAAGGAGAAGTTGTACGCGTTCAGTCCCTCGGGCAGTCTCAAGAAGGTACTTGATCCGCGAATCGACCTTCCCGTGGCGGCCGCGATCGCCAACGACAACACGATCTACGTCGGCGGCGCCATACGTGAGGACCCTCTCTCGAGCCCCAGGACGTTCGGCATGCTCTGCGCGCTGACCCCGGCCGGGAAGATATCCTCTGGCGCTACCGCACTCCGGCTCCCGTCGCGAACGGCCCGATACTGGACGCCGATGGGACGGCCTATTTCGCCACCGGGGAAGGGAATATCCGGGCGGTCGGCAGAGATGGCAAGCAGAACTGGGTCTTCGACACGCGCACCGGATACTACGAATCGGCGGCGGGACCGATGGCCATAGGGCGAGACGGCAGACTGTACTTCGCCGACGGAGAAGGCGCGCTGCGTGTGGTCCTCCCGGCCGGCCTAGGCGGCTAGCCCCAGCGGTGGAGGATGCTGGGGTCGCTCCGGTAGCGCTCGCCCGGAACACGGGTGGGCACAGGCTCGGGCGCCCCGTCGCGCGGTGGCGCCGGGCGGACGACCTGCCCGTCCTTGATGAGATAGTAGCGGGCGATGTCCGCCTTATCGTACGTGGCGAACTCGTAATCCGGCACGAACCGGATAGCCCCGAACTTGCAGGCCTCCTCACATAGACCGCAGAACATGCAACGGCTGACCTCGATCGAGAGCTCCTTGGCCTTGAGTTTGACCTCCGGATCCCGCTCCACCCTGATGATCCTGTCCGGGCAGGACTGCACACACACGCCGCAGGCCGTGCAGAGCGCCTCTCCGCTCTCGGCCACCGAGACGGCCAGCGACCCTCGGAAGCGCTCGTAGGGCTCGCGCTTCTCCCAGGGATAGTTCACCGTGAGGCGCCGGCCGAACGCCTCCTTTATGGTGGTATACATGCCTCTGATAATCCCGGTGCCGAGCACTAGAGCCCCCTCCAGGTGATGACGGCGCCCGTCAGCAGAAGGTTCAGCAGGCCCACGGGCAAGAGCACCCGCCAACTGAACTCCATCAACTGGTCCACGCGCATCCGCGGCAGCGACCCGCGCACCCAGGAGAACGTCGCCACCACCGCGTACGTCTTGATGACGAACCACAACAGCGGCGGCAGGAAGGGGCCGTTCCAGCCGCCCAGGAAGAGCAGCACGGCCACCCCGGACATCACGAAGAGGTTCGAGTACTCAGTCAGGAAGAACAACGCGAACTTCATGCCACCGTACTCCACGTGGTAGCCGGCCACCAGCTCGCTCTCGGCCTCCGGCATGTCAAAAGGGGTCCGGTTCAGTTCGACGAGCACCGCCGCCGCGAAGATCAGGAACGAGAGCGGCTGGGTCACGATGAACCATAGGTTCTTCTGGGCCGCGACGATGTCCGTGAACCGCACCGAGCCTGCCAGGAGCGCGACGCCTAGGGCCGCCAGCAGCATCGGCACCTCATAGCTGATCTGCTGGGCGGCTGCTCTGAGCGCTCCGAGCAGCGAGTACTTGTTGTGGGACGCCCAGCCGGCCAAGGTGAAGCCCATCGGGAACATGGCGGCGACCGCCAGCAGGAAGAAGAGCCCCATGTCGTACGGCCATGCCATAATCGTCGGCGAGAACGGGATGAACATGTACAGGACGAAGGATGGGATGAAGACGATGGCCGGGGCGACCCAGAAGATGAGACGGTCCGCCTCCTCCGGCACGATGTCTTCCTTGAAGATGAGTTTCGCGGCGTCAGCGATGGGCAGCAGCAGCCCGTGGAAGCCGGTCACCATCGGTCCATAGCGCAGCTGCACTCGCCCCAAGACCTTCCTCTCGATCCAGGTGATGAGCAGCACGTTCAAGAGCGAGAGCACCAGCGCCAACAGCACTTTGCCGATCAGCAGCCCGAACGTCATGTCTGCTCACCTGCCGTTAGCAGCGGCGTCATCGGTCAATCTCCCCCAGCACGATATCCAGGCTGCCGATAACGGCCACCGTGTCGGCTATCTTCCAGCCGCGCGCCAGGTGCGGCAGCGCGGACAGGTTGATGAACGAGGGCGGCCGGATCTTCAACCGGTACGGCATATCCGCGCCGTCGGACACCAAGTAGACGCCGAGCACGCCGCGCGAGGACTCGATGCGTGTGTAGGTCTCACCCTCCGGCAGGCGGATCTTGCGCGGCACCTTGTTGCGGACCTCTCCCTCAGGCATCTGCTCGCAGGCCTGCTTGACGATGCGGGCGGACTCACGCATCTCCTTGATGCGCACCTGGTAGCGGGCCCAGCAATCGCCTCCCTCGGCTGTGGCGACGTCGAAGTCGAGGTGCTGGTAGACCGCGTAGGGAGCGTCTTTGCGCAAGTCGGACGCCAGGCCGGTAGCCCTCAGCAGCGGTCCGGTAACGCCGAGATCGAGAGCCTGCTCAGTGGTGAGCGGGCTGATGCCGCGCGTGCGGCCCTGGAAGATCTCGTTCCCCGTCATCATCGCCTCGTACTGATCCACGCACCGCGGCATGTCTTCAGCGAACGCGTGGATCTTCTCGAGCGCCCCGGGCGGCAGGTCCTCCTTGACGCCGCCGGCCCTGAGGTAGTTCGGGAAGAGCCGGGCGCCGGTCACCATCTCGAAGATATTCATCGTCTCTTCCCGCTCTCGGAAAGTGTAGAAGAACGGGGTGAGCGCGCCCATGTCCAGACCGAACGTCCCGGCCCAGATGAGGTGGCTGCTGATGCGATAGAGCTCCGCCAGGATCACCCGGATGTACTGGGCCCGCTCAGGGACCTCGAAGCCTCCCATGTCCTCCACCGCCAGGATGAAGGCGAGCTCATTCGAGCCGCCCGTCACGTAGTCGAGCCGGTCGAACAGCGGCGTGATCTGCGGATACGTGCGATGCTCAGCGAGCTTCTCGATGCCGCGATGGAGGTAGCCGATGCAGGGGTCGGCCCGCACCACACGTTCTCCCTCCAGCTCGACGATGACGTGCAGCACGCCGTGGGTGCTGGGGTGCTGCGGCCCCATGTTGAGAACGATCGTCTCCGGCTGGCCGGTTTGGCGCACGGCGCTCACTTCTGACACGGTTCGCCTTCCTCGATTGTGTCCAGCGGGTATGTCTTCCTGAACGGGTACCCCGGGAAGTCGTCTATCAGCATGATTCGGCGCAGGTCCGGGTGGCCGTTGAACCTGACGCCGAAGAGATCGTAGACCTCGCGCTCGAACCAGTTGGCGCTCGGCCAAACGCCGGTCAGCGTGTCCATCTCGAACTCGCGGTCATCGACGACCGCGGCCTCACCGGCTTCACCGGCCTCACCGGCCTCACCGACTTCACCAGTCTCACCGGCGCTCGCGTCCGCGTCCGCGCCTACGCTTTCGGCGACTCCGGCAGCTCCGCCTTCTCCTGCGCTGCAGACGCCGCCCTTTGCCGGCGCGAGATCGCAGCGTAGGCCGACCAGCTCCGCGCCGGCCCCGAGCAGTTGGGCCACCATCTCGAAGTCCGCCCCACGATCGACCGCCGTGTAGCAGTCCAAGCGCCACCCGAGCCCGGCCAAGACCTCGGCCGCGGCCACCATGGCCGCCGACGGGACCTTCACGCCCCGCGGACGGCCGCCGTCCCAGGAGTCACTGCCGGCCACCGCGGCCAGCACCGCATCCCGTGCCTTGGTACCCTCCGGCCCCAGCTCAGCCACGGTGCGCTCCGGCTTCGGCGCCTCAGCCGCAGCCGGCTGGGCCGCGTCCTGTTTCTGGTATTCGCCGGCGGCCGGCTTGGCGACGTCCGGCTTCGGCTCTTCGTTCACGTGCGCGCTTCCTCTTTCCTTGTCATGATCGACTCACCCCATATCTTCTCGTAGAGCTTGGTGATGCCGTAGAACAGCGCTTCCGGCCTCGGCGGGCAACCCGGGATGTACACATCGACCGGCACCAGCTTGTCGACGCCCTTGATGACGTTGTAGGACTCCGCGAACCCGCCGCCGCTGATGGCACAGCTCCCCATGGCGATCACATACTTGGGCTCCGGCATCTGCTCGTACAGACGCCCCAGCACCGGGGCCATCTTGAGCGATACGAGACCGGAGACGATCATGAGATCGGCCTGCCTGGGCGTCGGCCGGAACAGCAGGCCCCAGCGGTCCCCGTCGAAAGTGCCGGTGCCGCAGCACATCATCTCGATGGCGCAGCAGGCCGTCCCGAACGTCAGCGGGAAGAGCGAGCTCTTGCGCGCCCAACTGGCCAACTTGTCGAGCGGCACGGTTATGACACCGGGCACGTCGTGTCGCTGGATCACACCCATCGGAGCACCCGCTTCTTCATCGCGTAGACCAGCCCGATCAAGATGACGGCGACGAACACCACCATGTCCCACCAGCCTGCCCAACCCAGCCGGCGGTATACGACGACCCAAGGAATCGCGAACACCGTCTCGACATCGAAGATGAGGAACAGCAGCGCGAACAGGTAGTACTGGAGATGGAACCTCACCCAAGGTTCGCCGACCGGCGGGATGCCGCACTCGTAGGTCGAGCGCTTGACCTCGCTCGGCGCCGAGGGTGCCCACAGCTTCACCAGCCCGTACACCATGAGCACGAGCGCCCCGGACGCCCCGGCCGCGGTCACAAGATATAGGTACGCCCAGATGTGGTCAGGCATCCGCACCGACTCCCTCTTCAGAACCGCGCGTCACTATCGCCACCTGTGCGTCGAGGACAGACCGTACATGGCCGCCAGCAGGCCGCACGCAAGCATCGCCCAAGTGCGCAGAATGCCGACCGCCGGCAGCTCCGGGAACTCGCGCACCGCGGGTATGTATTGGATAACGAAGCCGGCCGTGATGATGAGCGTCACCAGCACGGGGAACCACAGGTCCTGCCGGATGGTCCGGGTGACCTCCATCTGCCACACCCTGATCCCCAAGAGGAGGAGTACGAGGAAGTAGATCGCCCATTGCGCGTAGTAGAGCGCCAACACCCAGCCCTCGATCGAATGGGCGACGCCCTCGGCGGCTTCAGCGCCGGCCGCGCCGGTACTCAGCAGGAGCACTCCGGCCGCTAACGCCATACCAGTACCCCCGTCCCGATCAGCCAGACCAGTATGACGATGCCCAGCATGAGCAGCGCCATGGCAAAGCGGCCGGCCAGCTTCATCGACAGGCGCCACAGGCGCGACCTCTGGTGAGGTACCAACGAAGCGCGCGGGGCCTCGGGAGGGGCCTCGGGCTCTGCGGGTGCCGGCGCCGCGGTCGTCTCCATCGTCTCCCACACCTCAGCCATGCGTTCGCCCCCGGTCTCCCCGGCCGCCTCCGCGACGGCCTCCATCTCAGCCGCCACCTCCTCGGCCGGCCCCCCGGCCGGCAGCCACGACTCCGCCACCGCCGTGTCGACGGCCCGGTCCAGTTTTCGCTGGGCCCCAAGGAAGCTACGGATCACGACAACTGCCGGCCTAAGAGCGGTCAAGTACAGCCGCCTCCCCAGGCCTCTCCATATGCCGGGCGCAGTGACCTGCAGAGTAGCGGCCGTGGCGCCAACCGCCAACGGGTGGCCTTCAGCCGCACCCGGCGGCAAAGGCTGCCCGCGGTAGCTCGGCTCGGCGCTCCAGATGTCCACCAAGCTCAACCCGAGCGCCCTGTCCAGTGCCTGATCGATCCGCGTCGCCCAGCCGACACCATCCACGTGCATCCGGACGGGCCGCCTCTCGGCGTGCATCCATGGCTCGGACAACCAGACGTCCAAGAGCGCCAGCGTCAGCACCCTGTCCACCGCCCGGTCGACCCACTGCGCCCATTCGATGCCGCGCACCTGTATCCGCAGGGGCCGCCTCTCCGCATGCATCCACGGTTCGGATAGCCAAGCGTCCACGAGCATCGTGCTGACGGCGCCGTCCAAAACGGCGTTGGCGGACTCCACGTAGCCACAGGCCGCGCCGAGCGTTCGGCGCACCCAGACGGCCGCGCGTGCCGGCCGGCGCGGACCGGGTCTCTTCGGCAGCCAGATCGCCACCATCAACCAGACGATCACCCCGTCCCACGCCCGGTCGAATCCCCCGGCAACGCGCCGGATGACTCCGCCGAGAAGCTCAGATATCCTCCGATACCAGCCGGCCAGAGACCACCACGGCCCGACCGGCATGTCGAAGACGCCCACCTTGTGACCGATGAGGTAGAAGGTGCCGGCAAAGAAGACCGCTGTGCCGATGGCCACGATGTTGGTGGTGACCGGCGTGCTGCCCCAGGCCGAGAAGGTACGTGGATCGTAGAGAATAGGCATCAGCGACTTGCCCGTCTGGACGTTGTAGAGGAGCTGGTACGCATGCGTCGTCGGCTCGTAGCCGAACGCCGCCAGGGCCGGCCCGATCACCTTCTCCAAGAGGAAGTTCGGGAACAGACCGATGCCCACGATCAGGCCCCCGAGTGTCAGCAGCGACACCTTCATCGGCCAGGACTCGGGCTCTATCTCGCCATAGTCTCGCGGCTTGCCCAGGAAGGTCAGGATGAACATGCGGGTCGAATAGGCGAAGGTCCCGGCTGCGGTGAAGGTGAAGATGAACTCGGCGAAGCGGATCACCCAGTCGGGTCGGCCGAGCGGAGACAGTTTGGAGGAGAACCCGTAGGCCTCGATCAGGCCCTCGTGAATGAGGCTCTTCCCAGCGAAGCCGGCCGTGCCGGGAACCCCGATGATGGAAAGCATGGCCAAGAAGGCCACGAAGGCCGTGACCGGCATGTACCGGGCCAGCCCCCCGAGTTGCGACAGCTCCTGCTCGCCGGTGCGCCACAGCACCACGCCGATCGCCAGGAACAGGGCGGACTTGAATACCGCGTGGTTCACGATGTGGTAGAGGGCGCCGGCCATCGCCATGGCGCCGTCCCGGCCCATGTAGGCGGCGACCCCCAGGCCGAGCAGGATGTAGCCTACTTGGCTGATGGTCGAAAAGGCCAGCAGTTCTTTGCAGTTCTTGCAGAAGCAGGCGTTCACCATGCCGGAGAGCATGGTCGCGGCACCCGCCAGGAGGAGCACGTAGCCCACCAGGGTGATCGGTTCCCAGCCCTCCGCTCCCTTGCCCGTGGGCGCCAGCATGATGTTCACGGTCCGCAAGATGCCGTAGACCCCCACCTTCACCATGAGCCCCGAGAGCAGCGCGCTCGCGGGAGACGGCGCCACCGGGTGGGCTTCCGGTAGCCACACGTGCAGGAAGAACATACCGGCCTTGGTGCCGAAGCCGATCACCATCATGGCGACGACCACCAGCCCCACCCGGAGGCCGGCCGAGTGCATCAGCGCCTCTCCGGTCGCCGGAGCGATGGCGGTCGTCCCCGCAAAGCCCATGAGCAGCGCCACGCCGCCCAAGAGCACGAGGCCACCGACCACCGACATATACAGGTAGAGCGAGCCGGCCCGCATGGACTGCGGGTTCTCGCCATGGACGACCAGCACATAGGAGCAGAGAGCCATCAGCTCGAAGAAGAGGAACAGCGTGAAGAAGTCCCCCGCCAGAAGGACGCCCAGGTTGGCGGCAAGCGTCATCAGGAGGAACGAGTAGAACCGCGTCTGGGCGTGCTCGTGCGACATGTAGGAAACGGCGTAGAGACTGGCCAGCGCCCAGATGAGCGAGGTCGCAAACGCGACCAGGAGGCCCACAGCGTCCACGTGAAAGGCTGGTTGCGGGTACATGCCGGTGCTGAGCTTGAGCAAGAGACCGCGGTGGAGCTCTCCGCCGACCTCGAGACCGGCGATCACCGGGCGGTACATCGCGGCCACGGTGGCCAGCGCACCGAAGGCGCTCGCGACCGCCACGGCGTTCCGCAGCCTGGGCAGGCGGCCAACCAGCGCGACGACGAGCGCGCCGGCCAGCGGCACCAAGACAGCCACCAGCGGCAGCCAGGCATAGCCGCTGATCGCGATCGTTATCGGCCCTGCGACTTCTTCGACTGCCTCGACCATCACCCGCGCACCGTCAAGATCATCCTCTCGTCCGCGCTAGAAGTAGAGCTTAGCCGTGAGCTCCGCCAGCATCTTCGGAATCCCCGGGAATATGCCGAAGAAGACGATTCCGAAGGTCAGAACGGCGATCGGCGCGGTCATTGCCCACGGACCGTCCACCCGCTCCACCTCGGGCTCCTCCTTGTGGGCACCATGCTCCTCGTGCTCGCCGCCGTTGCCGAACCAAGCGCCGATGATGATCGGACCGTAGTAGACGACGTTCAGTAGACTCGATAGCAGCAGCACGCCGATGATGACCGCCGCCGACCAAAGGGTGAACGTAGCGGCCTTGTAGGCCTCCAGCGCCCCCAAAGCCAGCGTCCACTTGCTGACGAAGCCCACGAACGGCGGGAACCCGATCATCGAGAGCGCCGCGATCGTGAAACACGTCATAGTGACAGGCATGCGTTTGCCCATGCCTTTGAGATCGGCGAGATTCCTGAGGCCTGTCTGGTGGATGATGGCGCCGGCACACATGAAGAGAGTCCCCTTCATCAGCGCGTGGAAGACGATGTGCATAACGGCCCCTTCGAGGCCGCGCGGCGACAGCATGGCCGTGCCCAGGATGACGTAGCCGATCTGGGCTATCGAAGAGTAGGCGAGCATGCGCTTTATCTCCGTCTGCCCGATGGCCACCGCTGAGCCGAGCATCATGGTGACGATGGCCAAGGTGAGCAGAACCGGGATGACCGCGTTTCCGAGCAGCTGTTCCCGGCCGTAGACCGCGTACACGGTGCGGATGATGCCGTAGGCGCCGGCCTTGATCATCACGCCGGAGAGTAGCGCGCTGGCCGGCGACGGGGCGACCGGGTGCGCGTCGGGCAGCCAAACGTGCACCGGGAAGGCGCCCGCCTTCACGGCGAAGCCGAACATGAACGCCCAGAAGATCCAGCCGAACAGCGGGCTCTGCTGCAGCAGGGGCATGCCGGCGCCGGTGATGCTGACCGAGCCCGTCACCACGTAGGTCGCGACGATGGCGACCAGCACAGTGAGGCCGCCGACGATTCCCATGAAGAGGTACTTCAATCCCGCGCGCAGCGCGTCGGAGGTCTCCTCGTGGACGACCAGGAAGTACGACAGGATGGCCACCATCTCGAAGAAGATGTACAGGGTGAACAGGTTCCCGGTCAGCACCATGCCCATCATCCCGCACAGTGAGAACAACGAGAACGCGTTGAAGCGGAGCTTGTGGTGCTCGTGCTCCATGTACGAGACAGAGTAGATGGCCGAAGCCAGCCACAACCCCGAAGACACGAGGCCCAGCGTGAGGCCCAGCGAGTCCTCGTAGAACTGCAGCGGCACGGGAAAACCGGTGTTCAGCGACAGCGAGAGCACCTTCCCCGACGTGACCGCTGGGTATGTCGCCAGCATGGCGAGGAACGGGACGGACGTGACAAGGGCGGAGACGATGTCCCCAACCTTGTCCGAAACCCGGTGCGCCAGGATGACGAACACCACCCCCACGGCAGGGGCAAGCACCGCCACCAGCGGCAAGAACCGTATCATCTCACGTACCTCCTCCCCCCGGCCCCTCGATGTCGGCAGTCCGAATGTGGTCGCGGCCGGCCGAGCGCCGGCCTCTATCTATCAGTAGATGGCGGCCGCCGCCCGCGCGGCCAACGTGTAGGGCAGCGCCGGATACACACCGAACACCAAAGCCATCGCCGCCAGGATGGCGGTCGGAATGGTCATGCTGAGCGGCGCCTCCCTTCCCTTCACCGGCTCCTCCCCCTCCGGCAGCCGCCCGAAGTACGCCGTATAGATCGGCGGCAGATAGTAGCCCATGTTGAGGAACGCCGAGAGCAGGATGATCCCGACGAACACGTAGTTGCCGCTCTTGAACGTCCCCGAGAGAAGCACCCACTTGCTGATCCAACCGACGACCGGCGGCATGCCGACCATCCCCAGTGCGCCCACGCTGAAGCAGGCCATGGTGATCGGCATGCGGCGAGCCAGTCCCGAGATCTCGCTGAAGTAGCGCTTCCCCGTCTGGGAGATAATCAGCCCGGCGCAGAAGAACAGAACGATCTTCATCAATGAATGCGCGAAGATGTGGAGCAGGGCCCCCTTCAACGCCTCCGGCACCAGGAGCGACGCGCCGAAGACGATATAGCCCAGCTGGCTCACCGTCGAGTAGGCCAATCGCCGCTTGATCTCGTCCTGGCGCAACGCCATGAGCGACGACATGATGATGGTGAACGCGGCCACCCAAGGGAGCACCCGGTGCACCCCGGCCGTCCGGGCCAGCCCGGAACCGATGATCAAGTACAGCCCCGCGATCAGACCGAACACGCCCACCTTCACGACAGCCACGGCGTGCAGCACCGCGCTGACCGGCGTAGGCGCTATCATCGCGTCCGGCAGCCAGACGTGGAGCGGCATAACACCGCCTTTGACGCCGAAGCCGAGAACGCAGGCTGCCGCCGTCACCGCGGCGGCCCGGGCGCCGAAACCGAGGCCGGTCATCACCCCGCCGGCCTGGAACGGCGGCAGGCTCCCCTGCCATGAAAGCGCCGCCACCAGTCCGAAGACGACCGTCTCGGCCGTCACCAGAAAGAGCAGGTAGGTCTTGCCCGCCTGGAACGCCGCATCGGTCTGCTCATGGACCACCAGCGGATAGACGCCCACCGTCAAGATCTCGAAGAAGACGAAGAGCGTCAGGAGGTCGGCGGCCATCACGATGCCCAAGGTGGCCCCCTCGACCATGACGAGGAACGTGAAATAGCGCGTCTTGGCGTGCTCGTGAGCCATGTAGCCCACCGAGTACACCACCGTGAACATCCAGAGGAACGACGAGACCAGCGCCAGTATGAATCCGAACGGCTGCGGCTGCCGCCGCAGCGTCACCCAGGCGGTCAGGGCGGACGCCGGCGCCGTCGCGCTCTCGGCGCCCCGCCACATGCCGAGCACGCAGGCGAAGACGACCAGCGTCGAGGCCACCGCCACCGCTGTGCGGAGCCGCCCGCCGAACCGCTCGCCACACAGGGCGACCGCACCGGAGAACAGGAACGGCGACACCACCGCGATGAGCGGCAGATACGCTATGAGAGCGCTCAATCCACCATTACCCGTTGTCATCATCCTCCAAGCTCAGCGCACCGCCAGAGTGGCGGTCGCCAGCCTCGACGCCTCGATCAACCACCCGGGGAATAGCCCCAGGGAAACGCTTAGGAGCAGAGCGGCCGCCCCCACGGCCCCAGCCCACCCGAACACCAGGCGCGGCGGCGCCTCGGCCGGCGAGCGGAAGGTCTCGCGCAGAATAGGCATGTAGTAGGCCACCGATATCAGCGAGTTCGCGATGCCGAGGACGGCCAGCCACCACTCACCCGCGCGGATGGCGGCCAGGAAGACCAGGAGTTTCGCCCAGAATCCCGGCGTCGGCGGAACCCCTAGGAGCGACAGAACCATGACGGCCAGGACCGCCGCCAAGAGCGGCGATCGCCGGGACAGCCCCGCAAGGTCGCTCAGTTCAGACTCGCTCCCCGAGCCGGTAACAGCCTGGACGACGGCGAACGCGCCCAGGTTGGTGAGCGCGTAGGTGATCACATAGAACGTCGCGGCGCCGGAACCGCCCACGCCGACCGAGAGCGCGATCATGAGATACCCGACGTGGGCGATGCTGGAGTAGGCGAAGATGCGCTTCAGGTTGGTCTGCGCCAGCGCGCTGAGGTTCCCCAAGGTCATGCTGGCGACGGCGAGCACCGCTATCAGCCAGGAGATCCACCCTGACGGACCGGCCATCAGCCCGTACCCGATGGCGCGGAGGAGCACAGCCACAGAGGCGCACTTGGGCACCGTCGCCAAGAGCGCCCCTACCGGCGTCGGAGACCCCTGATATGTGTCCGGAATCCAGAAATGCAGGGGGACGCTTCCCAGCTTGAAGAGCATCCCGAGAAGCACTAGCGCCATGGCCAGCACTACGGTCGTCTCGGCCTGGCCCGGGCCGCTCCAGACGACCGCGCGAAGCGATGTCCCGTAGACCTGGCCGAAGCGCAGCGAGAATCCGTAGATCATGACCACCGAGGCCGTCATCCCCAGCAGGAGGAACTTGAAGGCGGCCTCACTGGAGGCCGGGTCGCCCTCGCGGCTCGCCGCCAGCGCGTAGAGCGGGATACTGGAGAGCTGCAGCGCGACGAAGAACATCAGGAAGTCGGTGGTCGCGCTCATGAACATGGCGCCGCACGCGGAGAAGAGCACGAGCGAAGCCACCTGTCCAGACGTCGTCCGCGGCAACTCGGTCCAGTCCATCGACATGAGCGCGACGCCCGCCGCGGCGAAGGCGATGGTCGCGCGCAGCAGTCGCGCGAACGCATCCGTGGCGAACATGCCGGCCAGGATTGGTGCGGGCGGCGCG
>CAYWVN010000037.1:0-13767 GCA_964461725.1 uncultured Coriobacteriia bacterium | reverse complement strand
CATGAGCGGCAAGAACCAGGTCGTCGTGCCCAAAGAGGTCCGCCGGGAGCTGGGACTACGCCCCGGCGACCAGCTGGTGTTCGATATCCAGGATGGCGAGGTGCTGGTCCTCCGACGGCCCAATAGCTACACGGAGTTCGGGATCGGCCTGGGCAAGCATGTCTGGAAGGGCGTTGACGCCACCGACTTCGTTCGCAAAGAGAGGTCCACTTGGGAACGTCGCGGCAAACGCTGATCCAGGCACTCCGGGGCCACCAGACGGTCGCGCTGGACACGATGGTCTTCATCTACCTTTTCGAGGAGCATCCTCGTTATGTTGGATCAGTTAAACCCGTCTTTGGGTCCATAGAGGCCGGGGAGTTCCGCGGCGCGGTTAGCGAGATCGTCCGCATGGAGCTGCTGGTGGGCCCGCTCCGAGCCGGCGACGAGCAGACGTCCAAGATCTACGGGTTCTTCCTGGATACTTTCCCCGGTCTTACCGTTTACCACGTCGACCGTCCCACGGCACAAAGGGCGGCCCGCATCCGGGCCGAGCACGGCGTATCGGCGGCGGATGCGCTGCAGCTGGGCAGCGCCGTCCGGTCCGGCGCGACCGCTTTCGTGACGAACGACCTGGGCCTCGCCAGGTTCGATGGGTTGGATGTCCTTCTCCTAGATGACTACGCCGCCTAGCGGCATGACACTCCCGGCTGATAGTGGTAGCTTGATGGTATCGGGATTGGTTCCCGAACCAACCGTCGGTGGAGTAGCTCCTCTAGGAGGTTGACCATGACCACTCGACACCTGCCCGGCGTGCGCGTGTCGCACCTTGCCCTCGCGGCGACCATCGTTCTTCTCCTGGCCGTCCTACTTGTCCTGCTCAGCGCGACGCAGGCGCGGGCAACTTCTGGCCAACTGCTCATGGAGTCGCGCTACAACGGGCCGGGCAACGGCTATGACGGAGGCAGGGCGATTGCGTTCGACAACAACGGGTACATCTACGTGACCGGCGATGTCTCTACCGCGGCCAACAACACGGACATCATCACCATGAAGTACCGTCCGTCGGGTACAAAGGTGTGGGCCCGGCGCTGGAACGGCCTGGCGAACAGCCAGGATCTAGGATATGACATCGCGGTCGACGCACAGCGCAACGTCTACGTGCTGGGGACGACCTACGACGGGTCTTCGTACAACCTCGTTACCGTGAAGTACGACACGGCGGGGAGCAAGAAGTGGGCCAAGAGCTTCGACGGTCCGGTGAGCGGCACCGAATACGCAGCCGAGATCGCTGTCGACTCCTACGGCAACGCCTACGTCGGTGGGACGAGTGGCGGGGGAGCCAGCGGCGTGGACTATATCGTGATCAAGTATCTCCCCAGCGGCGTGCGCAGTTGGGCCCGGCGCTACAACGGCGCCGCCAACGGCAACGACGACCTGCAGGCGCTGACCCTCGACCGTGACCGGAACGTGATCGTCACCGGGGCCTCTTACAACGCGGCGGTCGATCGCGATTTCCTCACGGTGAAATACAGCCCGGCCGGCGTCAAGCGCTGGGCCCGGCGCTGGGACCGCGGGGCCGCCAAGGACGAGCAGGCTGAGGCCGTGGCCGCGGACAGCAACGGGAACGTCTACTCGGTCGGTTGGGGGATGAACGCCGCCGACCAGGACGTCATCATAGTCAAGTACACCGCGGGCGGGACGTTCAGGTGGTACGATCGCTACGACCGGCTGCCGGGCGACGACTCCGCCCGGTCCGTCGCGATCGGCCCCGACAATAGCCCGGTCCTGGCCGGTGGCTCCCGCAACGCCATCGGCAACGACGACGGTCTGCTCATGAAGTTCAGCCCGCTCGGCAACCAGATCTGGAAGAAGTTCTACGACGGAGGGGTCGGTGGCGCCGTCGGGCAGGACTGGTTCTCGGATGTGTTCGTCGACGGGAGCGGCAATGTCTTCGCCGCCGGGGGGAGTGTCAACTTCACCGGAAACATCGACTACATGACGGCACGCTACTCGGCCGAGGGTGTCAAGAAGTGGGCCCGGCGCTACGACGGGCCTGGAAACGGCCACGACTTCGCCAACGCCGTGGTCAAGGTGCCGGGCGGGGTGTTCGTCACCGGCAGCAGCCCCGGCTTCGGCAGTCTAGAGGACATCGCCACGCTGAAGTACCAACCCTAGGTACTCGCTCTGGAAAGGGGGCAGGCGTGAAGACGTGCAAGAAATGCAAGTTCTACGAGCCCGTCGACGAGGAGAAAGGCATGTGTTTCGGGCACGAGGTCCCGGCGAATATGCCGGCCGATGAGTGCCCACAAAAGGCGTTCCAGCCCAAGGAGGAACACTAGGCTCAACGGAAACCGATACCGCGCCTGGCCGGCGCGGGCCGCGCGCGGCTTGGGGCCGGTGCTATAATGTGTGTGGAGGTTTCCTTGGAATCGGAGCACACGCAGCGGGTCGTGGCGACCAACAAGAAGGCTCACCACGACTTCTTCATCGATGAGACCTACGAGGCGGGGCTGGTTCTCGAGGGGACCGAGGTAAAATCGCTCCGGGCCAACCAGGCGACGCTCAAGGAGGCGTACGCCCGGATCGTCGGAGGCGAACTGTACCTTTACAACATGCATATAGCGCCGTACAGCCACGGCAACGCGAGCAATCACGAGCCCCGGCGCACGCGGAAGCTACTGCTCCACAAGCGGGAGCTCAACAAGCTCACCGGCAAGACCAAGGAGCGTGGCTTCACACTGGTGCCGCTCAAGGTCTACTTCAACGGGCCTTATGCCAAGCTGGAGCTGGGCCTCGGGCGCGGCAAGAAGCACTTCGACAAGCGCCGGACGATCGCCGAGCGCGACGCCAGGCGCGAGGTTGAGCGGGCTGTGAGCGCGCGCACCAAGCCGGTGCAGCGCGACCGCGATCGCTAGGCGAGGTGCAAGGCAGTCCGATCAATGTCCTGCCAGGGCTTGATAGACGATCAAGACCGCGCTACACTTCCTCGGGCTGTACGAGTCTCTTGCGAGGCGCGCGCCGAATCGATATGGGGGTGACAGGTATCGATCCAGGTGGTTGTCTCCAGGGAAGCGGGTCGGGGTACCGGTTATCCCCGTTAAATAAGGACCGGGCGTTTAAACCAAACGCCGAAGACTCTTACGCACTAGCCGCTTAATCTAAGCGGCTACGTCCGCCGTCACAGGCCCACGGTGACGGACCGGGCGTCGCGATGTGGGATAGTCGGGTGGGTATGCCTGTAGCCACCCGGCGAAACTCTCCAGGCTGGCCCGCCGGAGGTCATCCTGCAGGACTTCCGGAGGGCGAGATTCTCGGCGGCAGGATACACCCGTAGATGCCCTGTTGGTAATACCTGGAGACCGGGGTTCGATTCCCCGCACCTCCACCAAGTAAAGGGCCCCGATAGGGGCCCTTTATGCGTCTTCTGATGCTTCACGGGACCGCCACGCCTTCTTTGCCGATAATTCATATCGGTATACTAGGGTTGTGCATGGACAGGCCCCGGCCGCCCCCAGGTGGGGCTCTGTCCGCCACATACCTCTCCGGCTAATGGAGGCAGTCTTGATAGACCTTTGGCGGCGTTTGACCAGGAACAGCCCTGCGCGGATGGTGGTCGTCTGCCTGATCCCGCTAGCCCTCGTGTTCGGAGTGGTGTGGTTCTTCGGAGTACGGGCGGGCAACTGGGGGATCCTGCTGGTTCTGCTGTGTCCCCTGATGCACGTCTTCATGATGGGGGCACATGGGCACGGACAGGACCGAGGCCATGGCCACGGACCGGCCGACGGCGGCAAAGGCTTAGACTCGTCACAAGGCGGTCACGACCACACTCATGACGCGGCGCCGCCTCAAGTGGCTGAGCCACCGACTCGCGTTCTGACGGACGGTCACGGGTCCGGCGGTCGCGCGCAGCCGGGCGAGGTTGTTGACTGACGGCGTCCGGTCCTCGCGTTTTTGCGTTCTGAGAAGAATTCCGATAAAATTTCTTGGCCTACTCGGGCTACTCCGCATATCAGGCATATTCGGCCTACTCGGCCTACCCGACAAGGCAACGGTTCCTTGACATCGACACAAGGAAGCAGGGGGCGAAGCTTGATCAAACCAAGATATGTAGCTGCAGGGTTGCTTCTTCTGGCGCTGTTCTTGCCGGCCACACAGGGTTACGGCGTCACGCTCCGCCAGAAGAAGGCCCAAGTCGAGGACTTGAAGGACCGGGTTGCCCGCGTCCAGGACCGCGCGGACCAGGCCACCGAGGAGTACCAGGACGCTCAGGCGCGCCTGGCAAATACGGAGAACGAACTTACGGCCAGCCAGACCAGGCTGGCTCTCGCTACCTCGCAACTCGCCGGGCTCCAGAAGATCCTGGATGGCCGGGTCGACAATCTGTATCGCCATGGGAAGATCGACGTCGTCGAGGTCATCTTCGGTGTGCGGTCTTTCGACGAGTTCCTGGACCGGTGGGAGTGGCTGAGGCGCATCGGCGCGCAGGACGCCAAGCTGGTCACCAGCGTCAAGCTGTATCGGCAGCAGGTACAGGGTGAGACTGAACAGCTGAGGGTACTCCAGGCCCGCCGGCGGGTGGAGCTGCGTGAGGCCCAGGCCGCAGCGACGGACCTTCAGGCCAGGCTGGGCGACCTCGAGGATCTTTACCGGAAGTCCAAGAAGCAGCTGGCTGTGCTGATCAAGGCCGAAAAGGAACGCCGGGCCCGGCTGGCCGCGGCGCGACGGGCCGCCGCTGGGAATGGGTTGGCCGCCGATATCCCCACCCCCGTCAACGGCTACTACTTCCCGGTCGCGGGCGCCCACTCGTTCACAAACGACTGGGGTGAGCCACGCTCCGGTGGCCGGAGCCACCAGGGCACGGACGTCTTCGCCGCCATGGGAGCCCCCTCGGTGGCCGTGACGGGCGGGATGGTCCATACCGAGTACAACAACGGCAACGCCGGTCATAGCGTTCATCTGTATGGTGATGACGGGGTTACGTACAAGTACTTCCACATGTCCGGTTTTGCCGTCTCCGGCGGCCGCGTGAAGGCGGGCCAGGTGATCGCCTACGTGGGTGACACCGGCAACGCCAAGGGCACCCCGCCGCATCTGCATTTCGAGGTTCACCCCGGCGAAGGCGGCCCGGTGAATCCGTATCCCTTCCTCCAGGCGTGGGAGGCCAACTAGCCCGGCAGCAGGTTGAGGTGTGGCGTGTGGGCCGGCTTGTAGAGGGCGAAGCGCCTGCGGTCGAAGGTGAAGACCTCGGTGATTCCATGGGCCTCCAACAGGGTCAAGCTGGAGCAATCGACGAAGCCCAGGTGGGCGTCCGCGCACTGCTCTGATATCTTGACGGCTCTCTTGATCTCTCCCAGGCCGACATCCAGCAGGGCGAAGAGACCGAGGCTCACAGAGGCGAGGAACTTGTTGGCGCATAGCTCGCCCAGTCGCGAGCATAGTAGGAAGCTTGTCTCGGTGACCACAGGCAGCGAGGTCACCAGCGGCTCACGGCCGGCGATATCGCGGTAGAACTCCGTGGCCGAAGTGTGGTTCGGGTCACGCTTGGCGACCAACGCGAAGAAAGCCCCTGTGTCGATGAAGATCACTTGAACATCTCCTCGATGTACTTGTCTACGTTCTCAGAGACAGCCTCGTCAGCGGAGCCTTCCCCGATTCCGACGAAGCCGAAGTAGTCCAATGCCGGTGAGTTCTTGTGGAGGTACTCGGTCGTGGCCTCGCGGATGATGTCGGCCATGCTGCGGCCTTCTTCCTCGGCCGCCCTCTTCAGCCGCGCGTGCTCGTTTTCGGGCAAGTAGATCATCGTTCGCTTCAACGGCCTCACCTCTACCACATATGCTAGCATATAGGACATGGAAGAGCCTACCGAGTTCCAGGCTGGCAACCCTGTCCTGGCGAGGCTTCTTGGGTTTGCCCCCTTGCTCGTCGGTCTAGGCTACGTGGTCCGTGCGTCCTCCAAGTGGATGTACGGAGTCACCGTCGTCGGGCCCGAGATGACCGCGCGGCTTATGTCCGGGGTGGTCGACCTCCTGCTGGCCGGTGTCTTGGTGACCGCGGGCGTCGGTTGGCTGCGCCTGCGGCGCTGGGCCAGGGACATCGCGTTCGTCGCGTCCTGGGTGGTGCTCCTCCGCCTGTGGACCGCGGCGCCCAACTGGGTGTTGAGCATCGAGAACTTCAGCGGCTTCCGAGGATCCCTCCAGGTTGTCCCCGTGGAAACCGGCCCCCTCTTCTACTTGAGGGTCGTAGCCGGGGCGCTCGCTGCTGTAGGGACGCTGGCGGTGGTGGCTGGGTACTTCACGCCGTCGGTCTACATGCCCTTCGAGGGTGACGACTCCCAATGGACGGACACCCACGCGCTGCCGCTGTTCGGGCTGGGCCTGTTCTTCATCGTTAGCTCCCCGGCGCTTTCAGACGCGGTGTCCAACGCGTATGGCGCTCTCTATCCACCGTAGGCCCCGTTCCCGCCGGTTCCGGTTCTGCTCAGCGTGTATGCCGTTTGTTTCCTGGTGGCGATCGGGGTGTACCGACAGTACATCTGGGCGTGGGTCTCTGCCACGGTGATGACCCTCGGCTGGGCAACCGTGCTGGTCTGGCGCCTGGCCGGTGCGGACTCCCCCGGCGCCTGGGTATCCGACTTCCCCGCGCTGCTCATGCTCGTTGTCGTGGTCGGCTACGAACTCTGGGCCGTGCGATACTTTCCTCGCGAGTAGCGCCGCGCAGCGTCGCGAGTCGCCTGCGGGCTTTCATGGCACTCCTACCTTGTCTTGACGCCGTCTTGACACTCTCCTCGTACCATTGGACTTGCACGGCGCGAGCTTTCGGGCGCCGGTTATTCAAACGGCGAGGAGGTGCAGACAATGACCAAGCAAACGAAGATCCTAGTAGTGGCCTCGGCGCTTCTGGGTGTTCTCGGCCTGACCGCGACCGCCGCCGCCGCTGTCTTCGTGGCCTCGGCATACTTCGGCGTGCCCGGAGGGTTCCGCGCGGCCGGTCCACTGAACCGTTCGCATATGTGGGCGATCAGAGGAGCGGCGAACGTGCGGGGCGGTACGGGGGCGCGCGGCGGCGGGCTGAGGGGCGGCTTAGGGAGGGGTGGCCTGTCCGGTGGCGGCTTCACGGACCCTGAGGGCCGGCCGATGAACGTGGTCGCCAAGCTGCTCGGGATAAAACCGGAAGATCTCTGGAAGGAGCACGCGAAAGGCAAGACCCTGGCCGAGATCGCCAAGGCCAAGGGTGTCGGCCGGGATGAAGTCATCGACGCGATAGTCGATGCGCGCAAGAAGGGTCTGGACGAGGCGGTCAAAGCCGGGCGCGTCACCAAGGCCCAGGCCGACGACATCCTGAAGCAGATCAAGGAGCGGGTCGCCTGGATGGTCGACAACGGCAAGCCCGGTAACTGCGGGCTTGGGTCCGGACGGCGAGGGCGCTTCGGCCCCGGCATGATGGGCGGCTTCGGCCGCGGCGGACAGGGTCCGGGCATGATGCGCGGCTTCTACGGCGCTCCGGCCGGGCCTCCTGTCGGTTACTAGTCCGGCCCGGTTCCTGGTCGCCGGCAGACAGATGGACATCGCGAACGCGACCAGGCGGGCCCTCCTTCCCGGGAGGGCTCGCGGCATGACGCGGTCCGCGGAGAAGGGCCGAGGCTAATGGTAGAATCAGCGCAGAACAGCGGTCTCGCCCACGGGACCGCCGATAGTAAGGCCGGCCGCGTGGCGCGCGGACCGGCGAGGGGGACGATGGCAGCCCGCATCCTCGTGGTCGATGACCAGAAGAAGCTGGTGGCGGCGGTTCAGGCGTACCTTGAGCGAGAAGGCTACCAGGTGGCCGTGGCCTACGACGGCGAAGTCGCGCTTGAGGAGTTCCGCCACAATCGCCCCGACCTCATCGTCCTCGACCTCATGTTGCCCAAGGTCGACGGGCTGTCTGTTTGCCGGACAGTCCGGGCCGAGTCCGATGTCCCCATCATCATGCTGACCGCCCGGGTGGAGGAGATCGACAGGCTGATCGGCCTCGAGCTGGGGGCCGACGACTACATCACCAAGCCATTCTGGACGCGCGAACTCGTTGCGCGCGTGAAGGCGGTGCTGCGGCGGTCCGCCAAGGCGGGCGTCCAGACTCCCGCCGACACCGGCAGGCCCCTGCGCCGGCCGCGTGATGAGTTCTCCGCCGGACCGCTTGCGGTGTCCGTGCCCCGCCACGAGGTGACTCTGGATGGGCGCGTCGTTCCGCTCACACACACGGAGTTCTCGCTGTTGGCTCTGCTGGTTGGGCATCCGGGCCGCGTGTTCACTCGCTCCCAGCTGGTCGAGCACCTCCATGGCTCGGCGTTCGAGGCATACGAGCGGACCATCGACATGCACATCGCCAACCTGCGCAAAAGGATAGAACCCGACCGCCGGCGACCGGTCTACATCAGGACGGTCATCGGCGTAGGCTACAAGTTCGAGCTGCGCGATGGCTAGACCGGGCCGGTGCTGGCATGTTTAGGTCTCTGCGCAGCCGTCTGATTGCGGCGTTCCTCGCGGTCGCCCTGGTCGCGGTGGCACTGCTCGCGTTCCTGTCATTCCGCGTGACATCGGCGCAGTTCGGCAGCTATCTCTTCCAGGGGCGGATGATGTTCGGGCAACGGATCTTTGCGGCCCTCGGCAGCTACTACCAGAGCCGCGGGTCTTGGACCGGAATCGAGCTCCAGATAGGGCAACTGGCTGAGCAACTGGGCAACCGCATCGCGCTCTATGACACGGCCGGCAACCTGGTGGCCGAAGCCGACCACCGGCCGCCGGGTCTACGTGGCGGCATGATGCCGATGATGGGCGGCCGCAATAGGTTGCCGAGGATGCGGCAGCCCCTGGTTATCGACGGCAAGACGGTGGGTCTATTGGCCTGGACGCCGCCGACCATTCCTGAGGGCACCACCGGCCCGGAACAGGCGTTCCTGATGGCGACGCAGCGGTATGTCTGGCTGGCCGCGCTAATCGTGGGGGTACTCGCAGTGGCCTTCGGGTTGATCCTGTCGGAGCGGATGGCCGGTCCCGTCAGACGTCTCACCGAGGCTGCGCACGCCATGGCCGATGGCCGTCTCGGGCAGAAGGTGGAAGTCCACGCGTCGGAAGAAGTCGAGGAACTGGCCGGGGCCTTCAACAAGATGTCGGAGAATCTACAGCGAGTGGAGGAGCTGCGTCGCAACATGGTGGCCGACGTGGCTCACGAGCTGCGCACGCCCGTGGCGACCATGCAGGCCCAGCTGGAGGGGATGATCGACGGCGTCATCCCCGGCGCCCCGGAAGACCTCCGTGCGGTGCACGAAGAGACCGTGACGCTCTCCAGGCTGATCGACCAGCTGCGCGAGCTGTCGCTGGCCGAAGCGGGCGAGCTCCAGCTGAGCGTGGAGGAGCTGGACATCTGCGACGTGGTCCGGAAAGAGATCGATGCGGCGCGGCCCGAATACGAGGCCGGGGCGGTGGAGCTTGTCCGGGACTGCCCTCGGTCCCTGCCGCACGTGAGGGCGGATCACCTCAGGATAGGCCAGGTCCTTCGCAACCTGCTCTCGAACGCACTCAGGCATACCCCGGCGCGCGGGACCGTCACGGTGACGGCGGAGGTGACCATGGAGCCCGGCGGCGAGCCGGGCGGCCGGGCCCACACCGGCGAGGGCGCCGGGAGCAGTGGGCCTGGCGGCGTGCCTCGGGGGATCGAGGTATCCGTGCGCGACACGGGAAGCGGCATCGCGCCGGAGGACCTGCCGTTCGTCTTCGAGCGTTTCTACCGGGCCGACAAATCCCGGGCGCGCGAGGTGGATGAGGGCGCCGGGTTCGCAGGCGGCCTGGGCGGCGGCGGTTTCGGTATCGGCCTCACTATCAGCAAGCGCCTCGTCGAAGCGCACGGCGGCCGGATCTGGGCGGAGAGCACGCCGGGTGAGGGGACCGCCATGAAGTTCTGGGTCCCGCTCCCCCAGTGTGAATCCACTCGCGGACTGCTCTAGGCGCAAGCGGCGGGCCAGCTTTGGATTTGGGACCCCTAAATGGTACGAGGCGCATTGCCGGAGGCGGGATGAGGCGGACGTGAGCGGCGACATGACGACGGTGGCGGCCCGAAGGCGCTGGACCGTTCTGGCAGTGTTTTCTCTCCTCTCTCTGCTGCACAGTGCCGACCGCCTCTTGATCGGACGCCTGACCACGCCCACCATGAGCGATCTTCACATCGATGAGGCCCAGATGTGGGCACTCTTCATGGGGGCCATCCTGGTGGGCGCCGTCCTCTATCCGGTCTGGGGCTACCTCTTCGACCGTTACGCGCGGCCTCGGCTGCTCGCCTTGGCGGCTTTCGTGTGGGGCCTTACGACCTGGCTCAGTGCCCTCGCTCCGAGCTATGGCGCGTTCGCAGTCACGCGGGCCAGCACTGGCATCGACGACTCCAGCAGTCCCGGTCTGTACAGTCTGCTCTCCGACTACTTCGAGCCTCGTTTGCGCGGCCGGGTCTACGGGATCCTCGAGCTGAGCGCTCCACTGGGCTACCTGCTGGCGATGGTTCTAGCGCTCGGGTTGAAGGACGTCACGGGATGGCGAGGTGTCTACTACGTTACAGGCTCACTGGGCCTGGTGACGGCTGCAGCGATCTTGCTGTGGGTGCGGGAAGTCCCCCGAGGAGGGGCGGAACCGGAGATGGCCGGCCTGGAGGACGTGCGGGCGGAGTATCGGTTCGACAGCAGGACCGCGCTGAGCCTCTTCCGCAAGCGCACGCTGCTCCTCCTCTTCGCGCAGGCGTTCTTCGGGATCCTGCCGTGGCAGGTCATCACGTACTGGTTCTTCCGCTATCTGGAGGTTGAACGGCACTACCCCCCGCGGGAGGTCTTTGTCACCATGACCGTGGCGATTCTGGCGATGTCGCTGGGGCGTCTCTTGGGCGGCGCGCTCGGGGACTTCGCGTTCCGGCGGATGCGTCAGGGTCGCGTGGTCGTGTCCGGCGCCGGTGTGGCGATCGCTATGATCTCGTTGGCGCTGGCGCTGCAGGTGCCTGTCGCCAACCGTGGTCTGTTCATCTTGCTGCTCGTCGTCACGGCGCTGTTCATGCCGTTCGCTTCACCGAATGTCGTGTCCATGGTCTATGATGTCACGCCTCCAGAAGTCCGCAGCACGGCTGTGGCGGTCCTGAGCTTCATCCAGAACGGTGGGTCTGCCGTGGCGCCATTCCTGGCGGGGCTGATTGCCGTGGCCTATTCCTTGCGCGACGCCATCCTCATCATCAGCGTGGCCGGCTGGGCTGTTTGCGCTGTCATCTTCCTTCTGGCTGGACTCGTGGTGGCCAAGGACATGGACGCGTTGCATGAGGTCATGCAGGCGCGCGCCGCGCAAGAGGCGGCCGCCGCGCCGGAGAGCCGGGCCGGAACGGCGGCCGGGCGGTTGAGTCCTAGCGGGCCGGCTATATAATGAGTGGGTCTTTGGACCGGGGCGGTCCCGCGGGATGCCGCGAGACCGGGCATCGGACCACTGGGGGAATCTTGGACGAACGACCGATCGGCATATTCGATAGCGGGCTGGGCGGGCTCACGGTGACGAGCTCGATCATCGATCTGATGCCCGACGAGAGCATCATCTACTACGGTGACACCGGCCGTTTTCCGTACGGCACGCGCGGCATCGACGAACTCCGCGGCTTCGTGTTCCAGATCATCGAGTACCTCCTGGAGCAGGACATCAAGCTGGTCGTCATCGCCTGCAACAGCGGGGCGGCGGCCGGGCTGGAGGCGGCCCAAGCGCGCTACGATATCCCAGTGATCGGGGTGGTCGAGCCGGGCGCACGCGCGGCCGTGCTGGCTACCCACACCCGGCGGATAGGTGTCATCGGGACGGAAGCCACCATCTCCAGCGGTGCGTACACGCGGGCGGTCCACGCGCTGGACGCGGGCGCGCAGGTCTTCTCGCAGCCGTGCTCGGCCCTGGTCGACCTGGTCGAGGCGGGCGAGCTCTCGGGCGCGCGGCTGGACGAGACGGTCCGGGCGGGTGTCGCGCCTCTGAAGGAACAGGGCATCGACTGCCTCATCATGGGCTGCACGCACTATCCGGTGGTGGCCGGAGCACTGGCGGCTGAGGCCGGCCCTGACATCAAGCTCATCAGCAGTGCCGAGGAGACGGCGCGCGAGCTGAAGCTCCTCCTCACGGAGCGCCAACAACTGTGCTCTCCGGGCGGCACGCCGGCGTACCGCTTCATCTGCAGCGCCGACGCCGAGCGGTTCCGAGAGCTGGGCGACCGCTTCCTCGGCCGGCCCGTCGACGGCGTCGAGACCGTGTCGCTTGGCGATGCGTAGCGCCTCGTTCGTCTCCCGGGCCGCCATTATCGCGGCCGTCTACGCGGCGCTCACCGTGGTACTGGCCCCGCTGTCCTACGGCCAGATCCAGGTGCGCGTCTCCGAGGCCCTGACCGTGCTGGCCTATCTGGAGCCCGCGGCTATCCCGGGGCTCTTCATCGGGGTCGTGATCGCCAACCTGTTCAGCCCGAGCGGCCCGCTAGACGTGGTGCTGGGGTCGCTCCTGACGCTCGTTGCCGCCTATCTCACCTGGAAGATCCGGCGTCCGGCGCTGGCGTTACTCCCGCCGGTCATCCTGAACGCCTTCGGAGTCGCTTTCATCCTATGGTTCACACTGAAACTCCCATACTGGCTGAGTGTGGTCACCGTCGGGGCGGGCGAGGCGGTGGCCGTCTACGCCTTGGGGCTGCCGCTCCTCATGGTTCTTCTGAAGACCGGGGCGCTTGTCCGGCCCGAGGTGGCCGAACGGAAGCAACTATGAAGCTCACGGTGCTGGGGTCGTCGGCCGCATATGCCGGGCCGGGACATGCGTGTTCGGGATACCTCATCGAGAGCGGCCCGGACCGCTCATCCGCGACCGGCCCAGACCGCCTGGTCGTTGATCTCGGCAACGGCGCGCTGGCCAATCTGCTGCGGCACGCCAAGCCGGAGGAGCTTGCCGCCATCGTCATCACGCATCTGCACCCGGACCACTATCTGGACCTCTATCCGCTCCGCTACTACCTGAAGTACACGGCGCACGTCGCGCCTCCGGGGCTGCGCGTGCTGGCCCCGGCCGGCGCCGAGGAGCTCCTCACGCGGTTGATGGTGACACCGGAAGGTGAGACCGCGAGCTTGGAGGTCCTGGACTTCGGTGAGCTCACACAGGGCGAACATCCGATAGGGGAGCTTCTCGTGACAGCGCGCCACGTCCAGCACGGTCCGCCGACGTTCGCCCTGCGCGTCGAAGGCGAGGCCACGGCGGTCTTCTCGTCGGACACGGGCGACATGCCGGCTCTGGTAGAATTGGCGCGCGGAGCCGACGCGCTCGTCTGTGAGTCGACCTACCTGGACCCCGACCTGCCGCTGGGGCAGCATCTAAACGCCCGCAAGGCCGGCGAGGTGGCCCGAGAGGCCGGCGTCGGGAGGCTGGTGCTGACGCACCTCTGGCCGACCTACGACCGCGCCGAGGCGGTGCGACAGGCCGCGGCCGTCTTCGACGGTCCGGTCGAGACGGCCGAGGAGAACCAGACGATTCCGATAGCGGCTGCCGGGGCGTGACCATCATCGCCCGGCGGCGATGAATGGAGGCATCATGGAGCGGAGCGACGGGCGCAAACCCGGCCAGCTGAGAAAGCTCAAAATCGTCCGGGGCTACCTGCCACACGCTGAGGGCTCAGTCTTCCTCACGATGGGCTGCACGGAGATCATCTGCACCGCGAGTGTCGAGGAGAACCGTGTGCCGCAGTTCCTGCGCGGGAGCGGGCAGGCCTGGGTGACGGCCG
>CAYWVN010000036.1:0-13965 GCA_964461725.1 uncultured Coriobacteriia bacterium | reverse complement strand
CACCACCGCAGCAGCCACCGCCACCGCCCGCTGCGGGTGGCGCAGCGGGCGGTGGCGGTGGCTGCTGCGGTGGTGGCGGAGGCGGAACGCCCCAGGCGTGGAAGACGGCCGTGGTGAAAGGCAATACCCAGACCGTCGACATGATAGTCAACAACTCGTGGAACCCGGACGGCATCAAGGCCAAGGCCGGCCTTCCGCTCAAGATCAACCTGGACATCCAGGCGGCGGGCGGCTGCTTGTCGTCGCTGGTCTTCAGCGACTTCGGTGTGAACCAGCCGCTGCAATCGGGCACCAAGGCGACGATCAATCTGCCGACGTTGAAGAAGGGCACCTACAAGTTCAGCTGCCAGATGGGCATGGTCAGTGGCCAGTTAGTCGTACAATAGTGACCGGAGGGGCCCCGCCGGAGAGGCTGGGCTGCCGCGGTTGAGGAGGAGGTTGTGCTACGTGGTGAGCGCAACGGGAACTGAGACAGAAGTCAAACTGAAGATATACGAAGTGCACGGCATGCACTGCCCCAGCTGCGAGAAGCTGGTCAAGCTGAAGCTGGGCGACTTGCCCGGTGTCCTCGGCGTCGAGGCCGACTGGGAGAGTGGCCGCGTCGGTGTGGAGTACGAGTCGGGCGTGGCCACCCTGGGTGACGTCGTGCGGACGATTGGTGAGCTGGGTTACGAGGTGCAGGGTGTCGCCGATGTCCCCGATGAGACGGCTGCCGGGCCGGCACAGTCGTGCCCCGCGCCGGCCGTTGTGGCTCCGGCCGAGAAGCCGGCTGTGGCCGCGATCGGCGGAGAGACCAAGGCGGACTTCGCCGTCACCGGCATGACCTGTGCCAGCTGCGTCAAGGTGATCGAGAGTTCCCTGGCGGCCCAGCCGGGCGTCAAGAAGGCGGTCGTGAACCTCGCGACGGAGCGCGCATCGGTGACTTTCGATCCCGATGCGATCTCGGTGGAGGCGGTGCAGAAAGCGATCGTTGACGCAGGCTACGGCGCGAGCCTCATGGAGAGCCTCTCTACCCTGGAGGGCGAGTCCGGCGCGCCGCGGCCGCAGGGCCTGGCGGCCAAGGCGGCCCAGGTAGACATGCAACGCGAGAACCAGGAGGCGCACATCCGGCACCAGTTCCGCCTGTTCGTCTTCGCCATGACCCTGGCTGTTCCGACATTCCTGCTCTCGATGGTGCCGCCGTTCATGGACTGGCTGCCCATGAACATCAGATCGTACGTCCTGTTCGCCATGGCCACCCCGGTCCAGTTCATCGCCGGCTGGCAGTTCTACCGCGGGAGCTGGGCGGCGCTGAAGCACCGCATGGGCAACATGGACCTCCTCATAGCCATCGGAACGAGCGCGGCCTACTTCTACAGCGTCGCGGCGACTTTCTTCCTGATGGGGCAAGAGGTCTTCTATGAGATAGGCGCGCTCTTGATCGGCTTTGTGCTACTGGGCAAGCTCCTGGAGGCGCGAGCCAAGGGTAAGACCAGCGACGCCATCAAGAAGCTCATGGGCCTGCAGCCGCGCACCGCGCGCGTTCTGCGCGATGGCTCCGAGCTCGACATCGACGTGGAGGAAGTCGTCGCGGGTGACATCGTCGTCGTGCGTCCGGGCGAGAAGGTCCCGGTGGACGGCATCGTCACGGAAGGCCGCTCGTCGGTGGACGAGTCGATGCTGACCGGTGAGAGCATCCCGGTCGAGAAGAACCCCGGCGACGAGGTCATCGGCGCGACCATCAACAAGAACGGCTCATTGCGCTTCCGGGCGACCAAGGTGGGCGCGGAGACGACGCTCGCGCAGATCATCCGCCTGGTCGAGGAGGCCCAGACATCCAAGGCGCCCATCCAGCGCTTCGCCGACGCCGTCAGCGCCTACTTCGTGCCGGCTGTCATCGTCCTGGCTCTCATAACGTTCGGTGTCTGGTATTGGGCGGTCGGCGCGCCCTTCGTCACCGCGCTCCTAGCAGCCGTGGCTGTCGTAGTCATCGCCTGCCCCTGCGCGCTGGGTCTCGCCACCCCGACGGCCATCATGGTCGGCACCGGCAAGGGTGCTGAGAACGGCATCCTGATAAAGGGCGGCGAGGCCCTCGAGACGATGCACAAGCTGGACGCCATCATCTTCGACAAGACCGGCACGCTTACCCACGGCAGGCCCGTCGTGACCGACGTGGTTCCGCTGGACGGCGTCGAGCCGGCGCGCATCTTGGCGCGGGCGGCCGCTGTGGAGAAGGACTCCGAGCACCCGTTGGCCGAGGCCATCGTGCTGAAGGCCCGCGAGGACAGACTTCATCTCGATGAGGTCACCGGCTTCGAGGCCATTCCCGGTCATGGCGTGCGGGCCCAGTTTGCTGACGGCGAGGCGTTGTTCGGCAACCGCAAGCTGATGGCCGAGCGCCACGTCCAAGGCGACGGCTTCTCGGAGACCATGGAGCGACTGGAAGAAGAAGGCAAGACGGTCATGATCTACGCCGAGAACGGCAAGGTCCTCGGTCTCGTTGCGGTGGCCGACACCCTGAAGGAGAACTCGAAGCAGGCGGTCGAGAGCCTGCACAAGATGGGCCTCGAGGTGGCCATGATCACCGGCGACAACAGGCGCACCGCCCAGGCCATCGCGCGCACGGTTGGCATAGACCGCGTGCTGGCTGAAGTGCTCCCGGAGCACAAGGCCGAGGAGGTCAGCAAGCTCCAGGCCGAGGGCAAGAAGGTCGCCATGGTCGGCGACGGCATCAACGACACGCCCGCGCTGGCCCAGTCCGATGTCGGCATCGCTCTCGGCAGTGGCACCGACGTCGCCATGGAGACCGGCGATGTCGTGCTCATCAAAGATGACCTGCGGGACGTCGTGACCTCCATCAAGCTCTCCAAGCGGACGATGTCCAAGATCCGCCAGAACATGTTCTGGGCGCTCTTCTACAACGCCGCGATGATTCCGATTGCCGCCTTCGGAGAGCTCCGGCCTGAGTGGGCCGGACTGGCCATGGCGCTCTCGAGCGTCTCGGTAGTGTCGAACTCTCTGCTCCTGCGGCGCTTCCGGCCGTGAGGCGGCCGTGATGCAGTCGGTGGAGCGGCGCTACGACCGCGTGGCGCGCTTCTATGACCTCCTGGAATCACCGATGGAGTGGCGGGCGACCCGCAAGTGGCGCCCGCTGCTCTTCGAAGGCGCGCGCGGTGACGTGCTGGAAGTGGGCGTCGGCACCGGCAAGAACATCCCGTTCTACCCCCCTAGGCTGCACATGATCGCGGTCGACCTGAGTGAGCGGATGCTCCAGCGGGCGCGCCGGCGCGCCCGGGAGACCGGCGCGGACGTCGATATCCGCAAGATGGACATCGAACACCTGGACTTCCCGGACCACTCGTTCGATCTGGTCGTCGCCAGCTTCGTCTTCTGCTCGGTGCCGGAACCGGTGGCCGGTCTCAAGGAGCTACGCCGCGTGCTCCGGCCCGACGGCGAGCTGCGGCTGATCGAGCACGTGCTCATGGAGAAGCAGCCGATGCGGGCCGCGATGAACCTCCTGGACCCGCTCACCTCCCGGGTCTTCGGTTTCCACATCAACCGGCGCACCTGCACCAACGTGCGTTCAGCCGGGTTCACCATCGTTCGCGAGGAGGACCTGGCCGGCGCGATGTTCAAACTCATCATCGCCAAGCCTGCCAAGATCTAGGCTCCAGGCATCGCCAGTCGGCCTCGTGCCACCGTCCGTGGACAACGGGCGGGCCGGCAGGCTCGCGCTCGCTCCACCATTCGCCGCTGTGGCTCTTTCGGTTGCGGCCTGATCGTTTCCGGCTCATGAGTTGCGCTCCGCGCGACCTGCCGCTCCCGCCATCCCTGCCGGCCGCGATGTCGCTGCCATGTGGTAGCGTGTCTCCCGTTGTCAGGCGAACGACTGGAGGGGAGCCATGATCCGATCGGCGGCAGAGACGGCGCACAGAACACCCCGGCTGCGACTTCTTCGAGATAGCTCTGCGGGTGTAGGGCCCGCGCGCGTGAACGACGGGCGCCCGAAGCTGTTGGACCAGCTTCGCGAGGCACTGCGATCGCGCCACTACAGCCGCCGCACCGAGCAGACCTACTGCCGCTGGGTCACCCGCTTCATCTACTTCCACAATGTCCGTCACCCGGCCGAGATGGCCGAACTGGAGATCAACGCCTTCCTCACGCATCTGGCCGTGAAGGAGAAGGTCAGCGCCTCGACCCAGAACCCAGGCACTGGCCGCGCTCCTCTTCCTCTATCGCCGCGTCCTGGGCCGGGAGATCGGCGATCTTGGGGAGGTCATCCGTGCCAGGAAGCCCAAGCGCCTGCCGGTCGTCATGACCTGCGACGAGGTGAAGGCCGTCCTCGCGGAGCTCGATGGCGACAAGTGGCTCATGGCCTCCCTCATGTATGGCGCAGGCCTTCGCCTGATGGAGTGCCTACGACTGCGCGTGCAAGATGTCGATTTTGCACGCAACGAAGTCCTGGTCCGCGATGGCAAGGGCGCCAAGGACCGCGTGACGATGCTGCCCGAGACGCTCAAGGCGTCGCTGCGGGAGCATCTGCGACAGGTCAGAAGCGTGCACGCCAAGGACTTGGTCGCCGGCTGGGGGCGCGTCCAACTCCCGATGGCTCTTGACCGGAAGTACCCGAGGGCTCCCGTCGACTGGCGCTGGCAATGGGTCTTTCCACAGGAGAGGCGGTGGAAGAACACGAAGACCGGCGAACAGGGCCGCCACCACGTCCACGAGACCATCCTGCAGCGGGCGGTCAAGGAGGCTGTTCGCAAGGAGGCTGTTCGCAAGGCCGCGGTGGTCAAGCACGTCGGGTGCCACACATTCCGGCACTCATTCGCTACCCACCTGCTCGAGGCGGGCTACGATATCCGGACGATTCAGGAATTGCTCGGACATAAGGACGTGAAGACGACGATGGTCTACACGCATGTTCTGAGCAAGGGCGGCCACGGTGTCCGGAGCCCGCTAGACGAGCCCCGGGGCGGTCTTATGCGGTCTGTATAAGACGACAGGGTTCGGGCGCTCCTGACGGACGGAAACCGCTGGTGAGAGAGGATTTCGGTAAGCGAGGGAGAAGAGGCCCTCGACGTCTTATGCGGAAGGGCCGGGTCTGTGTCCGTGGTATTATCCAGACTGTAGAATCATTGTTAGCTGTGACGATGTGAAAGGAGTAAACATGAGCGACGAAACGGCCACGATTGAGGTAATGGCCAGTCACATGCCGGGTTCGGTTGCCCAAGATTTCGTGAACCCAATCATTGAGGTCGACGGTGAGCCTCGCCAAGGTAACTGGGGGCTCAACACTCTGGCCGTGTCGCCAGGCCAGCACACGCTGAAGGCGTACCATAAGTGGCTTGTCTTTCGTAAGGCGTATGCAAGTAGCACCACCGTCGAAGTAGCCGATGGCCAGACCGTCAGGCTGGGCTGGCATACGGGCGCAGCCGCGTTCAGACCAGGCAAGTGGTCGGTGCTGTGACTTGCGAACTTGCGCCAGCTAACCAGCGCTTCCAGCAGACGGCCGCCGCCTTGAGGTAAGCTCGTGTTCGGGCCTAGCGAACGGCGGCCGCAGCTGAAGCGCCAGGCGTTAGCCCCAACACACGATTCGGGTCTACGATGTCCTACCTCGGAGGTATAATCAGCTTACAGGCAGACAGGATCGACGAAGGGATGACGCCATGAGGGTAGACCAGATAATGCGGGAAGCTCTCGCGCTCGACGCGACGACTCGTGCATCCATGGCCCACGAGCTGCTGAACAGCCTCGAATCACTCTCGGAGGCCGAGGTGGAGAAGCTCTGGATCGAGGAGGCCCAGCGCCGCAGTGCTGAGATAGACGCAGGCACCGCGACCACCGTGCCGGCGGAAGAGGCTCTCGCTCGCGTTCGGGCACGCAGAGCGTGAGTCGGCCTGTGCGTCTTCACGAAGACGCCGACCTTGAGCTGAGCGACGCGGCGGACTACTACGATCACGAGAGCCGGGGCCTCGGCTCGGCCTTCCTCGATGAGGTCGACAGCGGGTTCGACCGGATTCGCACCTATCCCGATGCCGCAGTGGAAGTGGCGCCTGGAATCAGGAAGTTGGTGCTGGCCAAGTTCCCGTACTCGGTCGTCTACGAGATCCGTGACGAGGCGATCCGGATACTGGCGATAGCCCACCAGCGCAAGCGGCCACACTACCGGTGCGGGCGCAAGTGAGCGTGTGGGGCTAACCAGCGTTTCGAGCGGACGTGCACCGCGCCGCTCATGCGCCAATCGTTGAACCACGCTACCTGCCACGCTACCTGCCGGTTGACATGCGTCACGTGACAGGTTACGATTGACGCATGATCAAGACGTTCGCGGACAGGCATACCCAGCAGCTGTACGCGACCGGCAAGTCGAAACGGTTCCCGTCTGATATCGCCAAGAGGGCGATGCGAAAGCTGGAGTACATCGACTTGGCCACCTGTCTGGACGACTTGAGGGTCCCTCCCGGCAATCGCCTGCACCAGCTCGAACGGGACCGGAAGGGAGAGCACTCGATCGCCGTCAACGACCAGTGGCGCATCTGCTTCCGTTTCGTCGATGGCGACGCCTACGACGTCGAGATGGCCGACTACCACTAGAGTGAGGTGTGAGATGAGCATTCCGAATACCGGCGAGCGGAAGATACGGCCGACCCATCCCGGCGAGATGCTTAGGGAGGACTTCCTTCCCGACTACGGGCTTACGGTCTCCGGTCTGGCCAAGGCGCTGGGTGTTTCGCGCCAGACAGTCAATGAGCTGCTGCGTGAGCGTCGGGCGGTGAGCCCAGAGATGGCGCTGCGGCTCTCGCGCCTATTCGGCAACACGGCGGAGTTCTGGCTCAACGCGCAGCGCGCGGTGGATCTGTGGGATGCGGCTCAGGCCATCAAGACGGAGGTCGGGCGCATCAAGCCGCTCAGGGTCGCATAACGGCGGCGTTCAGCAGACGGCCTTCGGCCGCCGCTGACGCTGCGGATGTTGTCCGTATGTGAGGAGAGATGATGGCCGGGAACCACCTCGAGTCGCTTGTCGCCGAGTGGTATGAACTGCAGGGCTACTTCGTCCGTCGCAACGTGCAGGTGGGCAAGAGACCAAAAGGTGGATACGAGTGCGAGCTCGATGTCGTGGCGTTTCACCCACAGCTGAAGTCTCTCGTGCACATTGAGCCCTCGCTTGACGCCGACAGCTGGGCTGTTCGCGAGAGGCGGTATCGCAAGAAGTTCGAGGCCGGGCGGAAGTACATCCCCCAGCTGTTCCCAGGGATTCCAATCCCGGCACACATCGACCAGATTGCGCTATTCGTGTATGGCGGCACAAATGTCGACAGAGAGATCGCGGGCGGGCGAGTCATGTTCATTCGCGAATTCATGGCTGACATTCGCAAGGAGATCGGTGGCCGGAAGATCAGCAAGGCGGCCGTTCCCGAGGAGTTTCCACTGCTCCGCACACTCCAGTTTGCCGTTGAGTTCTGGGCAACGGGAACGGACACTGGATAACAGCGGCTTGGAGCGGACGGCGCCGGCACGGCCTGACCGCCGGGCTGTCGTCCACCGCTCAAGCCGCACACTAGGCAACACCGACGCGTGCGGCGGGGTCTCGTACTGGAGCTGGACAGGGGAAGCGCTGTGAGATACGCTAGTTTCCGAAGGGAAGCTACAGTATCTATATGGAAACGGAAGTGGTTTCGCAATGCGCCCCATTTCGACAGAGCAGAACGCACTACGCTACCCCCTGGACGAGGTCCTCGGGACCGAGTCCCATGTGCGGCTGCTCCGGGTGTTTGCCCACGAGGTCGGTGCCCCGCTTGGTGTGTCCGATGCGGCGAAGCGCGCAGGTCTTACCCCGGCCGGCGCTCGCAAGGCGTTGAAACGGCTTGAAGAAACCGGCTTTGTCGTGCGGGTCGGAGGCGGTCGAACCCTCCAGTACGCACTACGCGGGCAGGAACCTCTGCTGCAGACGCTTACCTCGCTGTTCCTCCACGAGGAGCAGCGGTATGACGAGTTCATCCGCAGTCTTCGCGACGCATTGGTCGGTCTGCACGAAATGCGGGTCGCCTGGATTGAGAGCTTCCCGCTCCGTGCGGGGGACGCACTTGAGGTCGTATTGGTGACGGAGGCGAAGTCGCTTGGCTGGATCGCAGAAGAAGTGCGAACCCGACTTCTGGGCCTTGAGAAGGAATCCAATCTGATCATCGAGGTGGCGGCATTCACTCGAGCCGACGCTCCCGAGCCCGGCGTGGGCGCCCTGATGCTCTGGACGGCTGAACCCAATGAGACGAAATCAGGGACGCGGCGGCAGCCTCCGATGCACAGCGACAGGGAAAGCCGCTCACTCCTCATGGCGCAGGGTGTCGCGGAGCTAATACGATCCGATCCATCCCTAGTCAAGCGAGCTATGCGGCACTTGAATGGCCTAATCCGCGAGGGCCAAGGGACGGCGACCGGTGACATCGCTGAGTGGCGCCAGCTGCTGGAAACCTACTCTCCGGAAAGGGTGAGGGACCTGCTGGTATCGAGGAGCTCGCGCGCGGACAGGCTTCGCCAAAGCTCTCCGTTCTTCGCGGTGCTCACTGCAGAGGAACGCGATCACCTACTGTCCCTGATCGAGAAGCGGCGATGACGAGAGACCAGCTTGAGCACGCCATTCGGGCCGCCTGCGATGTGTCTGGCGACACAGAGCTGCTGGTATTCGGCTCGCAGGCCATCCTCGGCAGCCACCCGGATGCACCGGAGACCCTGAGGGCGTCCATAGAAGTGGACCTGCAGCCCAAGAACTACCCTGGCAGGAGGCGGGCTGCCCAACAAGCGCTTCGACCGGACAAGACTTGGCCGTTGAGCCATGGTCGACGCGAGGCCGCGTACCGGCCTCGTCTTGCAGGTCAAGCACAACGAGTTAGACTCGGCATGAAAGGAGACGCTGTGAACCTCCGAGAGCTTGCGGAAGCGGCGAAAGGGACATGGCCGCTGGAGGATGATGCTGTGCGGGCGTTCGCTGCCGCCTGCTCACCCGAGCGCATCCTTGCCTTGCTGGACGTGGCAGAGGCGGCGGAGGGGACGCCCGAGCTGGCGGCATCCAGCAAGACACGGTGGTGGCGCGAAGACGGAATGGCCGGCGCTGCAGTAGCCGACCGGAAGCTCCGCGCCGCCCTCACGCGCTGGCAGGAGGTATCACGATGAGTGCGCACGAACGCAAGGAGCCACGGCACGCCGGGACCACAGTACCTGCGTAGCGACGATAAGCGAGGAGATGTCCGGGGGTTTCGAGGAACCATGTTGGGCAGGCTCGGATTCTACGCCCCGTTCGCCTGGCGCTCTGTCGTGCTTCGGGCTCCGCCACCGCTCATCTGTGGAATCGCGGTCACGGACCGCTGCAATCTTGCCTGCCGCGGCTGCCGCGTCCCTGACGCCGGCCGTCCCGATATGACCTGGGACCGGCTGGTCGACACGATGCGGAGCGCCTGGGGCCGCGGATTCCGCGAGCTATACTTCAGCGGCGGGGAACCGATGCTGTGGCGCGACGGAGACCGCGGGCTCGAGGACGCGGTCGTTGAGGCGAAGCGGATCGGTTTCTTCCACGTGCACGTCTACACCAACGGTACGCTCGGACTCGACACGTCCGCAGACCTCGTCTGGGTCAGCATGGACGGGTTGCCCGGCACCTTCGAGAGGCGGCGCGGGCATCATTTCCATCAGGTCGAAAGCGCAGTCCGCGAGGGTGGGCACCCCAAGGTCGCCGTCATCTACGTCATTGACCGCAATACCGCGGAGGGCATCGAGCCGTTCCTGCGGTGGGTGCGGGAAACGAAGTTCCCCGTGACCGGCGTCATGTTCTACTTCCACACACCCTACTACGGGCGCGACGAGTTGTTTCTGACCGCCGAAGAGCGTGCGCCGATCATCGAACGGCTCCTCGGCTGCATCAGAGCCGGGCTGCCGGTCATCAACTCGCGGGCCGGCCTTCTCGCGCTCAAGTCCGGCGATTGGCCGAGGCGCGTACCCGTGGCCCACGTGGTAGACGTCGACGGCGAGCATGTGTGCTGTCGCGCTTCCGACGATGTCTGCGTGGACTGCGGCTACGCCGCCTGCACCGAGCTCACGGAGTCTCTGCGCCTGCGCCCGAGCGCGCTGCTCGGCATGGTAAGGTACTGGTAGTGAACGACCTGGGGAACGGGCTATCACGTCTCGCAACGCGCGCCGTCCGCCGCCACCTCGTGGGGTCCGGTCAACGGTGGGTCTTCGAGCGGCCCCCACGGGGCTGGATGCCGCCGCGCGTCGAGTGCACCTCGCTCTATTTGCACGTGCCATTCTGCCGCAACGGCTGTCCATATTGCCCATACACGAAAGTGTCCTATGACGAGGCGCTCGTGGAACCCTACGAGCAGGCGGCGATGGCCGAGGTCGACTGGTGGGCCGATGCGATCGGGCCGGCTGAGATCACAAGCGTCTACGTCGGCGGCGGCACGCCGACGCTCGCGCTGGAGAGCGTGGCGCGTGTGCTGGCGCGGGTGCGCGAGCGCTTTCGGCTGACCGGCGACGTGTGCATCGAGACCGGCCCTTCCGACGTCGACGAGCGCGTGGTCGCACAGCTGCACGACGCGGGGGTGGCGCTCGTCTCGCTGGGGGTCCAGTCGTTCCAGGAGCGGCATCTCGCGACCATCGGGCGCCGCTACGACCGGGCCGCCGCGGAGCGCGCGCTGGCGCTGCTGGCCGACGACGGCTTCGCCTCGGTCAACGCCGACATCATGTTCGCTCTGCCCGGCCAGACCGCCGATGATGTGACGCGCGACCTGGCGCGCGCCGCCGAGCTCGGCGCCGACCAGCTGACCACGTACCCGCTGTTCACATTCCCGTACACCTCTGTCGGCGAGTACCTGCACCTCAAGTCGGTGCGCATGCCCGACCTGAAGACCCGCCGGGAGCAGTACCGTGCGATCTCTGCGTGGTGCGATGGCAACGGGTTCGAGCGCGTGTCGGTGTGGGCGTTCAAGCGGGGCAGCGCGCCGCGCTACTCGTCGGTGACGCGCGACGGCTACATCGGGATCGGTCCCGGCTCCGGCTCGCACCTGCCCGACGGCTTCGCGCTCAACACCTTCGATCTCGACACGTGGATAGCCGCGCTCGGAGGCGGCCGCTCCCCGGTCGCTCTGCGCATGCCGTTCGAGGGCGAGATGAGCGGCTGGTGGTGGCTGTACTGGCGCCTCTACGATACGCGCATCCCGATGGCAGCGCTCGATGAGACGCTCGGGGACGACGCCGGCAAGGCGCGCCGCTGGCTGGGCGCCGTGAAGGCCGCGGGGCTCGCCGAGTGCCGCAACGGCACGCTCGATCTCACCGACTCGGGCGCGTTCTGGCTTCATCTGGCGCAGAACCAGTTCGCGCTCTCGTACGTGAACACGCTGTGGACGGCAGCCCGGCGGGAGCCCTGGCCGCAGGAGGTGGAGATATAGGCTCATGACGACGGTCTTCGTCGATGCGGACGCGTGCCCGGTCACGCGCGACGCCATCTCGGTCGCGCGAGCTCACGGGGCCGGCGTCGTGCTCGTGGGCAACGAGACGCAGAACCTCAGCAGGTACGAGGGCCGCTCGGGCGTCGAGACCATGCGGGTCGCGTCCGGCCGCGACGTGGCGGACTTCCGCATAGTGGAGCGGCTCTCGGCGGGGGACGTGGTGGTGACCGAGGACATCGGGCTGGCCGCCATGGCACTCGGCGGCGGCGCGAAGGCCGTGAGTCCCCGGGGACGCGTCTTCTCGCCGGCAACGATCGACATGGAACTTGCGGTCCGCCATGCCGAGCAAGTCGAGCGGCGCCGGGGCAAGCGCGTGCGAGGCGGGCCGACGCCCTTCGACGACGAGGACCGCGAGCGATTCGGCGAGGTGCTGGCGCGACTGCTGCGCGAGAAGTGAGGCAGCCGACGCGGGCCGGCAGCGCCGCGCTCGCTCCACCATTCGCCGCTGTAGCTCATTCGGCTGCATCGCGGAATCGTCTCCGGCTCATGAGTTGCGCTCGACGCGACCTGCCGCTCCCGCCATCCCGTCGCCACCCCGCGAGCTGACCGTAGTGGGTGATATGATGACCCGCATAAGACGCTTTGATATCGGGCGCTTCTTGGCGCAACAGCCCGGCGCTAGAGGGGAAACGACCAAGCGGGCGGCTCCCTCATAGGTGCCCTTATGCGGCGCCGACAACGGCGCCAGGGGCTTATGCGGGTCCGTAGAAACAGTGTTAGGTGGAACGGTGTGGGGGCACTAGCGAGGGCGCGAGACTCCGTGGATGAAGCGGATCGGGTCACGCAGAAGCGGGTATCGGGTTTCTTGTCGCTGCCGTCGTCGAGCATCGGCAAGTGGTCTACTCGTCTGATGCTGCCGTCGTTCGTGCTGATCTTGGTCAACGCCTTCGTGGTCATGCCGATGACCGAACAGCGGACAGGCCTCGAACTCCCGCAGGCCGCCTTCACCGGCGCGATTGTCCTGTGCATGTATTCCGCTGGAATCAGCGGGCTGTTCGCTCTGTTGATAAAGCGCGAACGTTCCTGGGCCGTGGCGGTGCCGGTCATCGTGGTCATCTTGGTGATGGGGGCTGAACTGGCGGACCTCGTCATCCCGGGGTGACGGAGTTCGGCCGTCCACCTGGCAAGCGCATCAACCTGACGGCCATGATGTAGTCTGCGGAAGAGAGGCGTATGCGCCGCAGGATATGCGCAACACGTTATCCGCCCGACGAGTAGCTAGCCGGATGTGATGATTGGTGGTACTATTAACGCTACAAGAGGAGGTACTACCAATGAGTGCAGTTCCCAAGATAGTCCCCATTTCCGACCTGCGTCAAGACGCTGCGGGCGTCATTAGGCGTGCGGCCACTTCTCGCGAGCCGGTCGTGATAACTCAGCGCGGTCGGGCGGCTGCCGTCATGGTGAGCACGCAGACGTACGAGCGCACGCAACACGAGCTGGAAATCCTACGCCTGCTCGCTCGCGGAGAAGCTGAGATCGAGGCCGGCGAAGGGCACGACATGGACGCGGTCCTCGCGGAGGCCGACAAGCTCCTGAGCGAGATGTGACCTTGGTAGTCGTCTTCACTCCCGCAGGCCGCCGGCAGTTCTTGGCGGCCCTTGCCTACATCGGTGCGGACAACCGGTCTGCTGCGGTCGCGTTTCGACAGAAGGCAGAAGGCTCGCTGTCAAGGCTTCGGGATTTCCCCGAGTCGGGCCGCACCTTGCCCGAGTTCCCCGATCTTCCCTTTCGCGAAGTGATTGTCGCGCCGTATCGCTTCTTCTACCGGGTCAAAGGGGAGACGGTGTGGATTGTGGCAGTCTGGCACGGTGCACAGCTTCCGGACGAGCCACATGAAGTTGCAGGCGGATAGCAGGCCGCTGGAACGGACCGCCTTCGGCGGTCGGTCAGCGGTCCGATGTTACGGAAGGAACGGGATTCAGCGGATCATCAACGGGGGAAGCGGAACGGTCACGACGACGGGCACATGGGGCGAAGGCATCATCAATCACCCCTGCCCCACCTGTCACGGAAAGGGGAAGCTGTGAACCTCAGAGAGCTTGCGGAAGCGGCGAGAGAGACATGGCCGGTGGAGGATGATGCTGTGCTGGCGTTCGCTGCCGCCTGCTCACCCGAGCGCATCCTTGCCTTGCTGGACGTGGTAGAGGCGGCGGAGGGGACGCCCGAGCTGACGGCATCCAGCAAGTCGCGGTGGTGGCGCGAAGACGGAATGGCCGGCGCTGCAGTAGGCGACAGGAAGCTCCGCGCTGCCCTCGTCCGCTGGCAGGAGGTACGCCCATGACCGACACCAAGGCGGAGTTCTGGCTCAACGCGCAGCGCGCCGTCAATCTCTGGGATGCGGCTCAGTCCATCAAGACCGAGGTCAAGCGCATCAAGCCGCTCAGGGTCGCATAACAGCGGCGCCCAACAGACGGACGGCGGCCCGCCGGGAGCCGTGGCCGCAGGCCGTGGAGGTATGGGCTCATGACGACCGTCTTCGTCG
>CAYWVN010000035.1:0-14160 GCA_964461725.1 uncultured Coriobacteriia bacterium | reverse complement strand
GGCCGTCAACCCGACGGGGGGCCCCGGTGCCGGCAACAACGGCATCTGGCAGGCGGTCAGGCGCAGCCGGGCCCAGCTGGGGAACGATGGCTTGCCGTGGGAACAGATCTACTGGGTCTGGGGTATCGGCTGCCACGGCAATGGCGCCGACTTCCTGAAGGTCGCCGGCTTCCACGGCCTACACGGACGGGCCCTGCCGGTCGCCACCGGGGCGCGCCTTGCCAACCACGACCTCACGGTGGTCGTCGAGATGGGCGATGGCGACGGCTACGGCATCGGCGGCAACCACTTCCTCCACACCTGCCGGCGGAACATCAACCCCACCATGATCGGCCACAACAACCAGGTCTATGGACTGACCACCGGCCAGACCTCGCCGACCAGCGACAAGGGCTTCACTTCACCATCCACGCCCTCGGGGGTCATCGAGGAGCCGGTCAACCCATGCGCGCTGGCCCTGGTGAGCGGCGCCACATTCGTAGCCCGGGCCTACCCCGGCGACCTCAAGCTCCTGGTCGAGCTGATCGTCGCCGGCATCCGGCATCCCGGCGTGGCCGTCATCGACGTCGTGCAGCCTTGCGTCACGTTCAACAAGGTGAACACCTTCGAGTGGTTCAACCAGCGCGTCTACCGGCTCGACGAGTCCGGCTGGAAGACGGACGACCGCATCGCGGCCATCGCTAAGGCGAAGGAGATCGACGCCGAGGAGAGAGTGGCGCTCGGTATCCTCTTCCGGGAAGAGAAACCGACCTACGAGGACCAGCTGCCCCAGCTCGCCACCGGTCCCCTGGCCAAACGCGACATCAGCCACATCGACATCGCCCCGCTCCTCGAGAAGTTAACTTAGGGCGCGTACTTCAGCGTCAGGAAGTCGTCCCAGTTGCCACCAGTGCCGCCATCGGAGGTGCCGGTGACGTAGACGCCCTTGCCCCGCACGGTGATGTCGGCCGGCTGGTCGATACCGTTCACGCCACCGTTGTTGTATCGCTTGGCCCACCTGGTGGAGCCCGAGGGGTTGTAGGCGATCGTCAGATAGTCTATCGCTGTCGAGCTGTTGCTCAGCCCCGCGACGAAGACACGTCCCAGGCCGTCGACGGAAACGGCCCAACCCTCATCGGTGCCATGGCAGGGCCGGTCGTAGCGGCGGACCCACCTTCTGACACCCCGCCAGTCGTACTTGACGGTGAGGAAGCCGTAGTTCGTAGCGGAGCCTCCGTCACTCCCGCCGGTGACGCAGATGTTGCCGCCCCTCACCGCCAGGTCGCGCTGGAGGTCGTCGCGATGGGCAGGCCCGTCGTAGAAGCGGGTCCACAACCGCCGGCCGTGGATGTCAAACTTGGTCGTCATATAGTCGAGGCCCCGACCGGTCCGGATGGTGCCGCCGGCCGCATAGACCGTCGAGCGATAGACGCTGACATTCCGGTAGAAGTCGTCGTCGTGCTTGGCCCCATCGTAGCGCCTCGCCCACTGGAGCGCGCCCGTAGGACTGTACCTCAGCAAGAAGGCGTCGCTGGCCCGGCCCGGCCTCGTGCTCCCCCCGACCACGTAGACGTTCCCCGAGGAGTCAACGGCCACGTCGGTTGGGCCGTCGGCGAGACCATAGGGGTTGTAGCGACGAGCCCATTTCTGGGCACCGCCGGCATCATACTTGATGGTCACGCAGTCGTCGTTGCCCGACGCGTTCGGGCTCTGGCCGACGACGTAGACGTTCCCGGAAGCGTCGACCGCCAGCGCGTATCCCCAGTCGGTCCCGTCGCCCGACCCGTTGTACGTCGCGACCCACTGCTGGTTGAGGTCCAAGTCGTACTTCACGGTCACGATATCGTAGTTCTCGGGCACCCCGGCCAAACGGTCACTATAGCCGGTCACGTAGACGTAGTTGCCCCTGACGACCATGTCGACCAGGTCATCGTTGTCGCTTCCCGCACCGTTGAAGCTGGCGGCCGGTCCCAGTTGGGTTCCCGTAGACGAGTACTTCACGATGACGTAGTCCCCTCCGGGACCGCCGCTCATCACCCCGAAACCCGCAACGTAGATGTTCCCGCTGGAGTCATAGGCTATCTTGGCCGCCTCGTCCACATCCGAGGATGTACCGTTGAAGCGGGCGAGCCAGTAGCGGTAGCCGGGCGTGGCGGCGAGGTCGAATGGGGCGGCCGCAACACTGATCGGAGCGGTCAGGCCAATCGGAGCAGCTTGAGCAAGCTGAGCTGCGATGCCGAGGCCTAGACATGCACCCAGGATCACACGGCCGAAGCGGCCGGCTGCACGGTCAGGCAATCTGATTGTCACTGGAACCCCCTCTCGGTCGTACCGTCAGCAACAGATTCGAGAGCCGTGGCCGGGCAACGGAACCTATGGCACGTACTTGCAGGTCATGATGTTGTCGTTTCCGGAGGCGGTCGTGAACTCCGTGCCTGTCAGATAGACGCCATCGTTTCCTACGGCGACATCCATCGCCTGGCAGTCATGCTCCTCGTCCTTGGCCCATCGCCGGGTGCCCGACGCGCTGTAGGCGACCACCAGGTAGTCCGGATAGGGTAGATGGATGTCCCCGCGAGTCCAGCCGGAGACGAACACGCGCCCCAGGCTGTCCACGGCGATCGCCTTGCCGATGGCGCCCAGCTCCTCCAACGGGGGGATGTACCGCTTCGCCCACAAGCGGGTCCCCGCCGAGTTGTACTTGATCGTCACCATCCCAATCACCGAAGGAGCACTATCGCTGCCTCCGGTCACGTACACGCGACCGCTCCTCGTGGCCATGTCCCTCAGCAGGTCCTTCCGGCCGGCCGGGCCGTTGTAGCGCCTCATCCATCTCCGGGCGCCATCGGAGTCGTACCTTGCCACGACGTAGTCCTTGCCGTGTCCGTGGCCACCGTAGCTGGTTCCCGCAACGAAGATCATCCCCTGAGAGATGGAAACCTTGGCGAACTCGTCGTCGCCATGCGCCGCCCCGGCGAAACGTCTTCCCCACATCTGATGACCGTCCGCACGGTACTTGATGAGGAAGGCATCGTACTTGTTGCCTGACGTACCCCGGCTCTTGCCGACCACATAGACGTTGCCCGAGCCGTCCGCCGCCACATCCAGACCTTTGTCGGTCCCGTGGGCCGTCCCGTTGTATCGCTTGGCCCACAGCTGGGCGCCCAACGGGCTGTACTTCACGGTCACAGCGTCCTGCCCGTGTCCGGCCCCGCCATCGCTGCCTCCGGTGACATAGGCATTGCCCGTGTCGTCGGCGCAGACCGCTGCCGCCACGTCGGTCCCGTTCCCCGAACCGTTGTATCCCACCACGTACGAGACAGTGTGGTCCGCGGCCATCTTCGCCGTCACATAATTGCTGTTGGCGCCCGGACCGGGATCGCTGTCGCCGAACCCGGTGGCGTAGATCACATCGTTGCGAACGTACACATCGGCCGCTCCGTCGTTCCCGATACCCGCGCCGCTCCGTACGTCCTTCCACGCTTCGGCGCCGGCCGAGTCGTACTTGATCACGACCCAGTCCGTCCCCGTCGCAGAGGTCTCATAGATCACGCCGGCCACGTACGCCGAGTTCGTCGAATCCAGCGCGATGGCGTTACCCTGGTCGTCCATGTTCAGGGCGCCGTCGTACGTCTTCATCCACATCTGGAATCCGGGTGTGCCGGCCCAAGACGCAGTCCCGCCGATGGCAAGGACGCCGAAGACAATCGACAACAGCGTGAGGAATGGTTTGCGCAACCGGAAAGTGAGGTCCTTCATGGCCGTACCCCCCTTGAGCTATGTCTCGCACGTCGCGGGACAATCGCCTCACGTACATGTGCTATTCTACCAGACGTCTCAGAACCCTCCAGCCCAAAGAGGAGACAAAGTGAGCAGACCGACGTTCGTCATACCTTCCTACTGGGGCCGGAGCTGGTCGGAGCCATGGAACCCCGACGACGACCTCTACGACCACCCCACGCCGATCGACGAGGAGGGAACGCTGGCCCGCGCGCTGGAGAGCTTCTCCGTGCTCGAGGACCAGGATTTCAACCTGGTGGTGCTCGGCGTCGCCGCGTATCCCGAGATACGTGAGCGCGTGCGCGCTAAGATCGAGGACATCCTGCTGGCCTTCCGTGGCCGCATGCGCGTCGCGCTGTTCACGGAGTCGGAGGCCGCTGCGCTCCGGGCCGCCATGCGCGATGATGATACGGTCGTCGACGGCGACCCGGCCGGCGTCGGGCTGGATGACCTGGTGTCGCTCTCCGGCTACTCGAACGTCCGCAACGCGTGCCTCATCGCCGCGGCGCTCGCGGGCTCTGACATCGCCATCTTCTTCGATGACGACGAGATCATGCGCGACCCGGTTTACCTGGCGAAAGCGCTCGAGTTCATCGGCACCGAGCACGAGGGCCACAAGATCCTGGGAGTGGCGGGATATTACCTGCGGCCCGAGGCGGACACGTGGCGGGTCCCGCACCCCGAGGACGCCCACGCCGCCGTGTGGGACGGGGCAGGCGCCATGAACCGGGCCTTCGAGCGGGTGATCGGCACGCAGCCTCGGTTGAAGCGCACGCCGTTCACCTTCGGCGGCAACATGGTGGTCCATCGCCGGCTCTGGGAGAAGGTCTGCTTCGACCCCAACGTGACGCGCGGCGAGGACATCGACTTCCTGGTGAACGCCAAGATGTTCGGCCACCATTTCTTCCTGGACAACCAGCTCTTCATCAAACACCTGCCGCCGCCCAGCCGCACGCCGGGCTGGCGGGGCTTTCGCGAGAACGTGGTCCGCTTCGTCTATTCGCGGGAGAAGCTCTTGGCGCAGAAGCCTGTCGAAGGCCTGCGCTGGGTGGAGATCGACGAGCTGGACCCCTACCCCGGCGAGTTCATGAAAGACGACCTCCAAGAGAAGATCTTCAAGATGGTGACCTTGATGGCCATCGACTACCTGGAGTCCGGCTACAACGAAGGCGTCCGCGAGTCACTTGAGACGCTGGCCGTGGCCGCCTTCCGGGCGAAGCCCGAGCACGATCCTTTCGACTGGTATCTAGCCTATCGCGAGCGCTGGCAGCGCCTGATGGGCTGGCTTGACGCGCATCCCGAGGCCGGAGACAGCCTGAGCGCCGAACTGGATGCCGGCCTAGCCTGAGCGCTCCACCGGCGAGGGATCGGCTTCCTTACTTCTGCAGCGCCTCGATGGCACGCATCGCCCGGTCTATCGCGCGGTCGTACTTCCGGTAGTCCCTATCGAAGTCCGTCACGCCTCGGACCAACGCACCCGCCTCCTTGAGGGCCCCCTCGCCTTCCCATCGGGCCGGTCCATCGGGGGCCCTCCGGACCCAGTCCCTCAGCATCGCGAGACAGGCGAAGTCCTGCAGTCCGCGCCGGAAGAGCTCCAGCCGGATCGAGGAGATCGGCCCATCCGTATCGGCCTGGCCGGTGTGTGCGGAAGTGAGGCCGCCCGGGTAGAGGAAGCAGCCGTCCCCGTTCTGGATACGGTACGTCTTGCCGTCGGGTCCGGTCACCAGGAAGGCCGGGTCTTCGCTCCATGGGTCGATGGTGCGTTCCTTGGACCCCTGTCGGCGGAACCAGTACATGGCGTCCCAGAAGCGCACGCCGTCAATACGATAGTGGAACGCCAGCCAAGGCAGCACCCGCGGGAAGAGAGCGGGGTTGACCAGACCGCCGGCCGACGGGAACTCATAGTCGCGCTCGGCCCGACCGCCCCACGGCAGCCGCGAGCCGCGCTTGTAGGCATGCATGGCCGATTCCTCCACGAAGGCGCGCTCGGGATCGACCCAGTCGGAACCCAGACCGGCCGCGTCGCGCGCCGCCAGCTGTTCCTGCTGTAGGATGAAATCGGTGGGCCCCTTTGCCCCTCGACGCCGGCGCGGGTCGGCCGATGACACGAGATCCCGCGCGCCGGCCCCCGTCTGGATGGCCAACGAGGGCGCATTCCCCCGCACCAGGCGGACGAGAGTGGCCAGCCGCCTGCGCGCGGCACTGGTCGGCACGGCGTCCAGACCGTCGATGTCGACGTAGAACCGCACGCCGGCCCACTTCGAGCGACCCTTGATGTGCCGCCCCAGCTCCCGGAAGTAGCGCGCCGTCGCCGCACGGTAGCGCTTGGAGGCGATGCGTGCGCCCCCGCGCCCGGCGTCGACCGGCCAGTTGAGCCTCCACGGCACGTCGACCGAGACCGCACCGTCGGCTACCAGACGATCGACGTACTCGTCCCAAGACGAGAAGTCGGTGACGCCCCTTGCGCCGCCATAAGCAGGCAGCGCGTACAACTCGAAGGCGCCCCCGGCCGGCATAAGCCCCCGGCGCAGAAGGAAACTCTGGTAGCGCGACGCCGTCCGGGCGAACTCACCGTTGGTCGGTCGCCGCCCGGCGATCCGGGGATCCCACAGCGCCCCCAGGCTCAGGGCCGTCCGGTTATCCAGCCCCGGTCGTCGCGGAAGCGCCGGCTCCAGGACCCGGAGGCGCACCGGCACCATCGCGCCCCCATGCTCCCGGAACTCGACTGTCACCTGTCCCTGGTAGTCGCCCGGAACGGCTTTCTCTGAAACCTCGAGTTGGATCCACAAGGGCTGGCTCTTGCCCGGCTCCAGCGCGAACGGCGCGGTAAGGGGCGGCAGAGCATCCGGATAGGCGCCGGAGACGGGCCTCGTGACGCTCTCGTAAGCCGAGGGTCTGTAGACGTTGATGAAAGCCTCGAAGTACACCGAGACCGCCCGCCGAGGGAGAAGCACTCTCCGCCCGTCGGCGTCGAGCCCAGCCAGTCGCGAAACCCGCACGGCGTCTACCTGCACCGGACTTCGTCCCGCCGTTACGACGATCTGGAACTGGGCAACCGAGCGGCGGGCCGCCAGCCCGGAGAACGAAGTGGGCGCACCGGGCCCGGCCTCTCGCCCAATCTTCTGAGTCGCATCGGCCACCCACACGCGCACGCCGGGCGGCGGCGGACCGAGCGGCCCCTCGGCAAGCAGCCGCCGCGTCAGCACCACGCTCGACACGGAAGCGGCCGCAAGCAGCACGACGACGAAACCGGCAATAGGGAAAGTCAGCAATCCCCCGGCGCGGCGTCGCCGGGGCTTCATAGCGCGCATGCGCATAGGATAGCATGATAGAATGCGCGAAGGTTCGGCAAAGGCAAGCTCATCGGAAGGAGATCTCGTGCCCATCAATCGTACTCCGGCGGCCTCTGTCCTGATCGCGATCTGCTTAGCGCTTGTCGCCGGCACAGCCCTGGTGGGGTGCGGAGGCGGGGGGGCGACCAAGACCGGCCCGCTCAAGTTCAAGGCCTGGAAAGACCCCGACGGGACAGTCGAGATGAAGATTCCGGACCAGTGGGCCAGCAATGGCGGCACCAAGGACGGCGCCTGGATATCCGAGTCCGAATCGAACGCCAAGACTCCCGACAAGTTCGTCGCCAGCGTGCCCACTCTCTTCATCTCCAAGATCGCCGACGTCCCCAAGGAGGCCATCAAGTCCGTCAAGCCGAAGACCATCCTGGAAGGCTCGGCCAAGGCCATCTACAAGGAACCCAGCATCACGGGAGCCAAGCAGGGACCGGTCGAGGAGAGCACGCTGCCGGTCGGCAAGACCGCCAACACCGTCTTCGACGCCAAGACCAAGGATGGCACGGCGGTCAAGATCCGCCTGACCATCATCCTGTCGACCAAGCCGGCCCGTGTCCTGCTCGTCATGATGACCACGGGCGCCGACAAGTGGTCCACAGATCAGGGGACTTTCGACAAGATCCTGGAGAGCGTAGCCGTGAAGTAGCCGGTTAGGCGATGTGCTCGAGAGCGGCCGTCGCGGCCTTGCTGCCGCCGTTGATGCAGTCGCCGAGGCCGACGCCGCGATACGAGCCCCCGGCCAGGTAGAAACCGGGATTCATCGCGAGCCGCTCGTCGATTGCCTTGAGCCTGTCCAGATGCCCCAGTGTGTACTGGGGCATCCCCTTCTTCCAGCGGAATATCTCGGCCAGCACGGGGTCCGCGTCGATCCCCATGAGGTCTTTCAGCTCGCCGCGCACGGCGTCGATCATGACGCCGTCCTCCAGGTCGGCCAGCGGCTCGTTCTTGGCGCCTCCGACAAACGCCCGGACGAGTACGTGCCCCTCCGGCGCGCGGTTGGACCACTTCGTGGAGCTCCACGTCGACGCCATTATGCGCCGGTTCTCAGCGGACGGAACGACGAAGCCGAATCCGTCGAGGCCGTGCTTGATCTCCGAACGACGGAAGCCCAGTGAGACGATCGCCGAGGATGTCCACGGAATCTCCGCCAGCGGTCCGGCCATCTCCGGGTCCAGCGCATGGACCATCTCAGCCGCGGCGTGCGCCTCGGCGGTTACGATGACGGCATCCGCCTCGATGGCCTCGCCGCCGGTCAGGGCGATGCGGTACGTCGGGTGAGCCTCGCCGCCGCGGGCAGCCTCAACGCTCTCGACTGTCACGCCGACTCTCACGCACTCCTCCAGGAGCTCGCCGGCGACCCGTTCCGTAAGCTCGCCCATGCCGTCGTGGAAACTCATGAAGAAGGTGCGCTTGGCCGCTCCAGTGCTTGCCGGGGCCGCCCCGGCGCTTCCCGGTGCCGCCCCGCTGCCCGGCTTCGTGTCGACGGACGGCCGCCACGCCGGCGCCGCCTTGCGGGCCTTCAGGAAGCCTTTGATGAGGCTGCCGTACTTCTGCTCCATGTCCAGGAAACGCGGAAAGGTAGCCGCCAGGCTCATCGTGTCCGGATCGCTGGCGTGGATGCCGGCCACCAGCGGCTCGGCCAGGCGGTCCAGCGCTTCCCGACCGAGACGGCGGCGCACGAAGTGGGCCAGTGACTCGTCCGAGCCGTCGCGTTTGGTTGGCACCAGGAGCTCGAGGCCCATCCGTATCTTGCCCCGCCAGGTAAAGAGCCCGCTCGTGACGAAGGGCATGAACTTGGTGGGAACCATCATGAGCACGCCGTCCGGCAGAAGGTGGAACGCGCCGCCCGCCAGGATGAACGTCTTCTTGTGCTCGTCATTGGACGGGATGATACGGTCGTCGACGCCGACCTTGCCCGCCAACTCCGCCACCCACGGCTTCTCAGAGAGGAAACAGTCCGGCCCGCCGTCGATCAGCCAGCCGTCACGCCGCTTGGTCCAGACCTTGCCGCCCAGGCGGTCGTCTTTCTCCAGCAGCCGGTACTCGACGTCTTCGCCGGTCCGGCGCGACATCTCCACCGTGTAGGCGGCCGCCAGACCCGCAACACCCCCTCCGATTATCACCACACGCTTCTTTGCCATATTGCGCCCTACCCCTGCCCCTAGTTCCCGCGAGTACTCAGCTCGTGGACCGCGTCCACCAGAGCCACGGCGTGCTCGACCGGCGTGGTCGGCAGAATGCCATGGCCCAGGTTGAAGACATGGCCCCAGCGTCCCTCGGCACGATCGATGATCTCTTTGACCCGTCGGCGGATCTCATCCGGTGCCGCGTAGAGCGCCACCGGGTCGAGGTTGCCCTGCACCGCGACGTCGTAGCCTAGCCGTCGCCAGGCGTCGTCGAGGTTCACCCGCCAGTCCAGACCGATGACGTCGCCGCCCGCACCAGCCATCAGCTCAAGAAGGTGCCCGTTGTTGCCGGCGAAGTGGATGACCGGCACGTCGGCCGCGCCACTGCCCGTCGCCAGACCCTCGATGACCTTGCGGCTGTGCGGCAGCACGTAGGCCTCGTAGTCGCCGGGCGAGAGCGCGCCCGCCCAGGAATCGAAGACCTGTACGGCCTGCGCGCCAGCCTCGATCTGCGCGTTCAGATACGCGATGACGACATCGGCGATCTTGTCCATCAGCGCGTGCCACACGGCCGGCTCCTGGTACATCAAGGACTTGGCGTGCAGGTAGTTGCGCGAACCGCCACCCTCCACGATGTAGCTCGCCAGCGTGAACGGCGCGCCGGAGAAGCCGATCAGCGGCACCCTGCCGGCCAGTTCGCGCCGCAGGATGCGGATCGCCTCAAGAACATAGGGCACGTCGTCCTGCGGCTCCAGCGGCGTGAGCTTGTCGACCGCCGCCCCGTCGCGGACCGGATTGTGGATGACCGGCCCCTCGTTCTTGGCGAACTCGAGCTCGAGCCCCATACCCTCCAGCGGCAGCAGGATGTCGGCAAAAAGGATGGCCGCGTCGACTCCCAGCGCGTCTACCGGCTGGAGCGTGACCTCGGCGGCCAGCTCCGGTGTCTTGCACATGGTGAGGAAATCCGTCTTGGCTCTGATGGCCCGGTACTCCGGCATGTAGCGGCCGGCCTGGCGCATCAACCACACGGGTGTGCAGTCGACGGGCTGTCGCCGGCACGCGCTGAGGAACCTGGTCGCCCGCGCGTCAGTCATCTTCGCTCCATCCTAGCTACTGTCCGTTCACTCTTCCGGCACGCCTCCGCCGGTCTTCGCGATCTTGTCGAGCAACGCGGCCAGTGCCACGCGCTCCTCACCGGTGAGCCCGGCCATCAGCCCCTCCACCTGCTCGATCTGCATCTCCCGCAGCCGTCCGATCAAACCCCGCGACTTGTCCGTCAGATGCACGAGGACCACGCGCCCGTCCTGGCTGTCGGCATGGCGCTCGGCCAGTCCGTCGCGGACCAGCGCGTCCACCGTGGCTGTGGCACTGGGCTGGCTCACCTCCAGCCGATTGGCCAGCTCCTTCATGTCCAGCTCGTCGCCGTGCATCAGGACGTGCAGCGCCCCAAGCTGCGCTCGGGTGACGCCCAGGGAGCGCAACAACGCCCGGCGCTTGAGCCGCGCCCGGCGCATCACGTCCAGCATCAATGACGGTAGATCGGCTTGTCCGGAACCTCGCCCTCCGGAAGACACCGCGCCGGCTCCCACAGCCAACTCCTTCGGAAATCTAAGTAGCTAGGCCAACCGCATTTCAGCACGGCTGCGCCCGCCTGTCAAGGACACGACAACCGCCATCGACGACCTGGTTTCACACCTACAGTAGTTGAATACCCGTATGCCATCGCCTATAATCACACTGCGTAGCTTGAGCTGCGCTTTTCATTTGACAACTGAACATTCCGCGGTAGCTCAATGGTAGAGCGGGTGGCTGTATGAAGGTGCAGCTTTCTCGAGAAATCGAGATCGAAGAACCGGGTGAATTCAGGGAAGCCTGCCCCTCGGACATGGCTGAGGAATGGTAATCCTGAGCGAAGCCTCAATCGAGAGATTGAGGAACGTGCAGAGACTAGACCGCGAGGTCGTACCCCGCAGCCGCGGGGGAAGCGCCCGGCACCTACGTTCGGCCCTTACGGACCGAATACGGTGATGAGATAGTCCACTCCCAAGGGAAACCTCGGGGCTGAGTGTAACCACTAGGTTGCAGGTTCAAGTCCTGCCCGCGGAGCCACTTCTCCGGCGTCAGAACCGGTAGCAGCGTAGCCATGCGCTCCGGCAGGGAACTTGCCGCGAATGGCTGTGCCCTGGCCGGGCCGGCTGGTTATCGTCAGCTCCCCTCCCACCAACCTGGCGCGCTCCTGTATCGTGAGAAGTCCGTAGTGTCCGACAACAGTCCTGGAGACATCTTCGAGATCGAACCCCACACCGTTGTCGATGATCGCTACTTCCAGCCCCTCACTGCCGAGCGATTCCAGTCGCACGGCGACCGTTGTGGCGCCCGCATGCTTACGGATGTTGATCAGAGCTTCCTGTACGATACGTAGAACATTCGTCTTGCAGGCAACAGTCATGTCCGGCAGCGTCTTCGGGAAGTCGCAAGAGGTGTTCACCTTGCTATCCTCCAGCGAGCTCTCGAGCAGCTTCTCAATGGCCGAGCAAAGACCGGAGTCCGGTTCATCGACAGGCCGGATCTCGCTTAGCAGTGCCCGGCCTTTGCGGATGGATGAGCGCAGTATCTCCTCCAGGCGCTGCTTTCGCTGCTGCGCCTTCCCCGGCAGCGTGGACACGTCGAGTGCATCCAAGAAGTAGGCTGTGGCACCATGCCCTGAAGGAGCTCATCGTGGATCTCGGAGGCCAGGTACATCCGCTCTTGCTCCTGAGAGTCGATGACGTTTCTCGCCAGCTCTTCCATCCTCTGTCGTTCCACCTCTAGGTCCTTGAGTGCCTGGGCTAGTCCCTGCTCAGCCTCGCTGCGGCGCGTCTCCTCGGCCATGGTCTCCAGAGCATAGGAGATGTCGACCGCCACCTCGTCGAGGAGCCTGAGTCCCTCCTCGTCGAAGAGACCGCATTCGGAAGCGCACACCCCCAGAGCGCCCACCACCCGGTCCCTCAACTTGATGGGGAAGTAGGCGCAGGAGACATAGCCGTGACCGGCGGCCTCCGCGTGCCACGGAACCCGACAGGTCGCCGCCAGGCCGTGGTCGCAGACAAAGCGCTCGCCATGTCGCAGGGCAGATTCCACGGGCCCGGCCCGAAGATCATCCGACAGGGAGAAGCGGACGCCACCAAGGTAGCCATCCTCGCCACCGGAGTGCGCGCACGGTTTCACTTCACGCCCACGCTCTTCGACCAGTCCGATCCACGCCAACTTGAACCGGCCGTACTCGACCACGATTCGACAGACCTCCTGAAGCAGCTCCTGCTTCTCGTGTATCCGAACGATGGCTTCGTTGATTTCACTGAGGACTGCGTACAGTCGATTGACCCGGAGCGTCCGCTCTTGAGCTTCTTCCTTCTCGCGAAGAGCGATCCTCAGCTCGCGGACCGCGCGGGAGTATGCAGCCGTCACGAACCCTAGAGCAAGCGCGTAGGCCGCAAGGCGAAGGAGGTGCCACAGCCACCACGAGGGACTCCACATGGATGATAACGTGAAAGTGATGCCGGCCAGGCCGAACAATACTGCCATGCAGGCGAACAAATACATCTCGGTTTCGCCGGAGGCCCGGAAGTCCAAAAGCAGACGCGCCGCGGCGGCCAGGAACAGCAACCCGCCGGCAACGTTGAGGGTGATCGCCTCGGGAGTGAACCGGCCGCCCACGACCATCGCCGGGAACATCTGGCGTGCTGCGATAGCCCAGACGGCGAAGACAACGGCCGCTCCGGCTATCGCCCAAGGTAGCCAGCGCTTCCATGAAACATCAGGACCAGGGTCAGACACGACCGGGGGCAGCCACACCAGAGCGAACCAGAAACCGCCCGCCAGGACGGCTGTGCTGTGCAGAAGAACGAAGCCGTGACCGGGGATGGTCACCGCGTGGAAGCCGTCCAGGATCCCCATCACGAGGAAAGCCACCGCCAGCAAGAAGACCCGGCCTCCGAGTCTCGCGCTGCTTCTCTCCAGGAGGATTCCGGCCGTGAGTATTGCGGAGAGCGCCCCGAGGGCCTCTACCGCCGCGTGGAATGGTGCGTACTCGAGCTTTACGCCGCCCCAGAACAGGTACATCATCCAGGCAGCGGCGACAAGGCCCCCGCCAATCAGAATCGTCGCGGCATAGGTGAGCGCCCCCCCGGTCCTTGTCACCTTCGCGATCGGCTCGGTCGTTTCGCGCGTCTTCTGTGCTCCTGGTTTCCGCGCTCCGGGTCCGTCAAGGGCAGGCGCCCCATGCACACCTATTGTAGGTACTGCTGTTGCCGCGGTACAGGAAAACCTTCACTGACCGACCTGCCCGCGGAGCCAATGAGCAAAAAAGGGGACCCTACCGGGGGCACTCGGCCGATAGGGTCCGGGGGTGAGAAGCGTGGACTGGTTGTCGTCTATCAGAAGCAGGCCTCCACGAGTTTGCGCTGGCTCACATCCAGCAGCATCGCGCGACCTCCGACAAGCAAACCGAAGCCGTCTAGGATCGGGTACACCGTCAGGCTGACCCACACCGGTGTACCGTCTGCCTTCAGCGCGACCAGATCTTCATCGTGGACAAGCTGGCCGTTGTGAGAACCCGCCATCAACCGGCGCGCCTTCCCGGCGCCCTCCGGTATGTCCGGACACAGTTCGGCCAACGGTCGATCGACGATCCCCTCGGGCGGGTATTCAAGAAGCGCCTGGGCGCTCGGATTGCTGCGGACCACGCGACCGTCCAGGTCCAACCATATGTAGGCCGTAGGCGTGTTCTCGTACAGACTCCCGTGTTCAGGCAGCTTCCCGCGCGGAGGCAGCGGAGGCGGCAGGGCTAGGCTCCGCCCCACGGCTTCACCATGCTCCGAGGAACTGACTATGGGGAGGTTGATCAGCGTCGCCATCCTTTAGCTCCTTCTCGGCTCCTTAACGGACAGTTC
>CAYWVN010000034.1:0-14344 GCA_964461725.1 uncultured Coriobacteriia bacterium | reverse complement strand
AGCCGCTCGACCACCAGCCGATAGACGGCCTCCGGGCCGAGGTCCTCATAGGCGATGACCTCGGCTTCCTTGACGTGGCCGGCCAGCAACGCGGCCGCCTCGCCGACCGCCGCGAAGTAGACGGCCCCGTAGTCGGCGATGGCGCGCCGCACCTCCTCCGAGCGGGCGCCCTTGCCGATCATGCCCTTCAGGCCGGCGTTCAGCAGCGGGAGGGTGAACGCGTCCATGCGCGAGGATGTCGTCGGGCCGATGGAGCCGATCGGGCGTCCCGGCGGAGCGGGCGCGGGCCCCGCGTAGTAGATGACCTGTCCGGCCGGGTTGAAAGGCAGCGCCTCGCCCGCCTTCAGGGCCTGCACCATGCGCCGGTGCGCCTGATCGCGCGCCGTGTAGACGACGCCTGAGAGCTCCACGCAGTCACCCGCGGCCAGCCCGGCCGACGATACCTCGGTGAGTGGAGTCTGTATCGAAAAGGGCATGTCAGGTCCCATGGGCCTCCCCCGGGCCTCCGTTCAAGGACGGCATACCGACCTCCATGAGCGCCAGCACCCCGGCCCCGACCACCACGACGCCGCCCAGGAAGAGCGTCGTCTGGGCGCCGTTGACGTGCCAGGTCAGACCGGCCAGCTGGACCGTCCGCTGCCCGATCAAGTCGGCCACCAGCCCGGCCACCGCCACGGAGACCAGGAGCGACACCCTGAGCAGCGATTCCAGCGCCGCGAAGATGCGGCCGCGCAGTTCGTTCTCGACCGTCTCCTGCAGGAAAGTGTAGCCGGAGACGAAGACAAGCGCGAGCACCACTCCGCCGATCCCACTGGTCAGCATAGACACTTCGTAGATGGGCACCAGCGCGAAGACGATCAGGCCGACACCGAATATCAAGATGGACGTCGTGAAGAGCTTCTGGCGGGTGAAGAGACGCCCGACCACCCCGGCCGAGGCGCCACCCACCAACATGCCGGCCGCCAACACCGTGAGGAGAAAGCCGAAGCCGGTCTTGCCAACGCCGAGCACCTGCTGGCTGTAGAAGACCCCGAGCGTGTAGATGGTGCCACCGCCCAGGATGGCCATGCCGATGGCGATCATCATCGTGCGGACCTCGCGGTGGCCGGCGATGAAGCGGACGCCTTCCATCAGGTCGTCCTTGAACTGCCCGAAGCGCACCGCCGCCCGGCGGACTTCCAGCTTGGGCATCCTGATCAGGCCGATGAGAATAGCAGACAGGAAGAACGACAGGGCGTCCACAACGAAGACCGCCTGCGACCCGGCCAGCTTGGGCACGAAGTAGTGGACTACCGGGATGTGGCTCATCGTATCGAAAACGGCCTGCGGGACCGCCCGCATGACCGCGTGCACCACCAGGATGATCGTCGACCCGAAGCCGATCCCCATCATCATAGTGAGCTGCGTGGTCGTATACGAGAGCGAGTTGGCGACCAGGATCTCCCCCGGGCCCACCAGGTTGGGGACACTGGCGTCCTTGGCCGGCTGGAAGAGGAGAGAGAGGGAGTCCATCAGGAACGTTATGAGATAGACCTCATAGATGCTGCGCACGAACGGGAGCGCGGCCACCAGGAGCCCGCGCGCCACGTCGCAGACGATCATCGTCCGCTTGCGGTCGAAGCGGTCGACCATGACCCCGGCGACCGAACCGAACAGCACCGCCGGCAGGATCTTGAAGATCATGAGAGTGCCGACGGCCAGCGCCGAGCCGGAGAGATCAGAGACCAAGAGCACCAGCGCGACCATGATCAGCCAGTCGCCGGTGTTGGAGATGGCCTGTCCGGCCCACAGCAGTAGGAAATCGCGGTTCTTGAGTACCTTCAAGTAGGGCGATGTGTCTACTGCCGGCCTCCCGTGAACGTTATCCCGTGAACGTTGTCCCGTGCGCCCTATCCCATGCGTACTATCGCACGCCCCACTGTCCCGCGCCTACTACGGCGCGCTTGCTACAAAGTTTCCGTGGCGCCCCTGAGAGCGTGACACGATAGATCGACCGCCACCGGCAGGGTGCCCATGTGCGTCGGGGCCATCTCCAGATGCACCGCCAGCGCCGTCGTGCGCCCACCGAGACCGGCCGGGCCGATACCCAGCCCGTTCACGCGCGCAAGCCACGTCTCTTCCAGTCCGGCGGCGCGCGTGTCGGCGTTCCGCGTACCCACCGCACGCAGGAGCGCCTTCTTGGCCAGCAGGCCCACTGTGTCGAACGTGCCGCCGGCGCCGACGCCGACGACCAGCGGAGGGCACGCGTCAGCTCCGGCCATGTCGACCACCTGACAAACGAACTCGCCAATCGTCTCGGGGTCGTCGGTCGGCCGCAGCATGATGAGGCGGCTCTTGTTGTCGCTCCCCGCGCCCTTGGGCATCACGGTGAGCTCCAGCCGATCTCCCGCCACGGACTCGCAGTGGAGCGCCGCCGGGGTGTTGTCGGATGTGTTGGCCCGTTCGAAAAGGGGCTCGGCGACCATCGACGCCCGGAGCACTCCACCCGCGTAGGCGCGCCGCACGCCGTCGTCCACGGCCTCGCCCAGCGCCCCCTCTAGGCTCACGCCGCAGCCCACCCGGGCGAAAACGGTGACCGTTCCGCAGTCCTGGCAGATGGGAACCCGATTGCGGGCAGCTACATCCGCGTTCGCGACGAGCCGGCCGAGAACTTCACGCCCGGTGTCGGACTGCTCCGTCTGCCGGGCCGCCTGGAGCGCCGCCAGGACGTCCGCCCGGAGCTCCATGTTGGCCTTCACGCAGAGCCGCTCGACGGCCTGAGCGATGGCCTCACCGGTGAGGCGCCTCACTCAATATCTCCCGAATACTCTAGAGCAAGGCCCTCCACAGCGGGCAGACCAGCCCGGATCTCGTCGGCCGACCGCGCCATCGCCGCCGCTTCCGTCTCATCGAGATTCAGGTCGACAACCTCGCAGAGGCCGCCCCGCCCCAGGATGGCCGGGACTCCGATGCACAGGCCGGAGAGCCCGAACTCACCCTCCAGGTAGACAGAGCACGGGGTGACGGTCCCATGGTCGTCCAGGATCGCCTCGACCATCGTGGCGATACAGGCACCCGGCGCGTAGAACGCGCTGCCCTGCTTCAGCAGCGAGACGATCTCCGCGCCGCCTCCGATCGTGCGCGCCACGATGCGGTCGATCGTCTCTTGGTCGGCCACATCCGTCAGCCACATATCGCCGACCCGCGAGAAACGCGGCAAGGGCACCATCGAGTCGCCATGCGAGCCGATGACCAGCCCCCGCATGTTTCCGATCGGCTCACCCAGCTCGTCCGCCATGAAGTAACTCATGCGGGCGCTGTCCAGCGCGCCGCCCATCCCCATCACCATAGAACCGGCCAGCCCGCCGGCCTTGAGCGCCAGGCAGACCATGAGATCCAGCGGGTTGGTGACCACGATGAGAACCGCCTCGGGGGCGTATTTCATCAGGTGCCCGACCGCGGAGAGGACGATGGCGCCGTTCTTGGCGAGCAGGTCCTCCCGGGTCATTCCAGGACTGCGGGGGAATCCGGCCGCGATCACGACGACGTCGCTCCCGGCGATGTCGGCCGGCTCGCAAGTGCCGGTGATGGTGGCGACCATGCCTGTCACGGGCGCCGACTGCATCATGTCCAGCGCGGTGCCCTGCGGTAGACCGTCGACCACGTCGACCAGCACGACATCGGCCGCCCCGATCGATGCGATTGCGTAGGCGGCGGTCGAGCCCACTCTTCCGGCACCGATGATGGATACCTTAGGCATGGCATACCGCCACCCTACGCCCCCGCTCCCCCGGCCGCTTTCTCGGCGGCCAGCTTCTGCAGGAGCAGCTCTGGGATGACCGCACCTTCCCGGATGCTTTCGATTCGCACGTAGGACAGAGGATCGAGATCGACGGTCAGGAGCTCTTCCCCGCGGCCGGCCTCGGCGATCATCTCACCCTCAAGAGCAACGAAGCTCGATCCCATTAAGCAGCGGTCGCCCCCGCCGCACAGCGCCGGCACGACGACCACATTCGCGTCGCCGAAACTACGCTTCAAGGCCAGCTCCCGCACCGCTTCGCGCTCCAGCTCCGTTATCGGGCTCAGCTGCATGATGAGCGCCTCCGGGTGCTCACGCACCAGGTGCTCATCGACCTCGGGGTCGATGGCGTCAAGGCCGGAGAGGATGCTGGTCTGGCCCAGGGGCGTCTCGAAAACACCGAGCTCATCCCCACAACGGATCTCGGCCAGACACCAAGGGTTCGGGTTGAACTTGGACTGGTACCCCAGTGCGTGACCCTCCGCGTCGACCATCAGCGAAACGTCGCAGTGGGCGTCCGATAGCTCCAGTGGGAAGCTCCCACTTACCACACATATGCTATTCCGCGAGCCCAGGTCCAGGATGAACCGGTAGACGGAGTTGAGGCCTGAGCAGTCGATGTCCTCGCCCAGGAAGAACTCGCCGAAGCAGACGACCTCGGCACCGCGGTCGGCGGCTTCCTTGGTCATGGCAGATACCTTCGCCATGTTGAGCTCGAAGGTCGGCTCAAGCTGCTGTTGCGCGACAGCCACTCTCACCTAGCTCTCCTTCTTGGCGCCCTTGCCCGGCCCCTTCTTAGCCTTGGTTGGGCAGTCCGGGTCCAGGCACAGCTCCCAAGGCCGCTTGCCCTTCGAGACGACCTTGATCTTTGGAGTCTGGCAGTCGGCGCAAATGGCGCCCGTATGCTGTATCTGCCCGAACTGGGGCAGCGGATACGTACGGTTACAGTCCGGGTATCCGCTACACCCGACGAATCTCTTCTTCGTCTTCTTCGACCTGATGACCCGCAACTCCTTCCCGCAGTTCGGGCAGGTCCCCAGGATGGCGTCCTCGCGGATACCGTTCCATATCTCGTCGCCGACCTCGGTCTCCTTCTTCTTCAGCTCCAGCATGATGCCGGCCAGCATCGTCCGCGAGTGGTCGACCACCGTCGCCCGGTCCGTCTGGCCCTCGGCGATGGCGTCCATGTCCCGCTCCAGCTCCGCGGTCATCTCCGGTGTGGCGATGCGCTCGGCGTACTTGCGGAGCGCATCGGCCACAGCGATCCCCATCTCGGTCGGCACGATCGGGTCTCCATACACGTAGCCCCGGTCGTAGAGGTTCTTGATGATCTCGTGGCGGGTGCTCTTGGTGCCGAGCCCCAGCTTCTCCATCTCCTGGATGAGCTTGCTCTGGCCGTAGCGGCCCGGCGGCTGCGTCTCCTTGTCCTCCGTCTCCGGGCGGACCAGGCGCAGCTCCTCGCCCTCCTCGAGCGCGGGGACCTCCTCGTCCTTCTTGCGCGAGTACGGGTAGTACTCCAGCCAGCCCGGCTCCTTGACGACCGTCCCGCGGACGAAGAACGGCTCGCCGGCCGCGTCGATGTCGATGCGGGTGCTCTCCTGGACGGCCGCCGGGGCCAGCGTGGCCATGAAGCGGCGGCAGACCAGCTCGTAGATCTTCCACTCGCGCGAGCCCTCGCCCGCCTTGAAGCGGCCCGGCTCGGCCAGCGCGGTCGGATGGATGGGCGGGTGGTCGGTGGCCTCTTTCTTGCCGCGCGTTGGCGTGAGCTCCGGCAAGGCCGCCAAGCGCTGGGCCAGATGGCCGAAGCGGGAGTTCCCAGAGATCGTCTGTAGCAGGCCGCGGAGGTCCAGCGACGGTGGATAGACCGTGTTGTCGACGCGCGGGTAGCTGATCAGCCCGTCCATATACAGGCTCTCGGCCACGCGCATGGCACTGGAGGCGGAGACGCCGATGGATGAGGCAGCCGCAATGAAGGCGGTCGTGTTGAACGGCGGCGGCGGCGGGCTCTTCTTGGCCGTCCGCGCGAGCTTGCTCACCTGTCCGGAGTCGCCCAGCTTGGCGACGACAGCGTCGGCCTCCGCCCGGTCCCAGAACTTCTCGGTCTTGTGCTGGGCGGTGAACTCCTCCTCACCGTCGACGCGTCGCGCAAAGACGGCTTTGACCACCCGGTACGGCTCCGCCTGGAACGCCTGCCGCTCCTTCTCCCGGGCCACCACCAGGGCCAACGTAGGGCTCTGGACGCGGCCGACCGAGAGGAAGTTCTTGCCGAAGCGCTTGGAGGCAAGCGAGATGAAGCGTGTGAGCGTCGCGCCCCAGACCAGGTCGATGTCCTGCCGGGCCTCCCCGGCGCGGGCCAGGTCCAGATACGGCTCCTCCAGGTTGGTGAAGGCCCGGTTTATCTCGTCGGGCGTGAGCGCCGAGAAGCGCGCCCGCTTGACCGGCGCGTCCTTGTTCACCTCACGCACCAGATTCACCGCGTCGGCGCCGATGAGCTCGCCCTCCCGGTCGAAGTCGGTCGCGACCACGATCTCGTCGGCGTCTTTGGCGAGCTTCTTCAGCGCCGAGATGATGGGCTTCTGTGTGGGCACCTTGACGATCTTGGCATCCACCAGCTCAGCCGGCTCGATCTTCTGCCAATTGGAGTACTCGGGCGGGAAGTCCACCTTGAGGATGTGCCCTTTGAGCCCCACCGCCTGGGTCGGCCCGGCGGCGGAGTCGAACGTGTATGTGGGAACGGAACCGGACTTGCCTTCCTTGACGCCGCCCGCGCCCGCCAGGATCTGGCTGATGCGTTTGGCAGCGATATCTTTCTCCGAGATGATGAGTCGCAAGCGAGTAGCCTCCTGCCGGGTACATACCGAGTACAAGCCACATAAGTCGCCGCGCCCTGCACCGGAGCCCAGGCCCAGGACCGCGCCGGGCCCATGCCGGGCCCGTTCAAGGCGTCATTATATGGACAGGCTCCGAAAAAAGGCAAACAAACCCGGTTGCTAGTCGCCGGTCCCGTCAGTGGAAGTGGCGGGCCCTCGCTCCGCGGTCTGCGGGATAGTCCCAACCAGGCGCACGCCGCCTTCGGTGAACTCCAGCGTCTGGATGTCCAGCGCTTCCATGCGACCCAGCCTGGCGTTGATCATCGCGAACAGGTACTCGCCCGCCATCTCGAGGTACTGATCCGGTAGAGTGTATCCGGCGATCTCCACCCGGGAGAGCGAGCCGCTGACCGAGCGCCCGGAGGCGCCGTCGATGGTCCCCACCAGGTAGACAGGGTACGGGCGACCGGCATAGTTGAACACCATGGAAGACTCCGCCTGCCCTCCCTCACTGAACTTGATCTGGAGCTGGTCGACCGGGAAGCGGGCGCTGTGCGTATAGTTGGCGAACGCGGAGAAAGCCTGGTCCGTGAAAGTGTAGTCGATTTCCTGCTTGCCGGAGTACGTCGTGACGACCTCCGGGTTCGTCCAGTCGGCGCTGGGCTTGAAGTCCAGGTTGATGTCTTTGAGGACCTTGTCGAAGTCGGCCTCCGTGTAGCTGACCCTCAGGTCCTTCGGCCGAGTGGTGCCGCTCAGAGACGAGAGGCCCACCATGCCCGCAATGACACTGGAAACGCAGCAGCAGAGCAGGAAGACCGCGAAGCAGCCGACGACGTAGCAGCCGGTGCGCCGCTTCTTCGGCGCCGGAGTGGGTGCCGGGGCCGGGGCCGGGGCGGTCGGTGAGGACGCAACCGTCACCGATGCCGGTGGCGGCGTGGATGCCGGGGCCGACGACGGCGCATCGGCAGGTTGGAGAGGGCGCGTGGGATCCTCAGCTGCACCGTTGGGCATGACATACCCCCTTTGGAATGCCCTAACCACTCAGCGGACATGTGCGACGCCTACGAAGATAGCACAACCCGCGTCAGCACTCAGGCTCAGACCCCAGTAGCGTTTGCCGAACAAACGCCGGCACCGGGCACCTCCGTTGCTGTGGGTTGAGTCGGTGTCTGTAGGACGGTAGTCGGAAGCCACCGCTCTCGGTGGTCGATTGGCTATGCTGCGGGAGCGTGCCACGCCAATGCGCCGCCGGCGATTCCTTCTCCTTGTAGGGCTCGCCCCAGGGTATCCCGTATCGACTCTCCCCTCGCCTGCTGGCCACTCGTCCACAAAGTCCACAAAGGACACGGCACCTGTCGCGCAGAAGCCTTCTGTAGAGTGGCCCACACCACAGAAGGGCCGCACGGGCCGAAGAAGGCCACAGAAGGAGGGACATCATGAAGGACGAACACCTGCCCAAAGACGGACATCTAACCACCGACCAAGGCGCACCCGTCAGCGACAACCAGAACTCCCTGACCGTCGGCGAGCGCGGGCCGACACTCCTGCAGGACGTCCAGTTCACCGAGAAGATCGCGCACTTCGACCGCGAGCGCATCCCCGAGCGCGTGGTCCATGCCAAGGGGGCCGGCGCCCACGGCTACTTCCAGGTCCACCAGAGCATGGCGGAATACACGGCGGCCGACTTCCTTCAGGACCCCAAGAAGCAGACACCGGTCTTCGTCCGCTTCTCCACAGTGGTAGGCTTCCGGGGCTCCGCCGACACCGCTCGTGACCCCAGAGGTTTCGCGGTGAAATTCTACACCGAACAGGGCAACTACGACTTGGTCGGCAACAACCTTCCGGTCTTCTTCATCCGCGACGCCATGAAGTTCCCGGACATGGTGCACGCCTTCAAGCCGGCGCCCGACACCAACATCCCATCGCCCAACCGGTTCTGGGACTTCCTCTCGCTCACGCCCGAGTCGACCCACATGATCACCTGGCTCCTGTCCGACCGCGGGACGGTCAAGAGCTATCGGACGATGGAGGGCTTCGGCGTCCACACGTACAGGTGGGTGAACGCGAAGGGCGAGGCCATCTACGTGAAGTACCACTGGAAGCCGAAGACCGGCGTGCATCCAATCGACCGTCACGAGGCCGCCCGTCTGGCCGGGGAGGACCCGGACGTCGCCACGCGCGACCTGCACGACACCATCGCCAACGGCGAAACGGTCGAGTACGAGCTCAAGGTCCAGATGATGGAGACGGCCGCCGAGCTGAAACAGGACTTCGATCCCCTCGATCCCACCAAAGTCTGGCCGGAGGACGCCTTCCCCCTGATGCCGGTAGGCAAGATGGTGCTGGACCGAAACCCGGAGAACTTCTTCGCCGAGGTGGAGCAGGCCGCTTTCTGCCCCGCCGCCATCGTCCCGGGACTCGAGCTCTCCGCCGACAAGCTCCTGCAGGGCAGGGTCTTCTCCTACGCGGATACCCAGCGGCACCGGCTTGGCCCCAACTACCTGCAGCTGCCGATCAACCGGCCGCGCGTGCCGGTCCACAACAATCAGCGCGACGGTAGCATGCAGTATGCGCCTTACGGCGGCGGAGCGGTGAACTACGAGCCGAACTCCCTGGCACAGGGGATGCCTCAGGAGGCCCCGCCTACGGCCGCCGGCCTCGCCCACCTGGAAGGCGACATCGTGCGCCAAAGGATCAGCGTGACAGACGACTTCCGGCAGGCCGGCGAGCGCTATCGGTCAATGAGCCACACAGACCGGGATCACCTGATCGACAACATCGTTGACGATCTCGGCAAGGCGGACCGGCCTATCCAGGAGCGAATGGTGGAGAACCTCTCCAAGGCAGATCCGGACTTTGGCAACCGGGTAGCCGGGGGACTGAAGCTCGAGACTGCCCACAGAATGTCCATGGGCAACGTGGGCGGATAGAGCACAGAAGCATCGCAGTTGATGGCGCTGAGGCAACACAGCTGGCGACGCTAGTCGGTGGCTTCGCCCCTGATGAGTCCGACGGCGTGGGGCAACGCCGGCAGGATGACCTCGAGGTTCTCCCGCACTGCCTTGGGGCTGCCCGGGAGGTTGACGATCAGAGTCTCGCCGTAGATGCCTGCGACGGCCCGCGAGAGCATCGCGTGTGGCGTCTTGGCGAGGCTGGCCGCCCGCATCGCCTCAGCCAGCCCGGGCGCCTCGCGCTCGATGATGGCCCGCGTAGCCTCGGGCGTCAGGTCGCGCGGGCCGAAGCCGGTGCCGCCCGTGGTAAGCACAAGGTCGGCCAGATGATGGTCGCCGATCCGCGACAGGCGCTCTTCTATCTCATACTGCTCATCCGGGATAACCTCTTCGGAGACGATCTCGTGGCCGGCCGCCTCCATCATCTCCTTGATGGCCGGGCCGCTCGCGTCCTCACGCTCCCCCCGCGAGCTGCGGTCGGAAACGGTGATGATCGCCACCTTGATGGGCTGCTCGGCCATCAGTCGGCCTCCCCGCCGGAATCGTCTGCCTCCGCCCGGACTTCGTCGCCGACGGCCACGCGCCCACCGGCCAGCACCTTCGCGAAGATGCCCTCGCGCGGCATGACGCAGTCGCCGGCCTGGTAGTAGATGGCGCACTTGGTGTGGCACTCCTTGCCTATCTGGGTGACTTCGAGCAACACGTCCTTGCCCACCCGCACCCGGGTGCCGATCGGCAGGCTCACGACATCAATACCCTGCGTCGTCAGGTTCTCGGCGAAGTCGCCGGGGCCAACGTCCAGCCCCTTGGCGCGCATCTTGTCAATCGATTCCTCGGCGAGCAGGCTCACCTGCCGGTGCCAGTCGCCGCCGTGCGCGTCGCCTTCCAGCCCGAAGTCCTCCACCACGGTGGCCTCGCCCACGTTCTTCTTGCGCACGGTCTTCTTGGCGCTCGTGTTCACGGAGAGGATGACACCGGGGCCGGACGAAGGGGCTGCGTTCGCAGCGTCTTCCGCGCGCGCAGTCGGGGCGGCCGGCGCAGTGCTACCCTCAATGATCTTCTTGCAGCTCTCTGGGGTCACTCTCTGTTGTTCTGCCATTTGTCTTGCCTACTCTTTCCGCTCGTAGGTGCCGCTCTTTCCGCCGGTCTTCTTTGCCAGCCGGACAGACTCCACAGTCATGCCCCGGTCGATCGCCTTGCACATGTCGTAGACGGTCAGCGCCGCCACGGCCGCCGCCGTCAGAGCCTCCATCTCCACGCCCGTCCGGTCGGTGCAGCGAACGGCCGCCTCTATTTCCAGCGTCTCGCCGTCGGCACCGTACTCAAACCCCAAGTCGACACCCGTGATCTGCAACGGATGACACATCGGGATGAGTTCGCTCGTCTTCTTGGCCGCCTGGATGCCGGCCACCTGCGCGACCCCCAGAACGTCGCCTTTGGCGATGCCACCGTCCCGGATGCGGGCCAGAGTCTCGGGCTGCATCCGCACGCGCGCCCGCGCGACCGCCTCACGCGCGGTGGAGTCCTTGTCCGAGACGTCCACCATGCGCGCCCTTCCTTGTGCGCCGATGTGCGACAGGTCTCCCATCGTCGGACTCATCCCCCTATCTGGCTCATGCCGCGGTTCGTGCCCTCGAAAGTCTCGTCCGCGGGCTCCCCGCCCTCGGGCGCCGTGCCGCCGAACTCCGGCCTGGCGCGCGGCTTGTCGCGCAACGCCTGCCGGATGAGGTCCTTGATCTCCTCATCGCTCGCCCCCGACCGCAACGCCGAGCGTACGTCGATCTCCACGTCCGAGAACAGGCACAGCCGCAGCCGGCCGTCCGCGGTCAAGCGCAGACGATTGCACTCCGGACAGAAGTGGGAGCTGCGCGGCTTGATGAAGCCGATCGTCCCCTGAGCACCCTCCATCTGCACGTACTTCGCCGGGCCCCAGCCCGTCGGCGCCACCGCGTCGTCCTTGATGCCGAGCGGCTCCAGCGTCGCCTTGATCTCCTCAGCGGAGATGTAGTCGTTCTCCGTCCATATCTCGCGCGAGCCGACCGGCATGTACTCGATGAAGCGGACGTGCACCGGATAGTCGCGCGTGAGCTGAGCGAACGCCTCGAAATCCTGGTTCAGTTGGCGGATAGCCACCACGTTTATCTTGACCGGCTCGAGGCCCGCCTCCAGCGCCGCCTCCATACCGGCCAGCGCGTCCTTGAGTTCCCCGCCGCGGGTCACCTGCCGAAAGATGTCGGGGTCCAGCGAGTCGATGCTGATGTTCACCCGGTGCAGCCCCGCGTCGGCCAGCGGCCTGGCGAAGCGCGGCAGGAGCAGGCCGTTAGTCGTGATGGAGACCTCACGGCAGTCCGGAATAGCCACCATCGCGGCCACCAGGTCCACGCAGTCCCTGCGCACCAGCGGCTCGCCACCCGTCAGGCGTATCTTCGAGAGCCCGCTCTCGATAGCCAGTCGCGCGAAGCGCTCCATCTCCTCGTAGGAGAGGATCTCATCGTGAGACCTGTGCTTGATGCCGGTGGCCGGCATGCAGTAGGTGCAGCGCAGGTTGCACCGGTCGGTGATCGATAGGCGCAGGTAGTCGATCCTGCGTTTGAACCCATCTACGGCTTCTACCATTCCTCGCTCTACTTTCCGGCACCGGCCCGCTCCCGCCCGGCGCTCCTACCTTAAACCGCCCCGCGCTCCTACTGGAAACAGCCCAGCTGGCAGGACGCGATCTTGACGCTCGTCTGGTTGGCCGCCTCGCCGATCATGCGGACTGGTACGTCCAGCTCCTCAGCCAGCGCGAACGCCCTCAGGCACGGCAGACGTCCGTCGGCCTTCTTGGCCTCTTCGGCAACTCTGTCCAGGACCTCTTGCGATACTTCCATCGTCTAGTCCACCTCCGGTTCGTGGATCATCAGCACCGTGCCCGTGTCCCCGTACGTGAACCCGTGGCTCTCCTCCGGCAAGACAAGCAGCCCACCCGCCGAGCTCATCGACTTCAGTATGCCGCTCCCCTGCGGCCCGGTGAGCCGCGCGAAGTGCACATCGCCTTCCCGGCGCATCAACACCCTGAGGAACATGCGCGGACCCGGTTTCTTCTTGAAATCGCCTTCCAGCACCGCCGTCACCTCGCACCGGCGGAGCTTGGTCTTTCCCTGCATCGTGAGCAGGGTGGGGCGCACGAACTGCTCGAAGGAGATCATCGACGACGTCGGGTTCCCCGGCAGACCGAACAGCGGTGTGCCCTCGACGACGCCAAAGGCCAGCGGCTGCCCGGGGCGCATGGCGACTTTCCAGAAGACCATGCTCCCGAGCTCCTTCAGGATCGGTTTCACCAGATCGTAGTCGCCCATGGAGACGCCGCCGGAGGTGAGCAGCACATCCGCTTCCAAGCCGCAGCGGATCTTGGCCGCCAGTTCCTCGGCCGTGTCCCGGGCGATCCCCAAGAGCCTCGGCACGCCTCCTGATTCCGTGACCTGGGCGGCCATGGTGTAGGCATTGCTGTTCCGCACCTTGCCCGGCTGGGCCGCCTCGGAGACGTCAATCACTTCGTCTCCGGTGGCGAGGATCGACACCACCGGCGGCCGTATCACGTTCACGCGCGCCTTCCCCACCGAGGCCAACATCCCGATGTCGGCGGCCGAGAGCACGCGGCCCCGCGTGAGCACCTGTTCGCCCAGCTTCACGTCCTCGCCCGCGCGGCGGACATTCTCGCCGTCCTCGGCCGAGCGGAAGATCCTGACGTCACCGTCCGCCTTCTCGGTGTCCTCGACCCGCACCACGGCGTCCGCCCCACCTGGGATGGGCGCGCCGGTCATGATGCGCACCGCCTCGCCCGGGACGATGTCGCGCTCGGGGAGATAGCCGGCCGGCAGGTCGGCGATCACGCTCAACGCCGCCGGGGTATCCGGAGAGGCGTGCTCGACGTCGGCCACCCGAACCGCGTAGCCGTCCATCGCGGAGTTGTCCAACGACGGGATATCGCTATCGGAGCTTATGTCCTCGGCCAACACCCGGCCGAGCGCATCGAGAAGATCGACTTCCTTGGGCGGCAACGGGGACACTTGGGAGAGTATGGTCTCGAGGGCGTCATCGACGGAGATCACGACGTCTTGCCTCCCGCCGTGCCGGCCGCGGCGTCTCCGATGGACGCCGCCTCCGCCTCGTCCGCCTCGTCATCCTCGGCCGCCGGCACGCCGTCGGGAATCACTCGGTCCATCTCGCAGTAGACGTTCATCTTCGCCCCGCGCGCGTAGCCCACGATGGTGAGCCCGAGCGCTTCGCCCAGCTCGATGGCCAGGTCCGTGGGCGCGCTCCGGGAGACGACGATGGGGATGCCGGCCTTGGCCACCTTGATCACCATCTCATACGAGATGCGGCCGGTGACGACCAACAGCGTCCTCTTGAGCTTGACGGACTCGCGGAACGCTCGGCCAATCACCTTGTCGACCGCGTTGTGGCGCCCGATGTCCTCGCGCACCCACAGGAGTTCCCTGTCATTGGCCAACGCGGCGCAGTGCACTCCGCCGACCTCGTGGTACAGCACGGACTCCTGGCCCATCTGCCGGACCAGGGCCGTGATGGTCGAGGACGTTACCGTGAAATCAGACTCCACGCGAGCCATCCCGCGCGCGTCACCGACGCTCGAGAAGGTCAGCCCTCGGCCGCAACCGGACGTGACATATCGCCGGGCGGCGACCACATCGAAGTCGGTCTTCTTCGACGTGTCCACCCACACCATCCCGCGGCGGCTGTCGACCAACACGCTCTTCAGGTCAGATCGCTTGGTGATCAAGCCCTCGGAGAACAGGAAGCCGACC
>CAYWVN010000033.1:0-14366 GCA_964461725.1 uncultured Coriobacteriia bacterium | reverse complement strand
AGACGGAGCGACTACTGAAGTCCTATGAAGTGCAGCTGCCCACGCTGCTCATCGTTTCGCAGGTCGAGATCAGGGATGGCGGCGCGGAGATCGAGGGTGCTGTGGCCGCCGAGCGATTGCCTGGGCTGACCATCGCCGTCGAGCGGGCGTCCGGCGCGAAGTGCGAGCGCTGCTGGAACTGGAGCGCTTCGGTCGGCCGGGATTCGAAGCACCCGGCCCTGTGCGCGCGCTGCGTCGATGCCGCTTTTGGCGCATGAGGGTATAATTCTTTCGACAGACCTGAACGGAGTGTTTCTAGTGGACAAGATGAAGTTGGCGGCGGCCAGAGAACATCTGAGCGCGGAGAAGGTACGGCTCGAGGAGGAGATCGTCAACATCGAGCGCGGTAGCCTGCGCGAGTCCCAGAACGACGTCAGCGGGGAGAACGCGTACTTGGATCACCAAGCCGACGCCGGCAGCGCGACTTTCGACCGCGAGCGCGACCTCTCGCTGGAGTGCAACGTGAAGGACATCCTCGGGCAAGTGAATGCGGCGCTGGCCCGCGTCGACGCGGGTACCTATGGGCGGTGCACGCGCTGCGGGCAGGAGATCGACCCGGCCCGCCTGAAGGCGCTGCCCTACGCGGACATGTGCATCGAGTGCAAGAAGAAGGAAGAGCAGAGCCGGTGACGGGGCGTCCGGATTGATCCTCATCGCTATCGCCCTGCTTGTGATCCTCATCGACCAGGTCGCCAAGTTCCTAGTCAGGCACTACCTCGAGCTCAACCAGTCTGTTCCCATCCTGCGCGAGATCCTTCATCTGACACACGTGAACAACACCGGCACCGCCTTTGGTCTCTTGGAGAACCGGCGACCGCTCTTTCTCGTTGTGACGGCACTGGTGGTCGTCGTTATCGGCATCTACTATTTCGTGGGCCGTCCGCATGGCCGACTGGTAGAAGGGGCGCTCGGGCTCGAGCTGGGGGGGGCGCTCGGCAACCTCGTGGATCGGGTGGCGTTTGGGCGAGTCACAGACTTCCTCGACATCAGGATATGGCCGATCTTCAACGTGGCCGATAGCGCCATCGTGGCGGGCGTGGGTGTGCTTGTCCTGGCGATGCTGATGACGTACCGCGCGGAAAGGTCCGGCGAGCATGTATCCTGAGCTGCTCCAAATCGGGCCCGTCATCCTGTACTCCTACGGTTTCATGATGGCCCTCGGGTTTGTGGGGGCGGCCTTCGTCGCGGCGAGGGAGTTCGGGCGCCGCGGGCTGGAACCCGGACTGGTCTACGATCTGGCGCTGGTCGCCGCCGTAGGCGGCATTGTGGGGGCGAGGTTGGCCTTCGTCGCCAACAACTGGATGCTCTTCGCCGTCCGTCCGGGCGAGATCTTCGCCATCTGGCAGGGTGGGCTGGTGTGGTACGGCGGTTTCATCGGTGGCGGCTTGGCGATGCTTGCGGTCGTGCGGTGGCGAGGGCTGCCGCCATGGACGGTCGCGGACGTGTCGGCTCCGGCGCTGGCTGCCGGCGCCGCCATCGGGCGGCTGGGCTGTTTCCTGAACGGGTGCTGCGGCGGGATCGCCACGCGGATGCCGTGGGGCGTTCGCTTCCCGACCGACGTGGTGCCGCATCGGCTGTTCGACCTGGGTGGACTGGAGGTGCAGTACTTCACCACCCGGATGAGGCCGGGAACGTCGGCTGTTCATCCCACGCAGCTGTATGAGGCGCTATACAACGTGGTGTTGTTCGCGGTGCTCTGGCGGCTCCGCGGGCGGGGTCTGCGCGACGGTGCGCTGTTCTGGATGTACGTCATCGGCTACTCCATTTCGCGTTTCGTGGTCGAGACCTGGAGGACCAATCCGAATCTGCTGGGGCCATTGAGTGGGTCTCAGATGGTGAGTATCGGCCTATTCGCCTTTGGCGCCGTGATGCTCGGCGTGTGGCTGGCGCCGGGGGAGGCACGGGCGGGGGAAGACGGGCCGGCGGGGGAGTAGGGCATGTCCGGGACCCACACGTGCTCGGTGTCTGATGACGAGGCCGGGGAGAGGTTGGATTTCTGGCTGACCCGCCGTCCGGGAATCCGCTCTCGGGCGTTCGGCCAGCAGCTCATAGAGCAGGGGCTGGTCGAAGTGGACGGAGCGGTCGTGGCCAAGCATCACAAGGTGGCGGCCGGCGAGCAGGTGACCTACACGATTCCCGAACCCGACCAGACGGCCGTCCAGGCCGAGCCGCTGCCTCTCAATATCATCTTCGAGGACGACGACCTCATCGTGCTCTCTAAGCCCGCCGGCATGGTCGTCCATCCGGCCGCCGGGCACCCGTCCGGCACTCTGGTGAATGCGCTCCTGGCGCACGTGCCGGCGCTCCGCGCAGCGCCGGGGGCGCCCTACCGGCCGGGGATCGTGCATCGCTTGGACAAAGACACGTCCGGCCTGATGGTGGTCGCCAAGACTGACGAGGCGTACGCGGCGCTCTCACGCCAGCTGAAGGAGAGGTTGGTCAAGCGGGAGTACGTGGCCCTGGTGCACGGGTCCCCGGAACCCCCCGAGGGTTTGATCCGGGCGCCGATAGGCCGCAGCCCGAGGGACGGCAAGAAGATGGCCGTCGCGGGCAGGGGCAGCCGGGAGGCGGAGACCCGCTACCGTGTCGCGGAGAGAGTGGGCGAGTACTCCCTGCTGGAGCTCCGGCTGCTGACCGGACGGACGCACCAGATCCGGGTCCACCTGGCCTACGCCGGCTACCCGGTGGCCGGCGATCCGACCTACGGGGGGCGAAGGGCCGGGAAACCGCCGGGGCTCTCGCGGCAGTTCCTCCACGCCCGCCGGCTGGAGTTCGTCCACCCACGGACGCGAGAGCGGGTGTTCTTCAAAGATGATCTACCCGAAGACCTGGCGCGAATCCTCCAGGAGCTTCGGTAGCACCCAAGACCTCGAAAAAAACCCGTCTCACCTCTAAAGTGTGACCGGCGCTCTGCCGATGAAGGGAGTGTACGGTAGCCACTATGGGTGAGCACCAGTCACCCAAACGGGTTACCACGGGAACAAGTCCGGTTGAGGCACCGGATACGATTTCTGAAAGCAGAAGGGAGGTGACTGGGAATGAAGAAACTCGCATTGATCACAGCGGCGCTGTTCCTCCTAGTCGCGTATTCACTGCCCGCCTACGGAGGCAGCACAGTGAGCGTGGCGGCCACGGCAAAGCCGAAGATCACGCTGAATGTGACCACTCCGAACGTCAACGTGGGTGATGTCGTGCCCGAGGTCGAGACGGCAGCGCAGGTGGCTTCCGTCCAGGTGAAGTCGAACAAGCCGTACAACTACACCTACACCGCGGCCGGACTGACCTACAGCGTTGGCACCAGCGCGATCAGCCAGCTCCGCTACGATGGGACGCCGTTCGCGGCGGCCGGGACGCTGAACGGTGCGGCTCCGACGGGCGACACGACGTACAACTATAACTACACCATACTGCTCACGGACTACAACGTTCCTGCAAATGACAACCTTAGCGGTACCGTTACCTACGGCGCGGTGCAGAACCTGTAGTAGGCGACGCAACTGTCTTCCGGAAGTCCAGAGGGGTGACGGCCCCCGCCTAAGGGCGGGGGTCTCGTCGTGCTACAATTATATCCACCCGTTGCGGAGGTAACTTTGACCCGGGTTTGTTGTGTCCTGGCAGCGCTCTTCATCGTGTTCGCGCAATGGCCTGTGGCCCTGGCGCAAGACGACACGACGGGCTCTGCAGTTTCAGGTGCGCAGTCGCCGTCGGTCCCCTCGGCCGACGACACGAAGAGTGTGGGCGACCAGGGTGCTCCGTCTGATGACACCCCGACGGGCCAACCAGAGTCATCCGGCGGGCCGGGACCGGAGGGCACGCCCGCGAGCTCAGAGGGAACGGCTCCTCAAACCTCGGGGTCCGCGACCGAGCCCCATCCCGGGGCCGATACACTAGCTCTAAGCGTGAGCGGCGCTTCCATCGATTTTGGCTCCCTGGAGCCGGGAGCTACTCGGACGCTTGCCGGCCCCGTGCTCCGCGTCACCTCCGGGCGCCCGTTCGATTTGGCGTATCGCGCCCATGGTTTCCAGCGCGGCGTGAGCATCTCTCATCTGAGCTATCGGCACGAAGGCGGGTACGTGCCGTTCTCCAGCTCGGGAATGCTGGAAAGCAACCACCAGGCCGGCACATATGAATGGCAGGAGATGTACCAACTCCAGTTGGGGTTCGATGTCCCGGCCGGGGATTACGACACGTCGATCACCTACACGGCCACGCCTCGCTAGTCTCGGCGCCCTCCGTTCGTCCTTCACGGTCAGAGCCCCACAGACCGCGTGTCGCAGCGCATCCTCCAGGTGATCTTCCCAAGCGGGTGACGAATCGTCACCCACCTGGGTTTGCCCCACCATACGCCTCCCGAGGGAGCCCCGGCCCAGACGAGCCATAGGCCACCCTAGCTGCAGGGATGGTCTGAGAATGGCCCGTACAGGGGATGTCGCGGGACCGCCCGGAGACCGAACCAAACAGTGGAGGCGGAACGCGTTTGGGGAGGTGGGCAAGATGAAGGCGATGGGCCGAGGAATCAGAGTCTTGGCCGCCGCGCTGCTCATCACTCTCTCCGCCGCAAGCATGGCCGTTGCGGGCAACACAGTGAGTATCACCGCCCGTGTGCAAGGGCGTGCGGTCATGTCACTAGGCGCGAACCGGTTAGGTCTCAAGAGCAATCTCGCCTTGGAGGCGAGCAGGAGTTATCGCGGTGGAGTCCTGGTATACACGTTGGTGGCCAGGCCGTAAGCAATTGCGGGAGCCCGATTCCCCCCAAACGGCCTGTTCAGGCAAGGACGCTGAGTCATCGGTGCCTCAACCAGATCGTCTAGTTCTCGTCGTCCGGCTCGGCCTGGCCGCCTTCATCCTCTCCGACCTTCTTCTTCCTGGCTGAGTCTAGTCCCCTGGCGGCTCTGATCTGGGCGACCCTCTCGCTTGTGCTCAGACCCTCTGATGAAGGCCGCGTGGTAGCGGCCGCGCCGCGGCTTTGTGTGACCGGCCGGCGGGGGGGCGGTCTCTTGGGCGATGGTGGGGCCGGTTCGGGCTCGGGTTCCGGCACCGGCTCAGGCTCCGGAATCGGTTCGGGCTCGACTGGAAGCGCGGGTTCGGGCTCGAACTCGGGTGCGGGTTCTGCTTCCGTGATGGTCGGTGCCTCCGAAGGGGCATCCTCGGCCGACGGGCGCGCTCTGCGAAGGAACCTGCGGCGAGGCTTGGGGACGGACGGGGGCGACACAGTCTCGGGAGAGGGGGAGGGGGCTTGCCTGCGGCGCGCCGCGGAGGCGCGGAGGCGCGTCCCGATCCCTCTTACTACTCGCTGCGCCACGTACCCGAACGCAAGGATGAGTACGACTCCCAGTCCGACGCCCAGGTTGTAAGTCCAGCCGGGAATGATCCAGAACCGCCTGGTCTTGGTGATGGTCCGGGTCGCTTCGCCGTGGATCGTAGGTTGGAGCACTGTCCTCAGGCGCATGACATAGGAACCTATGGGCAGGCTGCTGACACTGAGGTTGCCGCCATAGTCCCGCGAGCGCTTCGCGTAGATATAGCCGGCGCGCTCGATCAAGGCGGCTTTCACGATCGCTTCGCTGCGGTCGATGACATCCAGTCTGATGGTGAAAGGCTGGTCTACGTTGCCCGTGTTGCGCACCGTCATCGAATAGGGGATGGAGTTGCCGATGACGTAGTAGGGGACGCTGAATGGTCTGAGTTCCGTCTGTCGCCGGATCTGGCCAAGCACGCGTAGCGACACCCGCGCGCCCAGACGGCCGCCGATCAGCGACCGGGAGGCGGCCTTCCCGGGTTGCGGCGGCAGCATCTCGAAGAAGAGGATGGCGGTGTAGTCCCCCGGCGCCGCATCAAACGGAGCCTGGATGGAGAAAGATACCGGCTGGCGCTGGTCGCGACGGAGCGAGATGAACGACGTATTGCGGTAGATCTTGGTCGGGTCGGCCACTTTGACGGTCATCCACAAGGCGGGTGAGGACATGAAGGGAGCGTTGCGGCCCGGGACCTTGTATAGGCTGTTGCCCTTCTTGTCCATCACGACGTCGGCCGAATAGACCAGGACATACTGGAGGTCCTCTGTGCCCTCGTTCGAGACCTCGATCCGGCCACGCCCTGTGCCACCAGGCGGGAGGCTGAACTTGAACTTGGGGGTGGAGAGCCCGATGGCCCGGTCGGCGAATGCTGACGTGGGAAAGGACAAGAATGAGAGGGCGAGCAAGGCGGCGACGAGAGAGCGTCTGACTGTGGAGCTCATGTTCTACCCCCCGGAATCCAAGTGCCGACAGGAGAGCTCGAGCGGGTTGGCGCCCAGGCGATGGTACTACATGCGGGGCGCGGTAGTCGAGGGAGCGGAGTGTGGAGGGGCGTGTGGCGGGCAGAGGGTTCGATAGTCGCACCAGTCGCATAGTCGGTTGGGGGTCGGCTCGAAGCGACCTTCACCGATGAGGGTGGCCGTTCTCAGCACCGTCTCCTCGGCTTCGGCGACGTCTCGCGCGGTACGCTGGAAGCTTAACGGTTGATTGTGCACCAGGTAGTACATCGTCACCCGGCTCGGGGTTATGCCCCAGACGCGCTCCACGGCCATATGGTAGATGGATAGCTGCAGGTCTTGCTCCACGTACTTTCGCGCCGGAAGCCGGCGATTGGACTTGTAGTCGATGATCTCATAGCCGCCGTCCCCCAGGCGGTCCAGGCGATCGATGACGCCGGACAGCAGGACGCCGTCGAGCTCGAGCCGGAACTTCTCCTCCACGGCGGCCGGGACGTGATACGCGGCGGCGTTTGTATCGTAGAAGCCGGCCAGCACCTGCCGGCCGTGCTCCCGGTACTTGGCTTCCTCTTCGACGTCCGCGTACCCTTCGGAGATCCAGCTTTCGTCGAGCATCGTCAGCAACCGCTCAAGCGTGGGCGGCTCCGGCACGGGCTGAGAGTAGAACTTCTCGAGTGCCCCGTGAAGGCTACTCCCGAACGCCAGGGCTGGGGTCTTCTTGGTCGGAAGGCGATCGACGTACCTGAACTTGTAGGAGAGTGGGCATTTGAGATAGGCGGATACCGATGAGTAGCTGAGGCGGAGCACGTTTGGTCAAGCTCCTTCGACGTTCGGCGTGCCGCCGCGCTGGTGAAGCGCGCGGCCGCCTTGGTGGCAGATGCTGTGTGCTACAGTACCAGCGGGGTGTGACAATGCCAAGGAAACCGCCGCAGACTGTCCGCTCCGGCGGCGCAGGAAGACCATACAGGCTCGTCACGGCGCTGTGCGCCGGTGTTCTGTTGTGGCACGCGCCCGCTGCGGGTCTTGCCGCGACCGCCTGGGCCGTCGAGGGAGGCGCCGGCGCGACCCCCTCACCCACGCCCCAGGCCGCTACCGCACATTTCCGCGTGTATGCAGAGGGCACCTCGGGGGCGCGTGCCGTGGCCGGCTGGGCCGAAGAGGCGTACCGGCGCATGTCGATCGAGCTGGATTCTCGCCCTCCGCCTACTATCATCTACATCTACGGCCGCGCGAGCGCCTTCCGGGCCGCCGCCGGTCCCCGGCCGGCGGGCCTCAGAACGGCCGGGCTGGCCCGTCCGGCGCAGCGCGTCATCTGGGTGGACATGACGGCCGGCATGCCTGAGATCACTGTGCGTCATGAGGTTGCCCACACGCTGCTGCTATGGGAAGTCTCCCACCCCTGGGGCATCCCGCCCTGGTTCGTGGAGGGTCTGGCCACATACCAGGCAAGGCCGGGTTTGGAGGGCATGGCGTTGGAGCGGTTGGCGCTCTCCCAGGACGTACCTGCGCTGAGGGAGCTGACCCGCCCGGGCACACCCGAGGACACGGATCCCGCGCGGGTGGCGGCGGACGGCTACCTGGCCGTGCGCTTCCTGGTGGACAAGTACGGTGAGGCCAAGCTGTTCCGCGTCGCGCGGCAGGTGAAGCGGGGGACCGGGTTCCGCGAGGCGTTCGTCGCGGTCTACGGTGTGGAGCCGTCTCGGCTGGAGCGGAGCTGGCGTGAGTTCTCGCGCGCGGAGCGTGAGTCCATCTACCTGTCGTATCTGCGGGACATCGCGTGGATGGCTTTGCCCGCGCTCCTGCTCGTCGCCGTCGTAGTCTGGAAGGTGAAGAAGCGGCGCCGGCTGTCCGCGATGGACGATGAGGATGACTGGGACGATTGGCCGGGCGGTTGACGGCCGGATGGCCGACCCCCGGCATGCGCACGGGTCAAGGCAGGCTCTGTCACTGTGTGGGGTGCGCATGCACCTAGAGTGGTTTCACTACCGCTGTCCACACATCGCGACCGTCGATGCGATCGAGGCTCAATCCGTACTCCACGTTGCTCTTGGTGACGGCGAGCGCCTGGTCAGACGCGACCACGATGGTCAGCGTGCCCTTGACGTGAGCAGAGATGCGGACCTTACCGTGTCGCTTGCCTGGAACTGCGGCGGCTGGGCTGGAGTTGAGGGTCAACGCGATTGCGAGTAGGCCCGTGACTGCGAAGCACCAGGGTCGCCACCCTGGGTCGCGCACCTGCCACCAATCCTGTAGGTGCCGTGCTCGAAGGTTACCGACTGACCGCAACCGGAGGATACGGCAGGTTCCAACAGGTCGTGGCAGGTATTATAGTGTAGCCGGATGGAACCGCCAAACGCTGCGGGCCGCCACTGGGCGGTCGGGAGGAGGGTGACGTGAAGACGTGTCCGGTCTGCGGGGCCGTGAACGATCCTGATAGCCGCGTGTGTCATGGTTGCGGACACCCTTTTGCGAGTGCGGAGGAGACCACGGTGCTCGAGACGGGCGCCGTTGGCGAATCCGATACGGCCGGCGAGTCCGAGGGTCGCGAGGATGACTGGGCCGACGCCGCGCTGGAGGAACGTCGAGAGCCGGGGAGGTCCGAGATCGCCGCGGAGCGCCGGGCCGTGCCGCCGGCCAAGCCATGGTACGCGCGCCCTGGAGTGATCGCGGCCGTCCTGGCGGTGCTCGTCCTGGTCGCGCTGGGCGGGGCGGCGGGCGTGTGGTATCTCATGAGCGGACAGGTATCGGCCGACTATTCCCGGCAGGCGGAGAGCGCCTGGTCGGACGTCGTCACGCGCAGCGATAGCTACGTCCAGGCGCTCAATCGGGCGTCATCGGTGAACGACTTCCCGGTGCTGGCGCGGGCCAACCGTGATCTGACGTCCGACCTGGATACGGACATCTCGCGGGTGGCCGGCTTGACGCCTCCGGCCCAGTACGCCGCGGCACATCGTATGCTGGCCGAAGGCCTGCAGAAGTATCGGACGTATCTGGCTGCGGCGCAGGTGGTCCTGGACGCGCCCGCCACGGTGCGGCGCGACGACGCCGCCCGGCTGAGTGCGCTCGCGGGGGAAGCAGAAGCTCCCTGCGATGCGTTCGTCGGCCTGGCGCCGTTCACGGACGATCGCGTTCCCCGCGAGGTGTGGCAGATGGGCATGATGGTCGCGGGGCTGGCCGAGAAGGCCAAAGCCGGAGAGGCGGCCCGCCGCAGGGCCGCTGAGGCGCGGCGCAAGGCGCTGGAGCAGCAGAGGCTCGGGGAACAGCAAGCCGTCGACAAGAGCGCGGCTGAGAGCGTGGTCGCCCAGTTCACAGAGGAGTATCAGGCCGGGGACGCCGATGGCATGCGGGCGCTCATGACCGTGCGGCTGAGGGGTCGATTCGACCCGGGCACCGTCTTCGCGGACCCGGTGGTGCTGAAGTCGTACGAGATCACCAAGACGACCCGCCAGGCGCCGGACAAGTTCGAGATCCGCGTCCGCGAGGACCACGAGGACATCCCGGGCAACCCGGCGACTTTCACGCGCTTGTTCATCGTCGTGCGGGTCGGGGGGAAGTGGCTCGTCGATCAATGGGTGGCGCCCGAATAGCGCGTTTCCCGAATAGCGCGTTTTCTTGACCGCGCGCGGGATCCCCTGCTATAGTCACGGCGGCCTTTAAGACTAGTCCAGTGAGGCTAGCAAGGAGCTGTCAACATGAATACCAACGAGAAAGCCCTCGGAAGCATGCGCTGGACGCGGCTGAGGGCATTTGTTTTGCCTACTGACGGGGAGGTGAGGTAGCGCGCATGGCCGGGGAAGAAGCGGTTGCAGCAGCGAAGCAGCGTGCCCTGCTGATCGACGAGGCAGGCATCGCACGGGCGCTCACGCGTATCGCCCACGAGATAATCGAACGGAACAAGGGCGCCAAGAAGCTGAGTCTGGTCGGCATCCGCACCCGAGGGGTCTACCTGGGGGAGCGGCTGGCCGACAAGATCGCCGACATCGAGGGGACCCGCGTGCCGCTCGGCATGCTGGACATCACCTTCTACCGCGACGATCTAGCGCGTCATCCGCAGCCCGAGGTCCGTCGGACTGAGATCGACTTCGATGTGACCGACCTGACCGTCGTCTTGGTTGACGACGTGCTCTACACGGGACGGACTATCCGCTCGGCGATGGACGCCATCATGGACTTCGGGCGACCGTCTTCGATCCAGCTGGCGGTCTTGGTGGACCGGGGCCATCGCGAGCTGCCGATAAGGGCCGACTACGTCGGCAAGAACATCCCGACCTCGAGCCAGGAGAAGGTCGAGGTCAACCTGAAGGAGCCGGACGGGACCGAAGAGGTCGTCATCGTCCGCGAGTAGCCTGGAGAGTCCGCCGGAGCCGGGAGCTCCGGCGTGACCGCGAAGCGGGGGAGGGACGCACTGTGGCACAAGTAGCCACCAAGACGGGCCGGACGACGGGCCGCAAGACGGCGGCCCGGGCCGGCAAGGCGAAAGGGCTGTCGACGGCAGGTGTCGATGAGCTGCGCAGCCTTTCGTGCAAGGACCTGCTCTCTATCGAGCAGTTGTCGCCGGCCGAGATCGAGCTGATCCTCGACCAGGCTGGGGCGTTCAAGCAGGTCGCCGAGCGGGCGGTCAAGAAGGTGCCGACGCTCCAGGGGCGCACGCTCGTGCTCCTCTTCCTCGAGCCCAGCACCCGCACCATGACGTCCTTCGACCTGGCGGCCAAGCGGCTCTCGGCCGATATCGTTAACATCTCGGCCAAGTCCAGCTCGGTCGTGAAAGGTGAGAGCCTCAAGGACACGGCGAAGACCCTCGAGGCGATGAATCCAGACATCGTGGTGGTGCGCCACAGCAGTCCCGGCGGGCCGAAGCTCCTGGCCGGGTACACCAAGGCCTCGGTCGTCAACGCCGGCGACGGCAGCCACGAGCACCCCACCCAGGCGCTCCTCGATCTCTTCACCATCCGGGAGAGCCTCGGGCGACTGAAAGGGCTTCGGATCGCCATCGTGGGTGACATCGCGCACAGCCGCGTGGCCCGCTCTAACATCTTGGCGATGACCAAGATGGGGGCACAGGTGACGGTCGTCGGGCCGCCAACTTTGATTCCGCCAGACGTCGAGAGCTTGGGGGCCGAGGTGAGCCACCATCTGGAAGATGTCCTCCCGGACACGGACGTCGTCTACCTTCTCCGGCTGCAGCTGGAACGACAGGCCCAGAACCTGCTGCCGAGCCTCAGGGAATACGCGAAGCTCTACGGGTTGGATTCCGCCAAGCTGGCCCTGGCGCCCCCCGAGGCGCTGGTTATGCATCCAGGTCCGATGAACCGGGGAGTGGAGATATCGTCCGAGGTCGCGGATCTGCCGCAGGCGCTGATCACGGCCCAGGTGGCCAACGGCATCGCCGTCAGGATGGCGGTGCTCTTCCTGCTGTCCGGGGGTGCGCGGGGCGAGGGCGCCGGCGGGGGTGGTGGCGGTGACTAGCCTGCTCATCAAGGGCGGCCGCGTCGTAGACCCGGCGTCGGGCCGGGACAGTGTGGCCGATGTGCTGATCACGCGAGGCGTCATCGAGAAAGTGGGCCGTGGCGTGAAGCCGCGTGGCGAGAAGGTCGAGACGATCGACGCCAAGGGTATGATCGTGGCGCCGGGTCTCATCGACGTTCACACGCATCTCCGCGAGCCCGGCCGGGAAGACGAGGAGACGATCGCTTCCGGCACGCGGGCGGCGGCCAAGGGCGGGTTTGCCGCGGTTGTGTGTATGGCCAACACCCGGCCGCCTGTCGACTCGGCTTCCGAGGTCAGCCTGGTCTATGAGAAGGCGAGCCGCCAGGGAATGGTGCGCGTCTATCCGATCGGAGCGGTCAGCAAGGGCCTCGACGGCAAGGAGCTGGCCGAGCTGGGCGACATGGCCGCAGCCGGGGCCGTGGGCTTCTCCGACGACGGCCGGCCGGTCATGAACGCTGAGCTGATGCGTCGCGCGCTGGAGTACTCGACACTGTTCGAGCGGCCGGTGGTATCGCATGCCGAGGATCTGTCGTTGACTGACGGCGGTCACATGAACGAGGGGCGGGTCTCGACCCGCCTGGGACTGCGCGGAATGCCGGCGGCCGCCGAGGAGTCCATGGTCGCCCGGGACATCGCGCTCGTCCGGCTGACCGGCGGCCGGGTGCACATCGCCCACGTGAGCAGCACGCAAACCGCCGAATTGGTCCGGCGGGCCAAGGCGGAGGGTCTCGCAGTGAGCTGCGACGTGACGCCGCACCACCTGCTGCTCACCGAGGAGGCAGCCGGTGAGTATGACACCAACTTCAAGATGAACCCACCGCTAAGAACCGAAGGGGACCGCGAGGCGCTGTGGGCGGCGCTTGAGGACGGGACCATCGATTGCGTCGCCCCCGACCACGCCCCGCACGCGCCCGAGGAGAAAGAGCTGGAGTTCGACCGGGCGGCCTTCGGGGTGATCGGGCTCGGGGCCGCCCTGGGCCTGGCCCTGGCCGAGTTCGTGGAGCGCGGGAAGGCCCCACTCTCGCGGCTGATCGAGGCGATGAGCGCGCGGCCGGCTGGAATATTCAGGTTGCCGGGTGGCTGCCTGGCGGAGGGGCGCCCCGGCGATGTCACGGTCATCGATCCGTCCGCTCACTGGACCGTGGCGCCTGACGGATTCGAGTCGATGTCCCGCAACACGCCGTTCGCCGAGTGGTCCGTCAAGGGCCGGGCCCGCGACGTGCTGGTAGACGGCCGGCCGGTGATGAGGGAGGGTGTCCTGGCGTGAGCGGCAAGCCGTGCCGGCTGGCGTTGGAGGATGGCACCATGTTCGAAGGTCGTTCCTTGGGTGCGACCGGCGAGCGCTATGGGGAGGTCGTCTTCAACACCAGCATGACCGGCTACCAGGAGATCCTGACGGACCCATCCTATGCGGGCCAGATCATCACGATGACGTATCCGCTGATAGGTAACTATGGCGTCAACGAGGAGGACACGGAGTCCCGCCGCCTGTTCGCGGAAGGCTTCGTTGTCCGTGAGAGCTCGCGTGTGGCCAGCAACTGGCGGTCGACGGGCGATCTGCACGACTACTTGGCCGGCGCGGGTGTGGTCGGCATCGAGGGGATCGACACCCGAGCGCTCACGCGGCACATCCGCTCAGCCGGCGCCATGAAAGGCGTCATTTCGAGCGAAGATGGCGATAGGGACAGCCTGGTCGGGAAGGCCCGTGGCTCGGCCGGCATCGTGGGGCGCGATCTGGTCCGGGAAGTGACGGTCGGAGAGCCATACGTCTTCGGTGGCGGCGGCGCGGGGCGCCCGGGCGGTGCGGAGCGCGGTGACGGCGTCTTCCACGTCGTGGCCTACGACTACGGCATCAAGCGGCACATTCTGGAGAGCCTTGAAGGACGCGGCTGCCGGGTAATGGTCGTGCCCGCGTCCACGACAGCCGACGAGGTGCTCGCCATCGATCCGGACGGCGTCTTCCTCTCGAATGGCCCCGGCGACCCGGAGCCGCTCACCTATGCGGCCTCAGCCATCCGGCAACTGGTGGGCAACAAGCCGGTCTTCGGCATCTGCCTGGGGCACCAGCTGCTCAGCCTGGCGCTCGGCGGCAAGACCTACAAGTTGAAGTTCGGTCACCGGGGCGCCAACCATCCGGTGAAGAACTTGACCAGCGGGAGGGTCGAGATCACCTCGCAGAACCACGGATTCGCGGTGGACGCGGAGTCGCTGGGCGTGTCGTCCCGCTCGTGGCGGGTAGGCGAGGCGGTCGAGCGAGGCGGTTGGTCGGGTGCGTCCAGGGACTTCGGACGAATCGAGATCACGCACCTGAATCTGAACGACGGCACCGTCGAGGGCCTGCGTTGCCTGGACGTGCCCGCGTTCTCGGTGCAGTATCATCCCGAGTCATCGCCCGGCCCACACGATAGCGGGTACCTCTTCGACGAGTTCATCGCGATGATGGCGGCCGCGCGGGCCGATGTTGCTCGGACACCCGCCGGCGGCGGAGGCGGAGCCTGATGCCGCGCCGCGACGACATCAAGAAGATCCTGATCATCGGCTCCGGCCCCATCGTCATCGGGCAGGCCTGCGAGTTCGACTACTCCGG
>CAYWVN010000032.1:0-14915 GCA_964461725.1 uncultured Coriobacteriia bacterium | reverse complement strand
CGTCGATCAGCATGATGGGGATGCCGTCTTCGATGCGGTAGGCCAGGCGGCACGCGTGGCAGATAAGCTCCGCCGCGACCAGCTCCAGCTCACCTTTGCACTTGGGGCACGCCAGTATCTCCAGGAGCTCAGCGCTGATCGGCAATTCGTTCATCTCACGCCTCCGTGTCCGGCGCGTAGTCGTACGAGTAGTAGTAATAGTACCCGTAGCGCCCGCCGACCGGAACCTTGTTCAGCACCACGCCCAGCAGCCGGATAGGCTCGCCGGAGAGGACCTCGACCACCCGGCGCGCCTCCTCGCGACCCGTCTCTCCGACGGCCGCCGCGATGAGCACACCGTCGGCCTTGGGCGCCAGCACCGCGCAGTCGGTGACCGCCAGAACCGGCGGGGAATCCAAGAAGACCACGTCGGCCACCTTGGCGCACGCCCGCAGGAGACCGTCCATGCGCGAGGAGTTCAGCAGCTCGCTCGGGTTCGGCGGGACGGGCCCACTGGTGATGACGTGCAGCCCATCCTGGCCGGTCTTCTGCACGGCCTCCTCCAGTGTGGCCTTTCCGGCCAGCACGCTGGTGAGCCCCTTGCTGTTCATCAGACCCAGCGTGCGGTGGAGCTTGGGCTTGCGCAGGTCGCAGTCGATCACCAGCACCCGCTGGCCGGCGTGCGCCAGAGCGGTCCCCAGGTTCACGACCACGCTGGTCTTGCCCTCGCCCGGCTTGCCGCTGGTCACCAGGATGGTCTTCACCTTGCCCTCATAATCGAGGTAGGAGAGGCTGGTCCGGAGCGCCCGGTACGCTTCCGCCGCGTTGGTCTTGGCACCGGGGGTGACAACCAGCGGCGGGGCCTTCTGGCCCAGTTCAGGATCGTTGATCGGAATCTGGCCGAGCAGCGGAAGGTGGAAGTAGTGCTCGACGTCCTCCGGGGTCTTTATCGTGTTGTCCAGGTATTCGATAAGGAACGCCATGCCGACCCCCAGCGAGAGCCCCAGCACCAGCCCGAGGACGGTGTTCCGGGCCGGCGTCGGCTTGACCGGCCCCCCCGGCTTCTGGGCGCGCTGGATGAGCACCGTCTCCCCCGGCTCCATCGACCGGCTGATCTTCAGCTCTTCCTCTTTGGAAGCGAGCATCTGGTAGACACCCATCGCCATCCTGAGACGTGCCGCCGCGTTCTTGACCGCGATCCGCGGCAGACGCTTCACCGTGGTCGTTCTGACGAGCTTGGTGACGGTCCTGCCGGCGGCTGTACCTGTCGCGCCGGCCGTCGCCCTCGTAGCGGGGACCCTGACCTTCACCCGCTTGGTGGTCGTCTGCTTGGTCCTGCCCTTGCTCGCGATTATCCGCCCCAGGGTGTAGATGTCCTCCTCGGTGTCCCGCAGCTTGAACGAGACTTCCTCCCGGGCGTTCTCTATCTCGGCGGTGTTCAGCGCGCGATTGGAGGCGGCATACTGGCGCGCGACGGCATCGGCGATGGCCACAGCCCGCCGTGGAGATGCGTCCTGCACCTTGACGTAGATGAGGTTGGTCTGCGGGTCCACATCGACCGACAGCTCCGAGAGGAGCTCCTCCGGGGCCACCCGTCCCTGCCCCCCGGACGCCACGCGGCGCGCGGCCCCCTCGGCGATGGCGGGCATCTTGAGGAGTTTCACGTGGGTCTGGATGGAACGCTCAGGCTGGATCGAGAGCCCCGGGAGCGCGGCGCCGAAGATACTGCTGCCGGCGCTCCGCTCCTTGACTAGGAGTACGCTCTCGGCCTCATATATGGGACGTTGCAGCAGGGAAGCGATAGCCGCCGCGGCGGTGACCACCACGACGGCTTGGATGACTATCCATCTGCGGACCGATATGACGCGCAGGTAGTCGCGCAGCTCCACTCTCTAGCTAAGCCTTCTTGATGCTGACCACATACCAGTACCCGCTCATGTACTGCATCTCGATGGTGCCCCTCTTAGTCGAGCCGTCACGATAGCGCAAGACGCAATCCAGAGTCGACTTGTTGAGCTTGCGGTCGACGCTGCGAATCTCGAGCCACTTGATCTTGTTGTTGACGAGGTCCCGCAGGACGGCCTGGTTCTTGCGCTGCTGGCGCAGAAGACGCCGGCCGAGCGCCTCCTCGTTCCCACCGATGTTGGCGACCGAAGCGAGCGCGCTGCCCTGGGTGGTCTGGAAGAGGAACCACTTGCCTGCGTCTTTGGTGAATTCGGCCCGGAAGTCCTGGTCGCCGCCGAGGTCGCCGAAGCTGGCCTGCAACCTGAGCACCGTCTTGCCGGTCTTCTTGTCTTTGTAGACGCCAAGCACGACTATCTTGGTGATCTGCCCTTCGGCCAGGCGCCTGTAGTACTCGCGGCTCTCCTGCTGCTCGGCGATGATGAGCTTGGAGAGATACGGGTCCGGCGTCCAGCCGCCATCCTCGGCCGAAGCCTTTGCGATGGTCGGCCCTGTGTTGGCCGACGCCATCCGCTTGCCCTGGAGCGAAGCGGCCAGGTTGGCGATGGCACCCTGGCCCACGGTCGCCAGAGCCACGACGCCGATAAGCACCAAACTGACTGCGATCAGAATCGTTCTTGTTCGGGAGCTAAGCTTTGACCCGCGCGATTTCCCCATGCCCAAGCACCTCCACAATCTCGGCGACCGGACCTATGGTTTACGCCTGACGTCTCATGTGACGCCGACGCCCGAGTGCCTCTCGGGTTCCGGTCTCTAGCGGCAAGACGATCGTACGACAGCCAGTTGTGCAATCAGGGTGCGAATCTTATTGGAATGTCGTCATTCCGCATACACGACTCAAGCCCCGTGAATCCCGTCTTGTTTGGAAGAGCCGTGCCTGACTCTCACAAAACCTACTACGGAAGCGGTACCATGTCAAATAGCTGCGGCTTTGCGGCCTACGGCCGTCAGGCCGCGCCACGGCCCACCCTGTGGGCCGCACAGGCCGCAGTCGGGGCCGCGCCGCCCTAGGGCGCGCGCGGCCCCCGCCGCTTCACCTCGCTGCTACCGAATCACGCGAATCGAGTGGTACGAACTAATCGTGTACCAGCCCGCCGCGTCTTTGACCTTCATCTTGTACTTGTAGGTGCCCGCCGGGACCAGGCTACCGCCGGCGTTGCGGCCGTCCCAGTAGGTCTTGTTCCAACCGGCCGGCTTGACCTTAGTGATGGTGCGCACCAGGTGGCCGGTGGAGCCGCTACGGACCCAGACGGTGATGGTCCCGGCCTCAGACAGGTTGAAGCTGAACTTGGTCTTCTGGCCGACCCGCGGACGTACCGGGTCCGGCGTGTCGGTCAAGTAGTTGATGCGCGGCGCCGTGGTGTCCAGGATGATGGTGTCGGTGACCACCAGGCTTTCGCGGTCCGCGAAGTCCTTGAACTTCACATAGACGGTCTTGGTGCCGTCGGGGGCCGGAAGCGTCCAGACCGGGACGGTCGCACCGTAGGGCTGCCACGACGCGCCGGTGAAGGCGGCGTCGTTGGAGATCATCATCATCGCGGTATCCGCGCTGGCTGTCAGAGCCAGGGGGACGTTGGCGTTGGTCGCATACGTCGCGCCGGCATCGATCGTCACTGTGCCGGCCGGGTCGACCGTGTCCAGCGTGATGCCGTCACTCGCTGTCGACGAGACGTTGCCGGCCGCATCGCGGTACTGCACATAGACGGTCTTGGCGCCGTCGCCGGCCGTCAACACCCAGCCGGTCTTGGAGGTCGCGTAGGCCTCCCAAGAGGCGCCGGCGAAGCCGGAATCATTGCTGACCATCATCTCGGTCGCGCCGATGGCGCTCAAGGCCAGATCGACCGTCGCACTCGAGGAGTACGCCGCCCCACCGTTGATGCTGATGGTGGGCGAAGTGGGAGCTGCCGTATCGACCTGGATATCGTCGGAGACGACCGCCGAGACGTTGCCGGCCGCGTCGCGGAACTTGGCATAGACCGTCCGCACGCCGTCGCCGGCCGTCAAGGCCCAGCTCGACTTGCTGGTCCCGTAAGACTCCCAGCCGGCACCGGCGAAGCCCGCATCGTTACTGACCATCATCTCGGAGGGGCTGCCGGTGGCGCCCAGCGCCAGGTCGACCGTGCCGCTGGTCGACCAGGCCGCGCCGGAGTTGATGCTGACCGACGGGTCGGCCGGGACCACCGTATCCAGCGTGATGTCGTCGGAGCTCGTGGTCGACACGTTGCCCGCGGCGTCCTTCAGCTTGATGTAGACGGTCTTGGCCCCGTCGCCACTGGGGATGGACCAAGCCTTGCTGGCGGCAAAGCTCTCCCAGGACGCGCCGCCGAAACCGGCGTCGTTGGAGATCATCATCTCGGTGGGGCTGCCCCCGGCCGAGGTGGCGAGGTCCACGTTGGTAGCGTTGGTGTAGGGATCGCCGCCGTTTATCGCGAAGCTCGTGATGGTTGGCGCCGCCCTGTCCAGGATGATGGTGTCGGTGATCGCCGCACTCACGTTCTGCAGGTTAGAGATGTCGCGCACTCGGTAGTGGACCGTCTTGGTGCCGTCGGCGTCCACCCCACCGTTGCCGGCAACCATGTTCCAGGCCGGCTTGGTGGTGTCGTAGGTCTCCCAGCCGGACCAGCTCGCCCCGTCGTTGCTGAACTGCATCTGGCCCACGCTTGAGATGTTGTCGTAGGCGTACAGGCTCAGGGTGATGGTCTCACTGGTCGTATATGTGTCGCCGGAGTTGATGACCTCGGTCAGGCCCTGCGGCGGGGTCACGTCGATCTTGAAGATCCAGGTGTACCACGCCGTCGGGCCGTTGCCGGCCTGGTCCCAGGCCCGCACGCGGACCGTGTGCTCGCCCTCGATCATGTCGAAGGTGGGCAAGTACCGCACGGTACCGTAGGTGGTGCCGACGGTCGGCTCGGTGACCAGCGCGGAGACGTCCATCGAGTCCACCCACATCTCGGAATCGCCGTAGCCGCTGGCCGTGTCGCTGACGTCAGCGCTCATCGTCGGCCGGCGGTGGTTGATGACGTAGCCGTTGGCCGGCACCGGGTTCAGGACCTCGGGCGGCATGCTGTCATAGCTCCAGCTGGCGGTGCGGGTAACTTCCACGTTGCCCACAACGTCGGTGCCTCGCCAGGTGAGCGTGTTCACACCCTGGACGGGGCTGCCGTTGCCGAAGCCGCCGATCGGGTTCCAGCTGGTCAGCGGCGGATAGGCCGGGTTGATGACGTTGCTGAAGCCGCCGGTCCAGTCCCAGCCGATGGTACCGGTCTCATCGATGCTCAGAGACACTGTGGGCGTGGTGCGGTACCAGCCGCCCGCGCCATCCGGGCCGGCCGCGATGGTGACGTCTGTAGTCGGCTTTGCGCTGTCCACCACGTACCCGACGATGGCGCTGGTCGGGCTTACGTGCCCGGCCCCATCCTCCGTCTTCACCATGAACTCCCACGGACCGTCGAGGCCGACGTAGGTCGTGTCCGTGTAGGTGCCCAGAACGTCTACCGGACCTATCCAGGCTCCACCTGACGGGCGATGGTACCAGTTGTAGTGGTGCTTGCCGCTCCCCGGCACCGGGTCGGTACCATCATCAGTCCAAGTGAACGTGACGAAGCCTCCCGGTCCCGACGTCGGCACCAACCCGGTGGGCGGGATCGGATCCTGCGTGTCCAGCTTGTAGGCATCGGAGTTGACCGGTGTCTCGACGTTGCCCGCATTGTCTACGCCGAAGAAGTTGAGCGCATTGACACCCTCGTTGGGCATGCTCCCCGGGGCGCCATACCAAGTGCCGGTATTGGCCGGGTTGATCGTCGCGTTGGCCGTCCCGTTCCAGTTCCAGGTGATGGTGCCCGTGTCATCGGTGGACACCTCGCCCGTACCGCTGGCGGTGTACCAATCGGTTGTCCCTGTGACGGAGTTCACACCGAGTGTTCCGCCGGTCATCCGGCTGGTCGTGCTCGGCGCGGTGGCGTCCGCCTTGGCGGATGCCTCGACGGAGTTTCCGGATACGTTGCCGGCGATATCTTCCGCGTCGACCACGTAGTAGTAGGTGGTGCCGTCAACCGTGGTCGTATCGTCCAAAGTGGTCGTCCCGGTGGGGACGGTCCACGAAGTGCCGTAGGGTCCGCCCGGCGCGGCGCCGCGCTTGACGTGATACTGCTTCATGCCACTGCCGCTATCGGTAGAGGCGCCCCAGCCGACACGGATGACGCCGGCCGGCATGGCCGTAGCCGACGTCGCGGTTGGCGTGGTCGGCGGCGTCGCGTCGGACACGGCGCTCGCAAGATCGTAGTTGGATGTCCGCCCCGCGGTGTTCTGCACTATGACGCGGTAGTAGTAGGTGGTGCCGTCGATCAGAAAGGCGCCGCTTCGCGTGTACGTGATCGGCGGTCCTGCGCCCCAGCCCGAGTAGAATGCGACTGGGGTCGGGCTCCCAAGGGCGGGGTCGGTGTCTTCGTCCACTTGGTACGACCAGTTTGCCCACGGCAAGGTGTTCACGCCGGACTCAGGATCCGAGCCCCTGATCCAAGAGATGTCGATGGCTCCGCCGGCCTTAGCCGCGGCCGAAGCCGTGTCCGTCAGCGGATTCGTGATATCGACTTTGAAGGTTCTGGACTGCGCGGTTTCCGTGTTGGGAGGTGTCGCCACGTCGTATGAGTAGAACCACAGATTGTTGTCGCCGGTGATGGCGGTCAAGGTCGTGGAGTAGGTTGCGTACGGGTTGGCGTTCCAGCGGTACTGGGTGAAGCCGGGCTCGTTCATCCATAGCCCCACGTCGGGCTGGGTGATGTACCAGCCGTTCGAGCCGTTTGGAGTAGGCGGCACGGTGGTATCGCTGGTGACCGGCGGGGTGATGTCGGTGGGTGTGCCGCTCTGCGACACGCTCATCCCGGACTCCTCGCCGAGGTTGTTGGTCACCGTGACCGCGTAGTAGTAGGTAACGCCGTTCACCAAGCCGGAGTTGGGGTAGCTGGTGGCGGTGATGCTGGTCGCGATCTGGCTCCAGATGCCGCCGGTGGAGCGATAGACGCTGTAGTAGCCTGTGGGCGGCCCATCGGCGTGGGCGTTCCAGGCGAGGTCGAGAGTCCCCCCCGTGCCCGGGTTGGTGACCACGAGGCCGGTGGGCGGCAGGGGTGTCACCGCCATCGCCAGGTTTGGCAGGACGATGACCATCGCCGCGACTACCAGCAACAGCCCGAAGAACCTTGCTCTCGATACCGTGACCCTCGATGCCGCCTTGGAGCTACCAGACATCCAGCACACCTCCCTGTCGTGGCCCCGCGGGCATTTGCCCGTCGCGAGCCTCACCCATACAGCGAACCGTCCAGCAAACCATCCAGCAAACCATCCAGCAACGCGTTCGTGAATCTTCCTGTGAGCCCCTGCCCCCTCTAGGCGCCAGCTAAGACGTTACGGCGCCAACCAAGACGTTACCTATCGCACTGTCGCGTTACCTATCGCACTGTCGCCACTGTTACTTGATAACGAATGCCGCTATCTCTTGGTAACGCATTTGGCCAATCTTTCTTGCAGTCCAAGCCTCACATCGCCTTGGACGCGGGAACGCGGGCATGCGGGCACGCGGGCACGCGCCAATGCGGCCATGCGACAGCCGCAACGCAAGAAAGATGGATTCGCCTAGATGAAGCCTCAGGCTCCCGATGTGGCCCCCCGCCATTTGCCCAAGATCACGTCGCCGTCTCTTGGGCCGAAACCGCTAGCCAATGCTTCCCCCTTGCTGTGCCGAAATGCCGCAAACGAAGTGTAAATGCTTGGTGCGTCAGGGGTAGTACGGTGTTGATACTACACACCAGCCTCGCCCAGCGTCAAGGCTGGCGGTCAAAGCTTGCTGTCAATGCTGGCGCGTGTTGCTGGCGCGTGTTGCGGTACAATCCTGGCATGTTGCGTACGCCGCGAGAGATCAAACGCGCCATCCGGCGCGCCAGGGACTTCTACGACCCGGTGACCGGCTCCATCGTGGTGCTGGCCGAGCTGCCCGGCAAGGGCACCCACTCGCAGGAACCGTTCCGTCGCGGGTTCCTGGACACCCTCGATGAGCGCCACGAGATCATCCGGCGCCTCTGGAAGCTGCAGGAGCGCGAGCGGCGGGCGCTCATCATGTGGTATCTGGAGACGCGCACCAAGCAGGATATCGCCGAGCGCCTGGGGATATCGCGCATGCACGTCTACCGGGTGTGCGGCCGGGCCATCGACAAGATCATCAAGATGGGGCCGCCGCCGGCCGACGAGGATGCGCCCGGCCCAACCGAAGAACCCGGCCCGACCGAAGACGCCACCACCGCGCCGGACGCCTAGTCTGGCCCGGGCGCGCCGGACCCGGCCAGACTGACTCGATCGGCCTTCAGCCGGGCGATGTCGCAAACCGCGACCAGACGCGGGTCGGCGTGCATCAACTGCAGGTCGTAGGTCATCGCGATGGCGGCGACAAGTACCCGCATCGAGGGCACAAGCAGTCCAGCGTGCCGAACCTGCCGCGCCAGGGAAGCGGCGTTCGCCCAGACCTCCTCGGTCACCCGGACCACCGGCAAGGATTCCAAGCGCTCCTGCATCTCCCGGCGCTCCTCGTCGACCTCGAACAGGGACAGCAGCTCCATGATGATGGGCCTGGCAGTGGCCGCGTGCCCCAGACACAGCACAGCGCATAGGCCCAGCGCGGCAGAGCCCAGCTTGGGTGGGCCAGTCTCCGCCGAGCCAGGATTGGATGACCCAGTCCTCGCCGGGCCAGGCTTGGATGAGCCCAGATCGGGTGCGACGAGCGCCGCGGCCCATGCGGTCGTGTCCACCAGGACTATGGGCCGCGGTTCGATCTGCTTCAAGTGCAGCCCGCCTCCTGTCATCTAGGACCTCGTTCATCGCAGCTGCTCCCCAGGTCCGCCTCCGGCGCCGGCGCGTCCTCCCGTAGCAGTTCAAGTTCGGCAGTCGTCAGGCGAAGGTTCGTGACACCCAACTTCTCGCCCAATCGACGCCGGCGATACTGGCCGATAAGCAGCCGCAACGCCTCCTCGATGACCTTCTTCTTGACCGTGATTCCGGTGCTGGCCATAGCGTCCCTCATCAAATGATTTGGGATGTTGACGGTCATTCTCATCCCCCTGCTCCTTTCTACGATGTACCCCAACCGTGTGCCTACTGCCCACTGCCTACTGCCTGCCGCCTTCTGCCGGCTCCTCCCTGCCGGCTCCTCCCCGCCGGCTCCCCAGCGATGCGCTCCGTGCGTTCCCCGACGGGCAGACGGCTGGGGGCAGGGGGTGTCTTTTTCAAGTTTCCGGAATCTGCGTGCGTCTGACTATGCCCGAAAGGCACCGATTCATTGCCCTTTCGGGCACACTTCCCCGCGATGCGCTCTCTTCGGGCACACTTCCCCGCGACTTGCTCCCTGGTTCAGCGACGCCACTGCTGTTGCGCTGCCTTGTGCCTCAACGACCCGGACGAAGGCACACATCGTGGGCATGCATTCGCACGCGATTTCAGGAATCGCCAAAACGAGACCCGTCGCCGGACTCATTGGTCCTGGCCCACGGGGAAGACATGGATGGGTCCTGGCCCACGGGGAAGACATGGACCGAGGACCGATGGGGTTCTTGAACACATGTAAGGCGGCCCATATGATGGGTCATGCCGCAACGACGGACGAAGTACGCCGGAGGGCACACATGGGCGATAGGCTGGACAAGATCGGGGGGCCCGCCTACGAGTACCTCGACCACGTCAAGATGTTCTCCCGCAACGCCAACCTGTTCCTGGTCCACCTGCTTCTGAGCGGCATCGGCTTCGGCGCGGGCGTCGTGCTGTTCAACCTCTACCTGAAACGCGTCGGCTTCCACGAGGGCTTCATCGGCACCGTGGAGTCGGTCACGGCCGTCGCCGCCGGGGCGATCGCCCTGGTGGCGAGCCTCTTCCTGAAGCGCCTCGGCTACAAGCACCTGATCGTCGTCAGCATGTTGGTCATGGCCGTGTCGCGCCTGGGCCAAGTCGGGTTCGTAGCGCCGGGCCTGATCGCCGTCTTCGCGCTCGGGATGGGCGCGCAGTGGGGGATCACCCAGCTGATCGAACAGCCGTTCATGATGGACCACAGCAGCCCCCGCGAGCGGACACACCTGTTCAGCGCGCAGTTCATCCTAATGGTCGCGTCCGGGCTGGTCGGCGGCATCATCGGCGGGTACCTGCCCAACATGGTGCGGTTCGTGGCGGGCCTGGCGGCCGGGCCCGCAGCGGCGGCCGGCTCACCTTGGCTGCTCACCGAGGCGGCCGTCTACCGCTGGTCGATCGTGCTCACCATCGGCTTTCTCCTGATCTCTCTCCTCCCTGTCCTCTGGCTTAAGGAAGAGCCAATACCGCCCGAGGAGCTGCCGCCCGTCCAGGCCCCGTGGCGCGCCATCAAGCAGCGGCGGCTGCTGGTCAAGCTGATGACGCCGCATTTCGTCATCTCGTTGGGCGCCGGGCTCATCCTGCCGTTCTTCAACCTGTTCTTCACCAAGCAGTACGGGGCGACGACGAGCGAGGTGGGCATCATCTACGGTGTCTCGGCTCTCACGATGGGCCTGGCCGCGCTGGCCTCGCCGCTCGTGGCCAGACGCGTGGGGCTCTTGCGCGGCACGATGTGGGTGGAGATAGCGTCGCTGCCGTTCCTGCTGGCCATCCCCTTCGCGCCGTCGCTGTGGTGGTCGGCGACCGCCTACTGGATACGGGGCGCGCTCATCAACCTGAGCTGGCCGCTCTTCGGGCAGTTCGCCATGGAGATGCTCGCGCCGGAGGAGCGCGCGACGGGCAATGGGTGGATGATCGTGGCCTTCGAGGCCGGCTGGGCGACCAGCGCGTTGGCCGGCGGATTCATCATGGCCCGCTTCGGATACGTGCTCCCGTACTACCTGTGCTTCGGGCTCTACGCCGCCGGGCCGGCCCTCATCTGGCTCTTGCTGCGCGGCGAGGACGAGGCGCTCGAGGCCCGCCGCGCGAGCGGTGTAGCAGTCGGCTGAGCGGCCAGCATGCAGAGGGGGTCCTCGGCCATGAGATTCTGCGACTGCATATAAGCCTTGGCCCGGCAGCCGCGGCATATCCGGGTGAAGCGGCAGCTGCCGCAGCGGCCGCCCACGGGCGTCTCGCCTATCTCGAACAGCTTCTGCACGGCCTCGCCTAGACTCATGTCACGGACGTTCCCGATGGAAAAGTCCTGCATGAAGCTGCAGGCCAGGATGTTGCCCTCGCTGTTGATGGCGAGCAGTCCCTTGCCGACCGGGCACGCGCTCATGACGCTCAGCCGGTCCAGCGCCTTCTGGATATCGTAGCCCCGCTCGACCAGGCGCTCCGCCAGATAGGCCGCGATGGAGGGCTGGGCGCCGATGTCGAATTCGATGCCGCCATCGCCCGCGTCCGCGCCTGCCCCGTCGTCCTCGCCGGCCAGCACCTCATCCAGCATGTAGTCGGCCAGCTCCCGCCACTCACCCGGTGTGATCCGCTGCTCGGCCAGCTTCTCGGCGCGGCCGGCCGTGATGAGGTCGCACGGGTAGACCAGCCGCGCGCCAAGGCGCTTGGCGAGCTCGATGGTGTCGCGCGTGTGCGGGTATGTCTCCGCGTTCACGGTGGTCTTGATGCAAACGCCGATGTCGCGGTCGCGCAGGCGCTCAATCGCCTCCATGATCTTGTCGAAGGTCCCCGGGACCAGCACGTAGTCATCGTGGAACTCGCGCGGCCCATATAGAGATATGGCCACGTAGTCGACACCGAATCCCTTGAGGCGGTCGGCCACGTAGTCGTCGATGAGCGTCGCGTTGGTGCTAATGACCAGGCGGATGCCGCGGCGGTGGGCCCGCTCGAGGATCTGGTAGAGGTCCTTGCGGAGGAACGGCTCGCCGCCCGTTATGAACAGCAGCGGGACCTTGAGCGCGCCCATCCGGTCGACCAGGTAGAGGGCCTCGGAGGTGGACAGCTCCCGGGACTTCTTCAGCCCAGTCGCCGCCACGTAGCAGTGTTTGCAGAGGAGATTGCATTTGTTGGTGACGTTCCAGATGATCTCGCTGGACCGGCCGGCCTGGTAGGATTCCAGGGTCTTGCTCTCGACCTCGGCCAGCGGACCTTTGAAGAACAGCGACCGTATGTGTGCCACGTTGGCGCCCCTCCAACGGAAGAAACTACTTCGGTTTCCTAAGCACCTGCATTATGCCACGCTGCGCCACGCAATGCAACAGCAAAATGGCACAGCAAAGTGGCGCGGAACCGTCTTCCGCAGCTGGGGCTCTCACTCCGGAAGGGATGTCATTTTGGCATTTCTGAAATTTGCGTGCGTGCCCGGCCTGAGAATAAGCACACATAACCTAGTCTGTTTCGCACGCGTTTTCCGAAATCCCAAAAAAGAGACCCCGTCCCCGGCGGGTGCGCGCCTAGCTGTGGACAGGCGGAAGGTCAGCTGTGGGCGAGTTTGAGCAGCTTCATCCCCTCGAACCAGACGATGCTCAGAAGGCCGGCCGCGACCGCGATGACCAGATCCACCGGGTGGAGCGGCTGGAAGTGGAACAACGTGCGGAGATACGGCATGTAGAGCACGAGCGCAAGGAACCCGACCGCCCCGCCGGTGACCCACCATAGCGCGCGGTTCGGGGTGCGCAGGGTGCTGACGACCAGGCGGCTCCAGGAGCGGTTGGCGAGTATCAGCCCCAGGTTGGCGACGATGAGCGTCGTGAACGTGATGGCGCGCGCCTCCCCCACGCTTAAGCCGCGCGCCAGGGCGACCGCGTAGACCACCAGCACGATGGCGAGCACGCTCACCCCTTGGAGCAGGCTCGTCACCAGCGTGCGCCGCGAGAAGAGCGGCTGCGCCGGGTCGCGCGGCGGGCGCTCCATCAGGCCGGCCTCCTCCGGCTCGGCCTCGAAGACGATCGAGCAGGCCGGGTCGATGATCATCTCCAGGAACACGATGTGGACCGGCAGAAGCACGAGCGGCCACCGGAGCAGCACCGGGATGAGCGAGAGGCCGGCGATCGGCACGTGGATCGCCAATATGTAGGCCATCGCCTTCTTCAGGTTGTCGAAGATGCGCCGGCCCAGCCGCACGGCCTTGACGATGGATGAGAAATCGTCGTCCAGGAGCACCAGCGCCGCCGCCTCGCGCGCGACGTCGGTGCCGCGCCCGCCCATCGCGATGCCGATGTGGGCCGCCTTCAAGGCCGGCGCGTCGTTCACACCGTCGCCGGACATGGCGACGATCTCGCCGTTCGCCTGGAGCGCCGCCACCAGCCGGAGCTTCTGCTCCGGGACGACGCGGGCGAACATGTTCACGCTCCGCACGCGCCGCTGGAGCTCCGGGTCCGTCATCCGGTCCATCTCCGGGCCGGTCACCACTTGGTCAAAAGGCCCCAGCCCGATCTGGCGCGCGATGTGCTGCGCCGTTCCCGGATAGTCGCCGGTGATCATGACGACGCGCACGCCGGCCGCGTAGCACTCGCGGACGGAATCGGCGATGTTCGGGCGCACCGGGTCCTCCATGCCGACCAGCCCGATGAACCGGAAGGTGAAGTCGTGCTGGCCGTCCGGGAGCGGTTGGCCGCCGAACGCCGCCTTGGCGACGCCGAGCACGCGCAGGCCCTCATCGGCCATCGCGGCGATGCACTCCTCCATATCGCGCTGCTCCGCCGGCTGCATGTGGCAGAGGTCGGCGATCGCCTCGGGCGCGCCCTTGGCGGCGATGACGTACTCGTCGCCCCCGGGGGACTTCCAGACGTGGGAGAGCGCCATCAGCTGGCGCGACAGCGGGTACTCGTGCATGAGCGCCCAGTCGTCGTGCAGGTGCTCGGTCTGGGCCAAGAAGCGCTCGCCCAGCTGCTTCAGGGCCTTGTCCATGGGGTCGAACGGATCCTTGAGGCTCGCCAGGATGCTGAACTCGACCAGCTCGTGGAATTCCTCGGGGAGCGGCCCGTCGCCGCCCGCGCCGACGTCGTGGAAATGCCGGTCCACGCAGATCTTGCGGGCGCTCATGCGGTTCATCGTGAGCGTGCCGGTCTTGTCGACGCAGAGCACGGTCGCCGCGCCGAGGGTCTCGACGGCCGGCACGTGGCGGGTGAGCACCCGACTCTGCGAGATGCGCCAGGCGCCGATCGCCAGGAAGATGGTGAGCACCACCGGGAACTCCTCGGGGAGCATCGCCATAGCGAGCGTGATGCCCGCGAGGAAGCCGTTCACCCAGTCGTGGCGCGTCAGGCCGTAGACGACGACCACAGCGACGAAGAGCGCCAGGCCGACCAGGGCGAGGTTCCGGACCAGGCGGCCCGTCTCCTTCTGGAGCGGCGTCTTCTCCGGCTCGACGTCCTGCAGCGCCTTGCCGATCTTGCCCATCTCGGTGCCGATGCCGGTGCCGCGCACCTCCGCGATGCCGCCGCCTTGGACGATCATCGTGCCCGAGAAGACATACGGGAGGTCATCGCCACCGGGGCGCGTCGGGCCGGTCTTGCCGTCCCAGGGCGCCTTGCGGACGGGCACGGACTCGCCCGTCAGCAGCGACTCATCGACCAGCAGATAGGTGCAGTCCAGCAGGACCGCGTCGGCCGGGACTCGATCGCCCTCGGTCAGCACCATGATGTCGCCGCGCACGACTTCGCGGCCGGCGATGCGCTGCTCGCGGCCGCCCCGGATGACCAGGGCGCGCGGGCTGGAGAGGTCGCGGAGCGCTTCGAGCACGCGCTCGGTCTTGCGTTCCTGGTAGAAGGTGATGCCCATGACGAGGAAGACGAAGGCGAGCAGCATGAGTGCTTCCTGGACGTCGCCCAGGAAGAGATAAGTGCTGCCGGCGGCGAGCAGCAGCAAGAACATCGGCTCCTTGATGACTTGCCAGGCTATCTCGAAGACGCTGCGGGGCTTGGCCGATGGCAGCTCATTGGGCCCGTCTCTGGCGAGGCGCGCGGCAGCCTCGGCTTCCGAGAACCCGATGATGTGGGCGATGTCCAGCGCGCCGGCCGTGATGCGCGCGGCGGCAG
>CAYWVN010000031.1:582-15299 GCA_964461725.1 uncultured Coriobacteriia bacterium | reverse complement strand
GTTGGTGACAAGATACGCCACCGTCACGGTGAGCCCGATTATCGATCCGACCGCCATCAGCACCAAGAACATGATGATGTAGTCGGGGAAGCGGCGGCCTATCAGCGTGAAGGCCTCCCTCAGCTGGAAGGCCGCCCTCAACCTGCGGGTCATGGCCAGGCGGATCTCCAGCGCTGGCCACACGAGCGAGAAGACGACCAGATAGACGCCCGCCAGCACGAGGGCCAACCCCACCCCGACGAGCAGTAGCGCGAGTGTGCTCCTCTGTAGCTCTTCTCCGGAAACCGCCGCTACGATGCCCGCCACGGCGGCGCCCGTCAACAGCAGCAACGCGGGCAGGCTGTAGACCAATGACGCCAGCAGGAAATGGAACCCCCGTGCGAACATCCCGCCGAAGTCCTCGCCCCACTCGGGCAGCACCTTCTTCTCGCCTTCGGCCACATTGCGGATGATGTCCAGGATATAGCCGTACCAGGCGAAGTTGAGGATGGGCACAATCCCTATCGGGACGGCGAGGAGGAGCTTCTGCGCCCAGCGCTCGTCGTCCAGGAAGTAATCGAATGCTCTGCGGAAGTCCAAGGAAGTCTCCTTCCCCTATGCCCCGGACCGACCACGGGGCTGGCCGCGACTACTCTGACGGAAGGTCCGACAGGAAGGCCGCTACCCGGACGATGGCGACGCCCTCGTATGCGCCGAGGTCCAGCAGATGCCCGTCCCCAGACAATATCATGTCGGCTGCTCCAGCGACGGCACACTCCAGAATCCGATTGTCCGGCCCATCCGACAGGACGTCTACGCGGGCGGTCGGCCTGACCACTTCCGCTGTGCGTGCTATTTGCCCCAGAACAGCACGCACGCCGGCCGCCTCCAGGCCGAGCACCTCTTCCATTTTGCCCGCCGTCTCCTGAAGGATGGCGGGAGAGGTGAGCAGCACGAAGGGACCCACGATTGCCGCTTCGATGACCTGCTTGGGCTTGCCGCCAAAACCGTACGCGGAGACGTAGACGTTCGTGTCGAGGACTACCCTATGCACCGCGCGCCTCATGGATGAGGCGCTCCACATCGGCCTCGGTGCGGATGCCCCGGGCGGCGGCTTGCTTGGCGCCATACGCGGCTAATCGCTCGAACTCGGCCAGCTCACGCTGGGCTCGATACACGCGGACCATCTCGCGGAAGAGCTCGCTCTTGGTCCGCCCCTCCTGCTTGGCCATCAGCTCGATCTCCTCTTTGAGATCAGGAGGCACCGAGAAACCTATGGTCTTGGCCGTCCTCGCCACAGCCCCACTCCTTGCCCGTGGTTTGCAACTGTTTACAACGCCCATTCTACTCCTCCTCGGAACCGTCCCGCAACTCCGCAGCCACATCGCCCCCACGCACCACACTACCCACATGACGCTCATAGGATTGATGACCAGAAGGGCAGCCCTTGCAGTACCTTCGGGTAGAATCCGGCCGATGACAGCCCGCCGCTCTGGGCAAGCAAGCAGACTTGCTCCCGGCCGTTGTTCCCGACAGCGACTTTCGCCGCTACTATGGTGGCAGCGGCCCGGCCGCGAGCCCATCGCAGGGCCGGCACTTCAGAGGAGCACGCGTGGCGAACGGTGTGGACCATATCGCGATGACGATAGAAGCGGCGACGGACCCGTCGGTCGGGCTCACAAGAGCTGAGGCGCAGCGGATCGCCCGTGCCAACGCCGACACGGATAGGCTGTGCCGGGGGCGACGCAATCGCTGCCGCCATGAGAACACCGGGTGGCCCTGGCGGCCGTCGCAGCTTGCCGTCGCCGAGATGGAGCTGGCCGACGCCATTCGCACGGAATCGCTGGAGACCCTCGGCCGCGGGTTGCACAGCGTCCAAGACCTGCACACGCACGGAGGCCCGGTGCGCTCGTATCTACACGGGCCCTGGGAGCCGCTGCCGAACCGGCACCCCTACCGCTACGACCGCGCGCTCCAGGCGAGCAAGGAGTACCTGCGCCGCTACGCCACCGCCGCGAAGTCACCCTCCGCAGACGCCAATGCTGAATAGGCTGGCTGGTTAGCGAGAGGGGCGGCCGCGGTGCTCGAGCTAGCGGCGGCGGGCCAGGTACTCGCGACTCTTCAGGCGCGTCTCCAGGTGATAGGCCATGTATGCCTGCATGATCGCGCCGAGCTTCTTCGCATCCGCAGGGGTCATCTCCACGGCCCCGGCCTCCGCCAGTGGCGTGCGGATGAGCGCCTCCATCTTCTCCTTGGCGCCGCGCGGCAGCGCACGGGCAGTGGAGTCGGCCGCGGCACATCGAGCGCAAATCATCCCACCCATGCGAAGGCTGAGCTTGGCCGGAGCGACCAGCTGACCGCCACACGACTGGCACGTCGAGAGCTGGGGCAGCAGTCCGCCCACCGCCAGGTACTTCAAGTCGAATGCCAGGAGCAGCCGGTCCAGCGCGGCTGGGTCTGCGGCGGGGTCTGCGGCGGGGTCTTCGGCTGGGTCCGCGGCGGGGTCCTCGACCAGGGTTTCCGCCAACGCCTCCAGTCCGGCCAAGAGCAGGCGCAGCAACCGCACGTCCCGCTCGCCCTGCTGGGAGGAGCGCTCGGCCAGGTCCAGCATCGCCGAGCCGTACGTCACCCTCTCCAGCGATTCGCGCACTTCGGAGAACGGGCGGATGGTATCGACTTGGGTGATGGTGTCGAGGTCCCCTCGCCCCTCGTAGAGAACGAAGTGGTCGAAGGAGAACGGCTCCAGCCGGGCGCCGAATTTGCTCTTGGTCTTGCGGACGCCCTTGGCGACGGCGCGCACCTGACCGCGGGTCTCCGAGAGGATGCTGACGATGCGGTCGGCCTCGCCCAGGCGGAACGTCTTGAGCACTATGCCGCGGGTCTTGTAGATGGCCATGCGCCAAGCTTACCTTCCCCCCGTCGGCTCCGCTAGGCCACCTCTTCGACACATGACCGCAGAGCCCCATACGCACGGTCCCTGCCTGGCATCTGGACCGTTGTTGCAGTAACATGCCGTTTGTGGCAAGCTATTGCTATGAGATTCGAGGAGCTCCTGCGCGTCGCGGGGAACGAGCCGGTCTTCGAGACGGCACTCCTGCTGGCCGGAGACGTAGATCCCGCCGACGTAAGACGTCAATTGGCGCGCTGGAAGCGGGCAGGCAAGGTCCGCCAGCTGCGCCGCGGGCTGTACACCCTGGCCCCGCCCTTTAGCCGGACAGAAATCCATCCGTTTCTGGTGGCGAACCGGCTCGTGAGGCCCTCCTATGTCAGCCTTGAATCGGCCCTCGTCTTCCACGGTCTCATCCCTGAGTACGTGCCGGTCGTCACCGGCGTCACGACCCGGAGGCCGAGCCGCTTCGAGACACCTGTCGGCTCGTTCGACTATCGTCATCTGAAGGTCGCCCTCTTCTGGGGTTACAGTGCCACGGACATCGGCGCGGAGCGGGCAGCCGACGGCGACCAAGGAGCCCTTGTGGCGACACCCGAGAAGGCTCTCTTGGACCTCGTCTACCTGCGAACCCGTGCCGATTCGCCGGAGTTCCTCCAGGAGCTCCGGCTGCAGAACCTGGAACGACTCAATCTCGACGAGCTGACGCGGCAGGCTGACAGGACCGCCCTGCCCAAGCTTTGCCGAGCCGCCGCTCTCGTGCGGGAACTGGCCGGCCGCGAGGCTCCTGAGACCGCAGCGCGCGAGGCCGTGGAGCCATCCGGCGGCGACACAAAGGAGGGCCTGTCAACATGAAGGACTATCTCGCTGATCTCCTGAGGACACGACCTCCCGCAGTCGATCCCCGGAACCTGGTCCGGGAGTATCTTCAGGCGCGCATCTTAGGGGCGCTCCAGCGCGCCGGGGCCATGGTGCCGCTGGCCTTCCACGGCGGAACGGCGCTGCGCTTCCTCTATGCGGCGCCGCGCTACTCGGAGGACCTGGACTTCGCCCTGGAAGGCAGGAGGTCTCTGTACGACTTCCGGTCCTATCTGAAGGAGATCAGTGCGGAGATGAGCGCCGAAGGCTACGACATCGACTTCAAGGCTAACGACGCCAAGACGGTCCACAGCGCGTTCGTCCGCTTCCCGGGGCTCCTCGCGGAACTCGGCCTATCGGGACACCGCCGCGAGGCGCTCAGCGTGAAACTGGAGATCGACACCCGCCCGCCGGCCGGCGCGACGCTCGAGACTACCGTTGTCCGCCGATACGTGACGCTGCAGCTTCAGCACCATGACCGGACCTCGCTCCTGGCAGGCAAGCTGAACGCGGTCCTCACGCGTTTGTATCTGAAGGGACGCGACCTCTACGACCTGATGTGGTATCTCGCCGACCCAACATGGCCGGCCCCCAACTTGGTCCTCTTGAACAACGCGCTTGCCCAGTTCGGGCGGCAAGGCAAAGAACTCACGTCGGACAACTGGCGGGAGACGGTGAGAAACGCGCTCTCGGACGTCGCGTGGGAAGAGGCCGCCAGAGACGTCGCCCCCTTCATCGAGAGGCCGGGCGAGGCGGAACTCCTCACCAAGGATAACTTCGAGAGGCTCCTCGGGGGCTGACCGCTCCTCGGGCACTGACCGCTCCTCGGGCACCGACTAACTGGTGGCGGCTAGTCCTCGGAGACGAACTCCTCCATGATGGCCACACCCGCGCTGGTGCCGACGCGGGTCGCGCCGGCGTCCAGCATCGCCTGGGCCTGCTTGAACGTGCGGATGCCGCCGGAGGCCTTCACGCCGATCTCGATCGGTGTGTTGTCGCGGAGCAGCCGCACGTCGGCCACGGTGGCGCCGCCGGCGCCGAAGCCGGTGGAGGTCTTGATGAAGTCCGCGCCGGCCTTCTCGACGATGCCGCACGCGGCCATCTTCTCCTTGCGCGAGAGATAGCAGGCCTCGATGATGACCTTGACGATGATGCGCCCGCTGCCGGTCGTGAGCTCTTTCTGGCGGACCGCCTGGACGACCTGCTGGACCTCCTCGAACACGTACTTCAGGTTCCCGGAGCGCAGGACGCCCACGTTCAGGACCATGTCTATCTCGCTCGCGCCCTTGTCGATAGCGTCCTCGGCCTCGAAGGCCTTGGTGGCCGTCGTCGACGCCCCCAGCGGGAAACCGGAGACGCTGCAGACCTTGACGTCGCCCCCCTCCAGCTCCCCGATGGCCGTCGACACGTAGGCCGGGTTCACGCAGACGCAGGCGAACCCGTACTCCTTGGCCTCCTCGCAAAGCTTCCGGACATCCTCTGCCGTCGCCTCGGTCTTGAGCACCGTATGGTCGATCATCTTGGCGAGCTCTTCAGCGGTCATACATGTTCCCCCCGTCGGCGATGGCCTCCCGGTGCGCCGGCGTCTGCCGGCCGCCGGGCATGTCGGCAGCTTCTCTGTGTCTTCGTGGCTTGGTGTGCCCCCAATCCTAGCGTAGTGGCGCAGCCGCGTCAGCCGCCAAGCGACGGTACCACGGACACGACCAACAGCACGGCCGTAGCCGCGATGACCAAGAGCGCCGTCCCCCAGGCGATGACATTGAAGACCGGCCCGTTCACGTGCTCGCCCATAACGTAGCGATCGTTCACGATGATCAGCATGTAGATGAGGATGATCGGCAGGAGGATGCCGTTCACTTCCTGCGAGAGCAGCATCACGTTCAAGAGCGACGAGGCAGGCACCAACAGAATGAAGGCCGCGCCGAAAAGAATCGAGAACGCGTAGATACCGTTGAAGAGCGGTGCCTCCGACCAGCGCTTGTCCAGCCCGGACTCCCATCCGAATGCCTCGCAGACCGCATACGAGGTCGATAGCGGCAGGATGCAGGCCGCCAGCACCGAGGCGTTCAAGAGCCCGATGGCGAACAGCAGCCCCGCATACCGGCCGGCCAGCGGTTGGAGGGCCAGCGCGGCGTCGGCCGCGTCCTTGATCTGGATGTTGTTGACGTACAACGTGGCCGCGCAGGCGACTACGATGAAGAAGGCGATGAAGTCAGTGAAGAACGCGCCCAGGAACACGTCCGCCCGCGTGTACGGGTACTCCTTGATATCGATACCCTTGTCGACCACGTTGGCCTGGATGAAGAACTGCATCCACGGCGTGATCGTGGTCCCGACGACGGCGATGGCAAGTATCAGGAAGCCCGCATCCCACTTGAACGACGGGACCACCGTCGCCCGCGCGATCTCCAGCCACGGCGGGTGGACCAGGAAGCCGCTGATGACATAGGTGACGTAGACCAGCGTGAAGCCCAGGAAGACCTTCTCGATGCTCCGATAGGAACCGCGCACCACCAGCAGCCAAACCACCGCGGCCGCGATTGGAACGGCCACGTGTTTGGGGACCCCGAAGATGATGTGCACGCTCGCGGCGATACCCGCGAACTCGGCCACCGTGGTGGCCAGGTTGGCGACCAAGAGCGTCACCATGCAGAAGGTGGTCATCCGGAGACTGAACTGCTCGCGGATGAGCGCCGCCAGGCCTTTGCCGGTGACCGCCCCCATGCGCGCCGCCATCTCCTGGACGACGGCCAGCGAAATGGTGATCAGGAAGAGCAGCCACAGCAGCCGGTAGCCGTAGCGGGCGCCGGCGATGGAATACGTGGCGATGCCGCCGGCGTCGTTGTCGGCCGCGGCAGTGACGATACCCGGGCCCATGATGGCCAAGAAGAGCAGTATGGGGTGTTCCTTGAGCCAGGCGAGTTTCTTGGGCATAAGCGTCACCCGGTAGCCATGCGGCCGGGCCCGGGCAGAGCCGGCCACCGAGGCCGGAACGCCGGGCTAGACGTGGAACAATCGGGCCAAGCTAAGGTAGATGATGAGGCCGACGGCGCCCATCAAGGTGGTGAGCGCCGGGCCAAGGTTGGTGGACGGGTCGACGTTCAGTCGGGTCAGCACCCACGGGATGAGCGTCGCCAGGAGCGAGATCAGCGCGGAGGTGACCGCCAGCGCAACCGCGATGACCAGCCCCAGCGCCAGCGGCAGCTCCCACGCGTAGGCCAGCCCGAGCGTCACCGCACCGGCCATCACGCCGACGACCAGCCCGCCGAAGACGTCGTAGGCCACCTGGCGCCACATCTGCCGCACGCCGATCTCCCCGACCCTCATCGCCTGGAGCGTCACCCCGATGGCGCGAGTGGAGACGTCGTCGGAGAGCCGCAAGACGAGGGGGATGAAGAAGACGAGCGCCACCGCGGACTGCAGCAACGACTGGTACGCATGCAGGATGGCCCCGGCGATGACCCCGGCGATCAGCCAGATGCCCAGCCATGCCGAGCGCTGAGTGAGCGAAAGGAGCGGCGAGGCGGCCAGCGTCAGCGCCGAGTAGCCGCTCCCGGCCGCGATGGCCAGATCCTCCGCGCTCTCCTCCTCCATGACATCCAGCACGTCGTCGACCGTGACGATGCCGTGGAGGACCCCGTGTTCGTCGACCACCGGCGCCGCCAGAAGATCGTATTTCCGGATGACGTCGGCCACTTCCTCCTGGTCCGTATCGACGTCCACCGAGATGACTTCCGGGCTGATGAGTTCATGGATGCGGGTCTCCGGCGCCTTGACGATGAGGTCGCGGAGCGACAGCACGCCTTTTAGCACGCCCTGCTCATCGATCACGTAGATGTAGTAGATGGTCTCCGCCTCCGGCGCCCGGCGGCGCAGCTCCTCGATGGTCTCGGCGACCGTCAGGTTCTCCTGGAAGGCCACGTAGTCCGTGGTCATTATGCCGCCCGCCGAGTTCTCGCGATAGCCCAGGAGCTTCCGGACCTGCTCGGCCTCGTTGATATGCATGAGGCGCAGCAGCAGTTCGGCCTTCTCGTACGGCAGGTCGCCGATGATGTCGGCCGCCTCATCCGGGTCCATGACCTCCAGGATGTCGGAGGCGCGCTCGTCGCCCAGGCTCTCCAGGATGTCGGCCTGGATCTCGTCCTGGGCTTCCGCGATGGTGTCGGCGGCCTGCGCGTTGTCCAGGTAACGGAAGACCTTGGCGCGCTGCTCCGCCTCCAATTGCTCCAGGATGTCGGCGATGTCGGCCGGGTGCATCTCGTGGAGGCGCTTGTGGCTGACGGCAAGCTTCACGCGCGGCACGTCCTTCTCCACCAGGTCCATGTAGCTCCAGGCGATCAGGCGTTCCGGATAGCGGTAGCCGATGAGTCTCGTCAGGAGGTCCATCGGCTTCTCCAACCCCAGGCGGCGCAGGAGGCCACGCAGGCCGACATCCGCCCCAACCAGCCGCCAGCCGGCCTGGCTCTCGGTGAGCTTGAGGTCCCCCACGCGGACGACCTTACTCCCCTGAGTATCGACGATCTGCTTGTCCAGGAGGTCCTGGCCCAGCAGCACCTCGTCGTGCTGGAGGAAGGAGAAGCGCAGGTCGTCACGTGAGGCGTTGAGACGAACGCCGTCCGCCCCGAACTCGGAGACGAAGCGCCGCCAGGAGAGCATGAAGCGCTTGCGGCCCGGGCCCTGGAAGGCGATGCTTGTCACCCGGGGAAAGAGCTCGCCGGTCGCAATGGCCAGATCACTGATCTCTCCGATGGTCTCGCCGTTGCTATCGACGACAGGCTTGCCTAGAACGCTGGTGAAGTAAAGCATGCTGACTACACCTCCTTTCTACACGACCAACCCCGCCCTATCGATACTCATCGCTATCTTTCCTGTCTCGCCGTCTGTCCTGTCTACGCCCCTGCGCCCTGTCTATGATCCGCGATGCCTGTCCTGTCCGCACCATCCGCCCCGCCTGGAACGAAACGAGCCCTTTCGTGGGAAAAGGGCTCACGCAGCACGCTATCGCGATGCCTTCCCACTCGTTTAGCTTTGGCTCTGTACGACGTAGAGGACGCGAGTCGCCATGACACGGCTCGTGTATCTCTCCCGCCTCAGCCACCTTAGGCAAAGCCTTAATCCGGCAGAGCCTGTTCTACCCATTGGCGTCTCTCGACATTTCCGGGCAGTGGCCTTTATTCGTACAGTAGCCTCACCTACCGGGAGCATGCTATTCGGTTCTCGGCGGCGGACCGGCGTCTGCCCAGCTGGGAGGCGTGCCCCGAGGAGCTCGCCCAGCTCAGCGGCCTCGTTCCGCGCAACCGTATTCTAGGCGCGCTCCAGCGGCACGTCAACCCTTCTAGCTGGAAAGACGGGCGTCACACGGCGTGGAGAGGCGTCAGCCGAGGCCGTAGCCCATGGTGTTCAGCAGGTCATCGCGGCTACGCCAGTCCTTCTTGACGCGCACGCGCAGATCCAGGTAGATCTGGCTACCCAACAGCGCCTCGATGTCCCGCCGCGCCCGGCTGCCGATGGTCTTCAGCATCTGACCGCCCTTGCCGATCAGGATGCCCTTCTGCGAGTCCCGCTCCACGTAGATGGTCGCCGCCACGTCGACGATCTCCTTGTCCTCGCGCTTGGCGAGGTGGTCCACGGCAACCGCCACCGCATGCGGGACCTCTTCGCGCGTAAGCTGCAGCGCCTTCTCCCGGATGAACTCCGCGATGACCACCGCTTCGGGCTGGTCGGTGATCATGCCGTCCGGATAGTACTGGGGACCGAGCGGGAGGAGGTCCACTACCGAGACCAGGAGATCCGCCATACCGTCGCCTTTGAGCGCCGAGACCGCAACGATGGGCCACTCCGCCGGAACCAGCTCACCGACCAGCTCGAGCTGTCGTGCCACATGGGCGGCCGGCGCGGCATCGACCTTGTTCGGCGCGACGATCACCGGTCTGCCCAGCTTGGCCAGCTCGCTCGCGACGTAACGGTCGCCTCCGCCGACCCCGTCGGCCACGTCCACCATGAAGACGACGCCGTCCGTCTCGGCGAGAGCCGACCGCACGCTCCTGTTCATGCGCTCACCCAGGTGGTCCTTCGACTTGTGCAGGCCCGGGGTGTCGATGAAGATGGCCTGCACACCAGGCGCGTTGATGACAGCCCGGATCTGGTGACGCGTCGTCTGCGGCTTGTCGCTGACGATGGCGATCTTGCGCTGCGCGAGGTAGTTCAGCAGGGTCGATTTGCCGACGTTGGGACGCCCGACGATAGCAACGAAGCCACTCTTGAACTCTGACTGCTCCGGGATGGGCGGCGTCTTCATGGGGAGACTACTCGGCTCCGGGCCCGGCATCAGCCGACGGCCCCAATAGAGACGCCCCGGCGACGGAGGCGTCCGCAGCCCTCCGTGTCGCGGCGCTCTTCACCGAGAGGAACGGCCTGGGGAGCAGCTCGCGCAGCGTGTGCCGGACCACCTGCCCGGCCCGGTTGGCCAGCACGACAGCCAAGTCCGGCGCGAACTCAGACACCACCCGGAGGCACGCGCCGCACGGCACGGCCGGGTCCGCCCCGTCCGCGACGACCCCGCGCGCGGTCCCCCCCCCGCCCCCCTCGCCGCCGCCCCGCCAGACGGCCACACGCTCGGCACAAGCCGTCAGGCCATAGGACGAGTTCTCGACGTTGCAGCCGACGAAGACGCGGCCGTCAGCCGACAGCAACGCGGCACCGACCGCGAACCCCGAATAGGGCCGATAGGCCGCCTTGCGGGCCTCTCGCGCCGCCGCGACGAGCTCCTCGTCCGAGACGGCCCGGTCGCCGGCACTCGCCGCCGAACCGCCGGCGCTCACTCGGCCTCCCCCTCTTCCGCCACTTCCCGGTCCGGCAGACGCCTGACCAGGATCTTCGAGATGCGCCGGCCAAGAAGCCGCTCCACCGTGAACTCCACGCCGTCCAGCCGGTGCACCTCACCCTCATCGGGAATCTTGCCGGCCAGGTTGTAAAGCAGGCCGCCGACCGAATCGACGTCCTCTGTCGGCAATTCCGTCCCCATGATCTCGTTGAACTCGTCGATCGGCACGCGCGAATCCACCCGCAGCACCCCGTCCGCCAGCGGCTCCACCAGCTTCTCTTCGAGGTCATACTCGTCGAATATCTCGCCGACTATCTCCTCGAGGAGATCCTCAATAGTAACCAGCCCGGCCGTGCCGCCGTACTCGTCCAGAACGATGGCCATGTGCTGGCGCTTCTTCTGCAACTCACGGAGAAGTTCGCTAACCTTCTTGGTCTCAGGAATGTAGTGGGCCTCGCGCATCATCTCCTTGGCGATACCCGACGCGGCGCTCTCCTTGGCCAATCGCACCAGGATGTCCTTCGCATAGACGATACCGACCACGTTGTCGATCGTCTCCTCGAACACGGGTATGCGCGAATGTCCCTCCTTGATGATGAGATCCAGAACCTCATTCAGCGGCGTCACCGTCTCTACGCAGATCATGTCCGGCCGCGGCACCATGACCTCGCGGACCAGTGTGTCGGTGAACTCGAAGATGGAGTGGATCATCTCCTTCTCCTCCTCTTCGATGACACCTTCCTCCTCGCCCACCGAGACGATAGTCTTTATCTCCTCCTCGGTGACAAACGGCCCCTGGCTGAGCGCGTGCCCGCCGAACACGCGGATCACGAGGTTGGCCGCCCAGATGAAGACGCGTACCAGCGGATGGAGCAAACGCGTGAGCACGTCGATGGGCCGTGCCGTGAAGAGGCCCACCCGCTCGGCGTTCTGGGCCGAGTAAGTCTTGGGCGCGATCTCCGCGTAGATGAAAACGATGATCGTCAGGACGACGGTGGCGATGATGTTGGAGAGCCCCACGCCCACCGCCTGTCCGAGGAAGCGCTCCACCAGAGCCACCATGATGGCCTCGGCAGAAAAGCTAACCAGGAGCACCAGCAGGAGGATAACCGGGAGGAATCGGCCCGGCTGCTCCAGCAGGTTCTCTAGGATCTGGGCACCGGAGACCTTGTCCTCCACCATCTTCCTTACCCGGACTCGACTGGCCGAAAGAAGCGCCGTCTCGGCCGCCGCGAGGTAGGCGGCCAGCCCCAAGAGCACCAAGAGCGCCACAAGTTCGATGATGTCGATTGCCGCCATGAACTGCTCCGTCTAGAACGCCACTCGGTACAACTGGAACACCAGCACCGTGACCAGGATGCCGATCGTCGCCCCGGCCAACACCTGCATCAGCGAATGCACGCCGGACTCGATTCTACTATGGAACACCAGCAGGGCGAGCAGTAATCCCAGCGTGGCCACCTCCGGGCGGAGCGAGAGGAGTGCGATAGCCGTGAAGATGGCCGCCGCCAGGGCAGCGTGCCCGCTGGGCCAGCCCCCTTTGAGGAACGAGCCCTCGCGAATCCACGCCTTCATCGCGATGGTGATGAGCAGCACCATGAGAAGCGCGATTAGCGTGAGATGGGAAGGCGACTGCTTGACGCGCGTGATCGCCGTCAGAGTGTAGCGGTTCAGCTTATAGAAGAAAACGAAGTAGCCGACGATGAGAGCATTCAACGCGGCGATGAGCACCGCCCCGGCCGCCACGTCCTTGGCAATCTTGGCCAACGGATCATAGGTGGTCGTGGTGATGTCGATGGCCGCTTCGATCGAGCTGTTCAGGAGCTCGCACACCAGCACCAGCGTGATCGCGAACAGCAGCACAAGGAACTCCACCCGGCCGATGTCCAACAGCAGGCTCGCCACCAGCACGAGGGCCGCCGCCAGGAAATGGATGCGCATGTTGCGCTGCGAGCGCACGGTGTGGATGATGCCGTCGATGGCATAGTTGAAGCTCTTGATGAGGGGCTTTCGCTCCTGCATACGGTCGGCTCCCTACTTCCTGTCCGGCCCGGTCAGCTGCCGAAGAAACGGTCCAGCAGCTCTCGCTCGCGCTTCCTCATGAGCAATCGCTGTTCTCCCGCTTCATGGTCCCATCCCAGCAGGTGAAGCATGCCATGTGCCAGCGCCAAGGCCAACTCGCGCTCGTAGACCTGCCCATATCCGGCGGCCTGCTTACGGATCACGTCAGGGCAGAGCACCACGTCGCCTAAGCAGCTCAGGTCCGTGCCGTCGGTGGCCGGCTCGCGGTCCATCTCGAAGGCGAGGACGTCGGTGGGCGTGTTCTGTCCGCGGAATCCCCGGTTCAGCTCTCGCATGTTCTCCGGGTCCACGAAGGAGATGCTCACCTCGCTGACCCAGTCCGCGCCCTCCTGACTCAGAACCAACCTGGCCAGACGACGCACCGCGGAAGTCTCAACGGGCTCGCTCTGCTCGTTACGAATCTGTATCTCCGCCGCCACGGACTCTCCTTGCTCTGCTGAGCTCATCTACGTCCGGATACTCCACGCGCGGATGGTGCAGGCCCGCCAGCACTCGGGCGAACGCAGCGGTGATCTTCTCCAGGTCGGCCAGCGAGAGGTCACTCTCCTCCAGCTGTTTGTCGGCCAGACGCTCGGCGATGATCCGGCGGCCGACCTGCTCCAGCCGGGCCGGCGTAGGCTTAGGCGTGGCCCGGGCCGCCGCCTCGGCGGAATCGGCCAGCATGACCAGCGCCGCCTCCCGGCTCTTGGGCCGCTCCTCCGAGTAACGGTAGTCCGTTTCCCGCACCACATCGTTCACTTGGTCCTGGCGCATCTTCGCCCGATGGTAGAAATAGGTCATGACACAGGTGCCGTGGTGTTGACCGATGATGTCGATGATCTCCTGGGGGAGGTGCGCCTGTCGCGCCAGCTCGACACCTTCCCGGACGTGGGCGGTAATCGCCAGGCACGAGAGCGACGGGCTAGTCCCGTCGTGCGGACTCTCTCCCCCGATCTGGTTCTCGACGAAGAACAGCGGCCGCCTGATCTTGCCGATGTCGTGATAGTAGGCACCGACGCGCGCCAAGAGCGCGTTGGCGCCGATCTCATGGGCGGCCGCCTCGGCCAGGTTGCCGGTGACCACGCTGTGACTGTAGGTACCCGGCGCCTCCAACATCAGTCGATGAAGCAGCGGCTGCGTGGGGTTGGCCAGATCGGCCAGCCGGAGGTTGGTGGTGACCCCGAAGCCGGACTCGAGGAACGGCAGAAGGCCGGCCGTCGCGATGGCGGCCAACACACCTCCCCCCAGACCCCAAGCACCGGCGATCAGCGCTGTCATGATGTCACCCGTCAGGGCAAAACTCACCGCCAGCGAGAGATAGCCGGTGGCCGCGCAGACCGTCAGGCCCTTGCCCATGAGCTCGCTCCGGCTCTGTAGCCGCGCCACGGCCGAAACCCCCGCCAGCCCCGAGAAGACGGCTACCAGGGCGGCCGACACGCTGCCGGCGACCAGCCCGCCGGCCAGCAGTCCGATCAGAAAGGCCATGTATACTCCCACCTGCGTGCTCAGAAGAACGGTGGAGAGCATGGCGACCGCCGCGAACGGTACGACGTAGGGCGGGTAGAACGGCACGAGCAGTTTGGCCGCCACCAGAAAGCCAAGTGTGAGCACCGCCAAGAGCGTCAGGCGGGATATATCGACGTAGATGCGCGGGTGCAGGCTCGCGAGATACCGGCCGGTGGCCAGGAGAGCCGCAATGACGACCAGGAACATCCCGGCGGCGCGCGCCACGGGTGGCACGCCCCGCACGTCCAGACGCTTCAAGGCCTCCTTCTGCGCCGGCGTCACGATGTCGCCTTCCGAGACGAGCGTCTGCCCCTTCTGCCAGCGCGCGACCTCCGGCGCGACACGCACCGCCGCTGCCCGGCGCAGCGCATCGGTGTGGACCGGGTCGAAGATGAGGTTCGGCTCCAGATGCGAGCCGACTATCTCGCTCAAAGCGCGGCGGTCACCGAGCGACAGCGGAAGCTGTTCGGCCACCGACGAGACCTCATCCCGTTTGGCCTCCAGCTCCGTCTCCTTGATGGCGCCCCCCATGACGTTGTCGAGAACGTCCACTGCCTGCGCTTCCAGCCGCGCCGCCTTGGACCCCCTCAGACTCAGCACGTA
>CAYWVN010000031.1:0-572 GCA_964461725.1 uncultured Coriobacteriia bacterium | reverse complement strand
CGCAAAACAATGGGCTGGAGAGTCGGGTCGGCCCGCTCGCGGACCAGGTCGGCGCGCTGCCGCATCGTTAGACCACGGGTGCGCCGAACAGCGCGCACCGTGGCGAAGAACGAGCGGAGGTCGTTCTCAGCTCTCGTCCGAGAGGCCGGGTCGTTCCGGTACACGCGCTCCACGCGGCGCGAGGCCGCCCGCCGTCGGGCCGCCCTCGCCGGCACGTTCACGAACGAAATCGACCGGTCGGCCTTGACCGAGATCGGGCTGGGACGGCCCACTGTGACACCGGCCACACCCAGGCCGAAGAAATCCACCGACAGCACGACTGTGCCTACAATCGCCACGGCGGCCGCCAGACCGAGCCGCAGCGCGGGCGGCCGCTGCCACCAGGCAGGTTCGCCAACCAGCTTGAGGACCTTGCCGGACGCCGGCTCCGCGGACATCTAGGTGCGCCCTCCGGCCTCAGATGTCTGCGGAGACACATGCCCGCCCTCGCGGCTGTCATCGAAGCGCTTGTAGGCCTCGACGATCCCCTGCACGAGCTTGTGTCGGACCACGTCCTTGGCGGAAAGGTGCAT
>CAYWVN010000030.1:0-15404 GCA_964461725.1 uncultured Coriobacteriia bacterium | reverse complement strand
TCTTACGCGCTGGCCCACAACGGCAACCTCATCAACACAATGGAGCTCCGCAACGAGCTCTTGAGCCTGGGCAACCACTTCAACACGACGAGCGACACCGAGGTCATCTCGACACTCATCGCCAAACACGCGGGCAGCTCCCTGGAGGAGGGAATCCGCGCGACGATGAAGCTCATCACGGGTGCCTACTCCGTGGTCGCTATGACGGAGACAGCTCTCTACGGCTTCCGCGACCCCTACGGCATCCGCCCGATGGCGCTCGGCAAGAAGGGTGACGCATTCGTCATCAGTTCCGAGACGTGCGGGCTGGACATCGTGGGCGCCAAGTACATCCGCGAGATCAATCCCGGCGAGATGGTCCGCGTCGATGAGAACGGCCTGCACTCGGAGCAGGTATCGCCGCGGGCCAAGCCCAGCCTCTGCATCTTCGAGCTCATCTACTTCGCCCGGCCGGACAGCTCCCTCTACGGCCGCAATCTGTATCACGCCCGGAGCCACATGGGTATGGAGATCGCCAAGGAAGCGCCGGTCGAGGCGGACCTGGTCATCGGGGTTCCTGACTCCGGGACCAGTGCGGCCATCGGGTACGCGGCGGCCAGCGGCATCCTGTTCGGCGAGGGGCTCATCAAGAACCGCTACGTGGGGCGGACCTTCATCCAGCCCAGCCAGACCATCCGGCAGCTGGGCATCCGGCTGAAGCTGAATCCATTGAAGGAGACGATCGAGGGCAAGCGGCTGGTGGTGGTGGACGATTCCATCGTCCGTGGCAACACCAGCCAGAAGATCGTCCAGGTCCTCCGTGAGGCGGGGGCCACGGAGGTCCACATGAGGATCACCTCGCCGCCGGTCCAGTGGCCGTGCTTCTACGGCATCGATACCGCGAACCGCGGGGAGCTGATCGCGTCGGCCAAGTCCGTGGAGGAAGTCCGCGAGTACATCGAGGCCGACAGCCTGGCGTATCTCAGCTTCGAAGGCCTGATCCGTTCGACGCGGCGCGAACGCGAGGAGTTCTGCCTGGCCTGCTTCGATGGCTGCTATCCAGTCCAGGTGCCCGAAGAAGTGCGCGTCAGCAAGCTGATGCTTGAAGATACGCCCCCGACATCGCAACCGTAGCTTCCCCGCACTCGCGACCGAGCAGCGTTTGTCAACCGAGGTGGCCCGTTCCATCGAGGCACCGACGGTGTGCTCTTGCGCCAGGCGCCTCACGCGAGGACCGAGGATATGATGAGCGAAGCTGAGGACCTCTACTTCGAACTGGCGGCCGTCTCCGAGCACTTTCGTCGGACGATGGAGGGCGCCGACCGCAAACTGCTGCGCGGCATGGAGGCGCCCGTGAAGCGCGAGCTCTCGCACGAGTTGGGGCGTGTGACCCGCAGTGTGGACGACGTGCGACGGGCGCTGGCGCTGGTGTGCTCCTTCTGCCGCAAGCCCGGGGGTGTGTCGACAGGGGATTGCGAGCAGTGCGGGCAGCCTGCCTGCAGCAATTGCAGCCGAGACGTGAACGGCCATGTGCTCCACCTCGGCAGCTGCGCATCATTCTTCCGTGAGGACGGGAAGACGGGCTAGACGGGGGATGGCTTTGTCCGATACCGGTTCTTCATATCGAGACGCGGGTGTGGATATCGAAGCCGGTGCGCGCGCCGTCGAGCTGATGAAGGAGGCGGTGCGGTCTACCCATCGTCCCGAGGTCCTCGGCGGCATCGGCGGCTTCGCCGGCCTCTTCGAGTTCGACAAAGAGAAATACCGTGACCCGGTTCTCGTTTCCGGCGCGGACGGCGTCGGCACCAAAGTCATAATCGCCCAGATCGCCGACAGGCACGACACGGTCGGCATCGATCTGGTCGCCATGTGTGTGAATGACATCGTGGTACAGGGCGCGGAGCCTCTGTTCTTCCTGGACTACGTGGCCACCGGCGAGCTGGCGCCCGAGAAGGTGGCGTCGATCGTCGGCGGAGTCGCCGAAGGTTGCCGTCAGGCGGGCTGCGCGCTGATCGGCGGCGAGACCGCCGAGATGCCCGGCATGTATCAGGCCGGCGAGTACGACATGGCCGGCTTCGCGGTGGGTGTCGTCGAGCGGGACGGGATCATCGATGGCTGCGGCGTGGCGCCCGGCGACGTGGTGCTGGGGCTGCCCTCCAGCGGGCTGCACAGCAACGGCTACTCGCTGGTGCGGCACCTCTTGGTCGACGAGCTCCACTTCACTCTGGACGACAAACCCGAGAGCTTGGGCTGCACCATCGGGGAGGAGCTCCTCAAGCCCACGGTGATCTACGCACGGCCGTTCCTCGCGCTGGCCAAGGAAGTGCTTGTCAAGGCGGCCGCGCACATCACCGGCGGGGGACTTGTCCACAACATCCCGCGGATCCTGCCGAAGGGCGTGGACGTGGTCCTTGATACCGATTGCTGGAGCGTCCCGCCCATCTTCTCGCTCTTGCAGGAGTTGGGCGAGGTCGAGGAGAAGGAAATGAGGTCCACCTTCAACATGGGGCTGGGCCTCGTCATCATCGTTTCGGAAGCGGATGCGGGGCGCGCCGTGGAGGTGCTGGCGTCCGCCGGCCAGGCGGCCCAGGTGGTGGGCCGAGTGGTCCACGGGCTGGGAGACGTCCGTTTCGAGTAGGGTGGGACGGAGGAAACCGGACTTGACGGAGAAGCTGCGGGTCGGCGTGCTGGCATCCGGGGGCGGCACGAATCTGCAGGCCATCATCGACGCCTCGGAAGCCGGCGAGATTTCGGCCGAGGTCGTCGTCGTCATCAGCGACTGCGATGACGCGCACGCGCTCGTCCGTGCCGCCAAGTTTCGTATCGCGAACTTCTGCTATCAGCCCAAGGAGTTCGAGACTCGTGACGATTTGAACCATCAGATACGCGAGACGCTGGACGTCCACAATGTCGGCCTAGTGGTCATGGCCGGCTACATGCGGCTCCTCGGCCGCGAGGTCCTCTCGGCCTACGAGAACCGGGTGCTGAACATCCACCCGGCGCTCTTGCCGTCATTTCCAGGGGCGCATGGCGTGCGCGACGCGCTGGACTACGGCGTCAAGGTGGCGGGTTTGACCGTCCACTTCGCGAGCGAGGAGTTCGACGAGGGACCTGTCATATTCCAGGAAGCGGTGCCGGTCTACGATGACGATACCGAGGAGACGCTGCACAACCGGATTCATGAGCTGGAGTACCGGCTGTATCCCCTGGCGGTCAAGTACTACGCTCTGGGGCGGCTGAAGGTAGAGGGACGAAAGGTGCGGATACAAGGGGATTGGGACCGCAAGACCGTGGTCAAGTAGGCCGAGTCAACAAGATCGAAGACCGGGCGGACGAAAGGGAGAACGCGTGATGGTCAAGGTGAAGCGGGCTGTGGTGAGCGTGTCCAACAAGACCGGGGTCGTGGATCTCTGCCGGCATCTAGCCGAGGACTTCGGGGTTCAGATCATCTCGAGCGGCGGTACGGCGGCGGCGCTGGCCAAGGAGGGCGTGCCGGTGACTGAGGTCTCCCAGGTCACGAACTTCCCGGAGATGCTCGACGGGCGCGTGAAGACCATCCACCCGGTCATCGCGGCCGGCATCCTGGCCGACCGGCGCAAGGACGCGCACATGGCGCAGTTGGAGGCGGCCGGCATCGAGCCGATCGACCTCATCGTGGTGAACCTGTACCCGTTCGCCGAGACCATCGCCAAGCCGGGCGTCACGCTGGACGAGGCCATCGAGAACATCGACATCGGCGGGCCGACGCTCATCCGGGCGGCGTCCAAGAACTTCGAGGGCGTGGCCGTGGTCGTCTCGCCCACCCGCTACGAGGAGATCCTGGCCGAGATGAAGGCCAACGACGGAGCGCTCAGCCGTGACACTCGTTTCAACCTGGCGGTCGAGGCTTTCGAGCACACGGCGGCCTACGACGAGACCATCTACGAGTACCTGGCGCCCGACGAGGGCTTCAAGCCTCAACTGAAGCTGGTCTTCGAGAAGATCCAAGACCTGCGTTATGGCGAGAATCCGCATCAGAAGGCCGCCTACTATCGTGAGGAGAACGCGCCGCCGCACTCGCTCGTCTACGCGCAGCAGCTCCACGGACAGGAACTCTCCTACAACAACATCCTGGATATGGATGCCGCCTGGGGCTTGGTTCAGGAGTTCACGGTGCCGGCGGCCGCCGTCGTCAAGCACGCCAACCCCTGCGGCTGCGCGTTGGGCAAGGACCTATACGAGGCCTATGAGAAGGCCTTTGCCGGCGACCCTGTCTCGGCCTTCGGGGGCATCGTCGCTCTGAACCGTGTGGTCGACCAGAAGCTGGCCGAGAAGCTGAGTGAGACGTTTCTCGAGGTCATCCTCGCGCCGGCCTATCTGGAGGAAGCGCTCGAGGTGCTCACCAAGAAGAAGAACGTGCGCATCATGTGTATGGGCGAGGATCGGGAGCCGCACTGGCAATGCCGCGACCTCAGACGCGTCGACGGGGGGCTCCTGGTGCAGGACTGCGACAAGATCGCCGAGGACCGCAAAGACATGAAGGTCGTCTCCAAGAAGAAGCCGTCCGATGCGGAGTGGGGCGATCTCCTCTTCGCCTGGCGGGTGGCTAAGCATGTGCACTCCAACGCCATCGTGCTGGCCCGGGACCTCATGATCGTCGGGGTGGGCGCCGGTCAGATGAGCCGCGTGGACTCCACTTTCATGTCCGGCAGGAAGGCCGGCAAGAAGCGGGCGACCGGCGCGGTGCTGGCTTCAGACGCGTTCTTCCCGTTCCGCGACGGCATCGACCAGGCGGCCAAGGTGGGGGCGGCGGCCATCATCCAGCCGGGTGGATCGATGCGGGACGAAGAGGTCATCACGGCGGCCGATGAGCACGGGATGGCCATGATCTTCACCGGGCGTCGCCACTTCAAGCACTAGCCCCAGCCACACACACGTCGGCCGGCGGCGCGGATGGCGGCTACTTGCGGGGCGCCCAGAACTTGGCGGCGGCGGCGTAGGCGCCGAACTTGCCCCCGGTGACGATCGTCGTATCGACGATGATATTCTGGGCCAGGCCGTTGTCGTAGTACAGGCGCACCCAGATGCGCGGGTTCCAGCCGTCGCCGTCCGAATAGCCGCGCACCTCGAAGTCATGGAACCTCTTCAGGAAGTCCTGATCGAAGAGATCGTCCTTGTACGTGCTGTAGAAGTCGGCGGTGCAGAACTTCCGGGCCCCGGCGACGTCGCCCGTCTTCAGTGCCCCGAACATGTTGCCCACGGCCATCCAGGCCGCGTTGGCGTGGCCTACGGACGGGTAGGCGGTTCGGTCCGGATTCGGTAGCGGCCCGGTCTGGTAGGAGGTGCCCTTCGAGCCCCCGGACGACGCTCCGCCTCCGGAGCCCCCGCCCTCATCGCCCTCACCCAGGGCCGGGATGTCTCGCTGGCCGGTGACCGTCCAGCTTCCGTCGGCCCCCTTCTTCACGTCATAGATGCCCATGAACTCGCTGTTCGGTGGACCTACCCAGACCTCAGCCGTGTCGTCGGTCTGGTTGCGTACGTCCAGCACCATGGTCGAGCCGGCGCGGGCACGCACGGCCTCCTCAGGGGTGGAATACCCCTTTGCCGGTGTGACCGACGTGGACGGTGTGTTGCGTGTGCTTGCGGAAGGCTGCTTCTTCAGCGGCTTCGGCTGCTGGGCCCGGTACCAGAAGTAGGCGCCCAGGCACCCAGCCAGCAGCAGGCCGATGGTCATGAGCACGAGGCAGCCGCCGGCGATCCACCACATGGTGTTGGACTTCCGGGGGGTCTTGCCGCCCGGGGCGGCCGTGGTCGCCTGACTCGGCGTGGCGCTGGGTGCTACAGGCGACGCCGCGACGGGTATCTCGGCCGTCTCGGCCGTGGCTGCCGTGTCGGTCGTGGGCGCCGCCGTCTGCGGAGCCCCGCAGCTCTCGCAGAACTTCGCGTCGTCAGGGTTGGGAGCGCCGCACGATGCGCAATCCATAGTCGAGTCCTCCGCATGCCGATGAGACTGCCGGGCCGCCCCACTGGCGACCCGGGGGTTGACGCTATGATAGCGTTCTCTTTCACACCCTGCCAAGAAGGCCAGATAGAAGGCCGGACGAGGACTTCGGGCGGCGTTCTTTATGGTAAGCTGCCACACAGGCAAACCGGAGATGTCTAGTGGCAGCACCAGAGAAGGCCGACATGCAGCGGCTAAGAGAACTAGTAGAGGGTGTCACGTCCCGCGGGAAGTTCCTGCTGTCTTCCGGGCGCGAGAGCACACTATATATAGACGGCAAGAGCGTCACGCTCTCGGCCGAAGGGGCGTATCTGACGGCGGCCGCCATTCTAGAGCGGCTGGGCGACACGGGCTTTGTCGCCATCGGGGGTCCGCCGCTCGGCGCCGATCCGATAGTGGGTGCGGTCGCGGCGCTCTCGCACGCGCAGGGGCATCCTGTCTCAGCGTTCCTGGTCCGGACTACCGCCAAGGCACACGGCTGCATGAAGCTGGTCGAGGGGCCTGGCCTCCAAGGCGGTGAGCGCGTCGTCGTCGTCGACGACGTCATCACCACCGGGGGCGCGGTGCTGACGGCTATCGAGTGTCTGAGGAGCGAAGAGGCGGCGCGGGGCTGGTCCCGGCCGCTGGACATCGTCGCGGTGACCTGCCTGGTCGACCGCGGCGAGGGCGGCCGCGAGGCCATCGAAGCGCTGGGTCTCCGCTATGAACCCCTGATCTCCATCGACGAACTGCGCGTCTAGGTCGCCCCGGCTGCGCTCGTCGAGCCTCGGACCGTGCCCTCGGCTGCGCTCGCACTCGTAGTCGCAGGCAAACGAAAAGGGCGGCAACCGCTAGGATTGCCGCCCTTCGTGGTTCCTTCGGCTAGATCTTCGTGACGTTGCTCGCCTGAAGCTTGCCGTTGTTGCCGGTGGTGATCTCGAAATTCACCGCCTGGCCCTCGTCGAGGCTCTTGAAGCCCTCTTCCTTGATCTCCGAGAAGTGGACGAACAAATCGTCGCCATCTTCGCGGGAGATGAAGCCGTAGCCCTTGTCAGCGTTGAACCACTTTACTGTGCCTTCTGGCATATCGCGTTTCCCTCCTCTCGCGCCCTCACGGGCAGTGATGTGCGAGTGTGGCTCTTGACGAAAGACGCTTCGTCTGCCGTCGCACACCCGATGAGGGAGCGACTTAACGCAGAGAACGCTTTTGCCCAACACACCGCTCGCTTCGCAGACAGTACCTACTAAGCACGCATAACGATACCATTTTGCCGGGCAATGTCAAAGCTCCGCCGGAAGAAGTATCTGGACACGAGAAGGCTAGGCGAAGTCGTCCCTGGCGTGGGTGGCCGCCCGCCGGGCCCGACGCGGGAGCGTATGTCCGACGACCATGAGTATGCGAGGTATGCGCGTGGTAGAATCTGGGGCGAAATGGTCCCGGCCGGGCGCCGTCCGGCTGCCTTGTCAGCGCCGTTCGGCCGCCGGGAGTCCGGTTGCCCGGTTCTGTGTGGGGGAGAAACGTTGCGGATACTGACACTTGTCGCGGGCGCGTGGCTGCTGCTTGCGCTACTAGAGATCCTGGCCGGGGCCAACCCGTGGGCTCGCCGGGTGCGGCGTCGTTATGCCGACCAGCCGTTTGTGCGCAAGTTCGCGCTGGACGAGCAGGGCCCCGACGCCGGGCGCGGCAACATCGCGGCGCTCCTGCTCTTCGAGCTGTCGAACGCCGTCATCATCGTGCTCTTCTTCACGCTCCTGTACGATCGGCTTCCCGCGTGGTTCCTGACCCAGGGCGCGGTTTTCGGCATGCTCATGTGGCTGCCGCGGGCCGCCATGAGGTCGACCTACGTCTACATGACTTTCGACGTCGGTCCCGAATGGATCGTCCAGGATATAGTCGCGGAGTTCCTTGTCATGATCTCCCTGGGTATCGGTCTGGCCGCCGTCAGCCAATTGGTGTAGTGGGGCGTGGCGGAATCGGTCGTCTTCCTCATCGAACCTTACTACGGTGGCTCGCATCGTCACTTCATGGACGGCCTGCAGTCTGAGCTCCAGGCGGACTTCCACCTGTTCACGCTTCCTGCCAGCAAATGGAAGTGGCGGGTGCGCAGCGCACCGATTCTAGCCTCGCGATGGGCCGCCGCGTTGGTGGCGGGCGGCGTACGTCCCGACGTCATTCTGTGTTCGTCGATGCTGAACCTGGCCGAGTTCGCCGGGTTGTGCCCCGAGGTGGCCGGTGCCCGGACCATCGCATACTTCCACGAGAACCAGCTGACCTATCCGGTCCGCGAGGAGAAGGAACGCGACCTCCACTTCGGTCTCAGCAACGTACTGACGGCGTTGGCGGCGGACACCGTCCTGTTCAACTCGGAGTTCAACCGCCGGTCGTTCCTGGACGCCATCCCGTGGCTGTGGGCCCGCATGCCGGACAATCGTCCGACCGGCGTTGTCGAGTCGGTCGAGGCGCGCTCGCGCGTGCTGGCACCGCCCATCGACTACTCGGCTTTCGACAAACCGGCGGGCACCGCGTCGACGGATGGGCCGGTTCGTGTGCTCTGGAACCATCGATGGGAGCACGACAAGAACCCCGACGAGTTCTTCCGGGTGCTGGCCGAGCTGGCTGAGGCCGGGCTCGACTTCGAGGTGGTGGTGCTGGGAGAGTGCTTCGCCGAGCGTCCTCCGATCTTCGACGAGGCCCGGCGGCGGCTGGGGGAACGAGTGGTGCACTTCGGCTTCGAGCCGGACCGCCGGCGCTACGCGGCGCTCGTCGGCTCGTGTGACGTGGCGGTCTCCACCGCCGGCCACGAGTTCTTCGGCATGGCGACGCTTGAGGCGGCCTACGCGGGTTGCGACCTGATCGTTCCGGACGGTCTGGCATACCGGGAGCTGTTCCCGGACGAATGCCGGTATCGCTCGCGCCGCGGGCTGGTCCGGATGCTGCGCGGGGCGATCATGGTGGGGCGTGGCAGGACGCGGGGCCGGTGGCGAGAGATCGCCCGGGCCTTCGGGTGGGAGGCGCTGAGGCCGGAGTACCGGCGGCTCATCGGCGCGCAGTCGAAGCCGCCGGTCTTCAAGTGAGTTGCTCCGGTGGTCGATATAGGCTGTTGTATGACGGAGGCTGTCATATGACGGCGGAGACTCAGTGAAGGCGCTTCCGGAGGATCAGACGCGTGGCCGATAGCGGACGCGACGACAACGCAGGCGACAAGAACGGACGCGACGAGCGCGCCGACGACGCGGCCGGGGACACCATCCGCATTGTGCCCGTGTCCTGGGACGACGATAGCGACCGGGCGGCTTCCGCCGAGCCGCACGTGCCGCCTGCGGCGCCCGAGCCACCCGCGCAACCTGTTCCTCCGACCGCAGCCGACCCTGAACCATCCGTTCTCCCGGCGGCCCCCGAACCTGAGCGGGAGGCTCCCTGGGTGGCCCCCGAGACGGTGGCCCCCAAGATGGGTCCGGACCCTACGGCCCTCACTCGACCGATTGTCCCGTCTGTCCCCGCCGGGGTGAAGGACGCGGAAGGACAGCCGCAGTGGATCATGTGGTCGGCGGTGATCAGCACCGCCCTGATTGGCATCGCGGTGCTTGTCGGCGCGGGGCTCTACGTTTTTGGAGGGTCCGGGCAGGCTGCGGGCCCCGGGACAATCCCGCAGGGGAAGATGTACTCGGTGCCTGACCCGGCGAGCGGGACGCCGCAGCCCGCCGGAGTGCCCGCTCCATCAGTGGCGCCGTCGGCCGGCGCTGCGGCCGGGGCGACGGCAGGCGATACGTCGGCGGCCACCGGCACGGGCGCTTCGCAAGGGACCACAGATGAGAGCCTCTGCGCCGCCAACCTGGGTCAGATTGACTCCGTCATCCAGGACTACTACAAGGCGAGAGGGACCTGGCCGGTCACGATGGCGGAGGTTCAGCGCTTCTCGGCGGTCACCCCTCGATGCCCACAAGACGACAGTGTCTACTCCTACAACCCCTATGCGCACGAGGTGACGTGCCCTCACGGGCACACCGCGGCGAAACAGTAGCCCGCGGATCTCGCCTATCTGACCCGGACGTAGACTGTGCGGGAAAGCCGCACGTTTCCTGCCATGTCATAGGCGCGCACACGCACGCGGTAGACGCCTGGGCCCACCAGGCGCCCGGTGTGTGACCGGCCGTTCCAGGCCAATCGCCGCGCTCCGGCCATGAATGTGCGCGGGCCGAGTGTGCGGACCCACTTCCCCCGGCGGTTGCGGATGTTCGCCTTGACCCGCACGTTCCAGGATATGTCGTCGCGGACCGTGAAGCGGATGGTCGTCCGCTGACGCCGCCGTGGGGAGAAGGCGCGCGGATAGGCTCGCGCGGAACTGACAGATGGCGCCGACGTGTCCGCGGACCCGCGGGAGTAGTAGATGTCGAACTTGCCGGGGGAGTCGTCCATCCATACTACGTGGACGCCGCCCATCGCATCCGCGGCGACGTCCGGATACATGGAGCTAGGCGCGTTGAATGACAGATTGGACCGGGCGCTCCATCGTCCGGCCGCCGGCTTCTCCAAGTGGAAGATATCCGATCGTGTGCCGAAGTAGTTGCGCCGGCCGTAGTTCTCGAACCAGACTACGTGCACCGTGTCGGAGGCGTCGACGCTGACTTTCGGATGGGCGGACTCCAGTCGCGTACTCGTGAGCCGCCGGCCCAGGGCCCACCGGCCGTCATCGAGCACCTTGTGCCAAATCTCGTAGTTGCCGGTGGTGCGGTCCTTCCAGACGAGGTGCAGGCGTCCCGAGGCGTCGGTGGCGATATCCGGCGCTACCGAGGACCCCGGCCTCTGGAAAACGTTCACCGGCGCGCTCCAAGAGGCACCGCCTAAACGCGAGAAGTAGATGTCCGCCCCGCTGCCCAGTCCCTCTGACCAGGCGACGCACGGCGCGCCGCTCCGGTCCAAGGTGACCGCGGAGAAGCGGGCCGTCTGCGGAGTGCGCCGGACCTCGGAGGGGGTGCTCCAGTTCGCCCCGTCGAAGAACGAGTACTCGACGGACGAGCCGCCGGTGAAAGTCTCGCACCAGACGGCGTGAAGCTGTCCGCCCGGCGCGGCGACCACATCTACCGTGTCACTTGGGTTGCCGGACTTTGAGACAGCGCTTGCGTCCGTTGTCCATCCGGCCGGCCCGCCGGGCCGCCAGAAGGTCCTGTAGTAGCCGGGCGCGCGGTCCAGCCAGAGTGCGTTCGGGCGGTCTCCGGTCACGGCGAGCACGGCCTTGGCCGAATCGGAGGCGTCGTTGCTGATGTTCTCGGGCGTTCCCCACGCGTCGTCGCGGCCGGCGTTGTAGAAGATGTCGTCGAGGGTCCCGGTGGAGGTGTAGGTCATGAAGTCCTCCCACACGGCGTGGACCGTTCCGTCGGCGGTCGCGGCGACGGCCGGGAGCACGGACTCCCTGGTCGCGCTGCGCGAGATGTTCACCGGTTTGCGGAAGGAGTAGGCCGCCAACGCTCGAGCGGGCACGACGAGAAGGGCCGTTGAGATCAGCGCCAGCAGTGCGAGCGCGGTAGCTCCCGCGGCGCGGTGTCCGCCTGTCCGACCGTCCTCGCCTACGGCTGCCGGGCTGGTCACGGTGGTGGCTGCACGGTGTGCACGCGTCCGGCCGGTCAAACAGGCCGGCCACTCCATCGACGCCAATCGATCCTCCCTGCGGGTAGACGAATCGTGACAGTCTACCACGGGGGGTAGTTTCGCCGGTAGCGACCCACTAGCGCGACTCAGCGCTTAGTACTTCTCCCAGTGGACGCGGTTCTCTTCGAAGAGCTCGTCGCCGTGCGGGGTCGTTTCCTGAGCGGGGTAGCCGATAGGCATCAGGCAGAGGACTCTGATACGAACGGGCATTCCGAGCGTCTCGCGCACGAACGTCTCGGCGTCATGGTCATCGGTGTGGCCCTCCCGGATCTGGGTCCAGCAGGTGCCGAGGCCCTGGTTGGCCGCCTCGAGCGAGATGTTCTCGGCCACGATGGCGCAGTCTTCTATCCACCGGGACGCCTTGGCTTCGTCTGCGCAGACGGTGATGACGACGGGCGCACGTGCCACGTGGGCGGAGTGGATAGTGGCTTGGGCGAGGCGTTCCTTTGTCGCGGCGTCTCGGACGACCACGAACTGCCAGGGCCGGCGGTTCATCGATGACTGCGAGAACATGGCCGCCTTCAGTATCTCGGTGAGCTTCTCGTCCTCGACGTGGCGCGGCTGGTAGGTGCGCACGCTGCGGCGGTTCCTCAGCAGTTCGAACACGTCATTTCCTAGTATCCGGTGAAGTTCTCCTCCACGATGCGCGCGGCGCCCAGGCCCATCTGGAGCAGCAGATCCCGCATCGCCTGGACCATGCCGGGCGGGCCGCAGGTGAAGAAGGTCCGCTCCCGGTAGTCGGGTACCTGCGCCTCGATGAACGCCCGGTCGATCCGGCCGGTCGGCCCGGTCCAGGTCTCCTCCGGCTCCGACATGATCAGCACGGCGCGCAGCCACTCGCTGGAGCGCTCCATCTGCGCCAGGTCCTCCGCGAACGCCGTCGATGCGCTGTCCCGATTGCCGTAGAGGACGACGATGTCGATCGGCAGCTCACGGTCGGTCGCGAACCGGCAGATGCTGCGGATGGGCGTGATGCCGATGCCGCCGGAGAGGAAGGCGATCTTCCTGCCCTGAGCATGCGCGAGCGTGAAGTTGCCGTGGGGAAGGCCTATCTCCACCTCGGTGCCGGGCATCAGGGCGTCCAGAGCGTTCTTGTAGTCCGAGCCGCTGAGCCGGGTAGTGAACTCGACGAATCCCTCGGTGGGCGAAGACGAGAAGGAGAAGTGCTTGCGCATCGGCGTGTCGTCGCCCGGGATGGCGAGGAAGCTGAACTGGCCGGCCTCGTATGCATAGCCCCGGGGTCGCTCGAAGCGGAAGCTCTTGGTTGCCTGTGCGCGCTCGACGGTCGACGTGAGACGCGTTTTGACTGTCTCGGCTGTCATCATATGCTCCCCTCGCTTGCCTCTTGTCTGACAACCTCTTCGACGCTCGGGACACCGTATCCTTTGTTGGGCGCCTCGGCGGGTCACTCGTTCGGGTGGGCTCAGGAGGGGAGCTGGTGCGGTCGATACACCTTGTGCGGAGCTGTGCTGAGGAGCGCGTGCATGAAGAGAGCCGATTCGATTCGCATAGTGGCCGAAGTCGCGGCCGTCCTGATGACACTGGTCCTGCTGGCCGGGGCCGGCGCGGCGGCGCCCGCTCATGCGGCGGCTGCCTTCCCCAGCTGGGCGCAAACGGCCGGCGTGGCCGGCGTCGCCTTCGATCCCGACGAGACGTGGGCGCATTCGGTTGACCACGTGAACCGCCTGGTAGGCCAGGGCGTGAGCGCGGTCGTCGCCGATAGCCCGCTCGGCTGGTCCTACGAGGCCTGGGTGGACGACCCCGAGTTCGATCGGAACGTGGACCTGGTTCACCGCGTGACCTCGTACGCTCATTCGAAAGGGCTCCGCGTCGTATGGTACGTGACCGGTCTGGAATTCGTCTCCGAGGGTGGACTGCGCAATCCGGCGGCCGAGCATCCCGCGTGGCCGCAGGTCTCGATCAAGGGAACGCCGATCGCCTTCCGCGACATCTCGAGCAGCCAGGAGCACTGGTTGAATACCGGCGACTGGGACGTGTGGGTGAGTCCCGACGAGCCGACGCTCCGCGAGCTGTACTTCCGACGCGTGCGGGCGCTGGCCGGAACGGGCGTGGATGGCCTCTGGGTGGACACGGTCTACCTGCAGGACGCGATCGGCCGCCACGAGTCGATGTGGCCGAGCTACGACACCGCGAGTGCGACCTCCTTCAAGGCGGATACGGGCCTGGACCCGCCGGCCCGAGAGGACTGGGATTCCCTCACCTGGAAGCGCTGGGTCCGGTGGCGTCATGATCAGCTCAAGCGCTTCTTGGTCGATATCAAGACCCAGGCGCAGACTGTGAACCCGAACCTGTTCGTCTTCGAGGAGAACTGGGCGGCCGATGGCGGGGGCGCCGTGACCTATGGCAATGACCCGCTGGCCTATGAGGACCAACCGGATCTATCGACCGGACACGAGATCAGCTCCATCGGGGACCGTATGGACCTGGGCGAGACCGGGATGGCCGCGGCGACGGTCACCAACTGGCGTGATTTCGCCGCGATGGTGAAGTTCGCGCGCGGTGCCGATGGGGCCAAGCCGTCGTGGATCCTGACGTACGGCTACCGCGTGCCCGATGCCATGAGGCAGGCAGGCGTCATCGCCGCGGCGGGCGCCAACTACTACGAGACGAACGGGCCCGGCATGGACGGCACCGTGGGGGCGCACTACCGCCACGTGGTCTTCGACTGGACGAAACGATGGGCCAAGTACCTCTTCGGCCTGCGGCACCGCGCCCGCGTTGCGCTCTTGTACTCGGGCACCAGCCGCGATCTCGTCGACGGCGGCTCGGGCGAGTACTACGACACCGCGGACAGCAGCTTCTTCCGCCAGTACCGGCTGGCGGCGCGGGCGCTCATCGCCCACCACGTGCCCTTCGACACGGTCCCGGACACCAGCCTCACCGTCGGCTCCTTGGCCCGCTACCGTTGGGTCGTCGAGGCTGCTCCGGGCGTCTCGGACACCCAGGCGGCGGTGCTAAGGGACTACGTGGCGGCCGGAGGACGGCTGGTCACGCGGCCGGGTGCCGGCGTCTACGACGAGTGGGCCCGCGACCGCGCGACCAACGCGTTCTCCGGGGTGGCCCGGAGGAGTTGGGCGTCGCTAATGGTCGCCGAGAGCAACAACGAGACATACCTGGGGCCGGCCGCCTACTTGGAGACCGGCTGGACGGGGCCTTGGCAGACGGCCCTCGTCGTCAACTTCTCGCGCGTCACGCGGTACGACGTGCCGCTGGTCCTGCGCGTGCCGGCCGGACGGCGGCCGCTCATCGCCTACGCCACCGCGCCGGGGCAGGCGCAGCAGCGGCTCCGGGTGGGCCGGAGCGGTTCGTTGACGTGGGTGCGCATCCCGCGGCTGGCGGCTTTCGTCCTGGTCCGCGTGCGCTACTCGCCGGTGCCGGTCCACACCACGATCATCCAGCCCGGGCCGGAGGACGGCCAGGACGCTGGCATCCATAATCTGGATGACCCGTCCTGGAACAATGGCGCCTCGCACGGTTTCGCCGTCGCCGGCGGGCCGACCATGCGGTACCGCGGCCTCCTTCGGTTCGACCTTTCGGCGGTGCCGCCGGACAAGGCGATCACCGGGGCGACGCTGTGGCTCTACAACTCGGACTCCAGCGGGTCCGGGGACATGAACACCAGCGCCTACCGCGTCACGGCTCCCTGGAACGAGGGGACGTACGATCAGCAGGTGAACGATGCCGTAGGCGACGGCGTCACTTGGTTCGAACGCCGCTTCGGTGACGGTGTCAACGATGGCAACGCGCCCTTCGACGAGATGGATCCCGACTGGGCGCAGATCCGCATCGAGCACGCGA
>CAYWVN010000029.1:0-15436 GCA_964461725.1 uncultured Coriobacteriia bacterium | reverse complement strand
TCCAACTTGAAGTAGAGATCGACGCCCAGTTCCGGCCCCAGCGCGCGTGACGGCACCAGCGGGGTGTTGCCCTCTAGCAGCGTGACCACCGGCGTCGTCTCGGACACCGGCAGGTACGCCGCGTAGCGCGCGACCAATCCGGACCACTTACTCTCCATCGCCCGTCCCAACACGGATCACATTCAGCACCCGCTCGACGACATCCAGCTCCTCGATCGCCTCGAGGGCCAGCCGGAAGTTGCTCTCCAGAACCGGATGCGTGATAAACATCAGCTCGGCGGTCTCCCCGCGCGGCCCCCTCTGGATCACACTCGCCACACTGACATCCTTCTCCCCGAAGGCCTGAGATATCTTGGCCAATACACCGGGCCGATCGGCCGCCTCCAGCAGCAGATAGAACGACGAGGTCGTCTCGCCGATCGACAGGACGGGCCGGCTCTCGTAGCAGGTGCAGCCGATGCGCCCTGTGCCGCCGTGCACGATGTTCCGGGCGATGGCGATGATGTCGCCGGCCACGGCGCTGCCGGCCGCCATGCTGCCGGCGCCCTGGCCGAAGAACATCACCTCACCCACCGCGTCACCCTCCACGAAGATAGCGTTGAAGACGCCTCGTACGGAAGCCAGCGGGTGGTCCGCCAATATCATCGTCGGGTGGACGCGCACCTCCAGACTGCCGTGTGTTTGCTTCGCCAGGGCCAGGAGCTTGATGCGGAAACCCAGCTCCCTCGCATAGGCGATATCCTTGGCGGTCACCTTGGAGATGCCCTCGGTGTAGACCTGATCGCGCGTCACCCGGCTATTGAAGGCGATCGACGCCAAGATGGCGATCTTGGCGGCGGCGTCCTGCCCCTCGATGTCGGCCGCCGGATCACGCTCGGCGTACCCGCGCGCCTGGGCCTCGGCCAGCGCCTCGGCGAAGTCACAGCCCTCGTCTGTCATGCGCGTGAGGATGTAGTTTGTCGTGCCGTTCACGATGCCCGCGACCAGCGAGATGGTGTTGCCGGCCAGGCATTCCTTGAGTGGACGGATGATCGGAATACCACCGCCGACACTGGCCTCGAAGAAGATATCCACGCCTCGGCCCTCCGCGGCTTCGAAGAGCTCCTGGCCGTGTGTCGACAGGAGTTCCTTGTTGGCGGTGACCACGTTCTTGCCCGCCGCGATGGCCTGCAGGATGAAGGTGCGCGCCGGCTCGACGCCCCCGAAGAGCTCAACGATGACTTGGATGTCCGGCCGGGCCAGCATCGCCTCGAAATCAGAGGTGAGGAGGGCGCGGTCGACGCCCAGAGCGTCGGCCCGGGAGGCGTCCTTCTCGAGGATCGCCCGCACTGCGATGCCCGCACCCGCCCGGCGACGGATAACGTCCGCGTGTTCGTTCAATATCTTGTAGACACCGCCACCCACGGTGCCCAGGCCTAGAAGGCCGATGCCGATGTCTTCGGTCATGTCACGTCCCCTCCCCCGAGGCTCCTACAGCGGCGCGTCCAGGCGGACCAGGTCGTCGTAGGTCTCCCGCCTGATGATAACCTTCGCGGCGCCATCGCGCACCAGGACGACGGCCGGACGCGTCTGCTTATTATAGTTGTTGGCCATCGAGTAGCCGTAGGCGCCGGTCGCCGGCGTGCAGAGCACGTCGCCGGTCTCCGGCTTCGGCAGGCGCGCCGCCTTGACCAGGACGTCCCCGGACTCACAGTGCTTGCCGGCCACCGTGACGGTGACGTCCGCGTCCTCTTCCATCCGATTGGCCAGCGACGCCTCGTACACCGCGCCGTAGAGCATGGGGCGCAGGTTGTCCGACATCCCGCCGTCCACCGAGACATAGGTCCGGACGCCCGGTATCTCCTTCACAGTACCCACCCGGTAGAGGGTCACGCAGGCATTGCCGACGATAGACCGGCCGGGCTCCACCATCACCTTCGGCACAGGCAGGTCCAACCGCCCGGCCTCTCGGGCGATGCCATCCACGATCACCCGAGCGAACTCATCGACGGTGGAAGGCTCGTCGGTCGCTTCGTACTTGATCCCTAAGCCCCCGCCGGCGTCGAACTCACGCATGGTGAGGCCGGTGCGGTCCCGCACACCGCCCAGGAAGTCCATGATGACCTCGATGGCCTTGGCATATGAGTGCAGCGCGAAGATCTGCGAGCCGATGTGCGCGTGGATGCCTACGAGCTCCACATTGGGCATTGACAGCGCCTCATCCACGGCCTTGGCCGCAACTCCCTCTGCCAGCCCGAAGCCGAACTTAGTGTCGAAGCCGCCCGTCTGGATGAAGCTGTGAGTGTGCGCTTCGACGCCGGGCGTTATCCTGAGGAGGATCTGGGCCCGCATCTTCCTTTGCCCGGCCAGCCGGTCGAGGATGTCGAGCTCGTTGAAGCTATCCACCACGATGCGCTTGATGCCCATGTCCAGGGCGAGCTCCAACTCCTCACGGCTCTTGTTGTTGCCGGTCAGATAGATACGCTCCGGGGGAAAGCCGGCCTTCCTGACCACAGATAGCTCGCCGCCGGTAAAGACCTCGAGCGAGAGCCCCTCTTCCTGGACGATGCGGCACATCGCGAGGCACATGAATGCCTTGCCGGCATAGATCACTTCCGTGGCCTCGCTTCGGGCGAGGAAGGCCTTCTGGAACTCGCGGCACTTCTCGCGCACCATCGTCTCGTCGAATACGAAGAGCGGCGTGCCGAACTCCTCAGCCAGGTCGACACAATCGCAACCACCGATCACAAGGTGGTTCTGGTCGTTGGTGGTGGCGCTTGACGGCAGTACCATCGGGGACCTCCGAATCTTGGCGGGGCAACCGAGTCTAACATAGGCCGAAAACGAGCGTCAAAAGGTGGCGGCCCCGCGGTCGACTACCCGGCAAGCGGCAGCGCGAAAGAGAACGTCGAGCCTTTGCCTGGCCGGCTCTCCACCCAGATACGGCCCCCGTGGAGCTCGACCACCTGCTTGCAGATGTAGAGCCCGAGCCCCACGCCCCGGGTGGGGCGCGTCGAGCTCATGTCCGCTTGGGCAAATTGGTCGAAGATGCGGTCGATATCGCGCTCTCGTATGCCGGGCCCCGTATCGGACACCGACACAATGACCTCCCCGCCGGATACCTTTCCGGCAACGGACACGTCGGCCCCACCGGGGGAGTGCCTCACCGCATTGGAGACAAGATTGGTGATCACCTGCTTCATTCCCCGTTCGTCGGCCTGGATCGTGGAGAAGTCGCCCGGGAAGTCGACGCTGAACCGATACCCGGGTGAGTACCTGGATATCGAAGAGACCACGTCCTGCGCGATCTCACCAAGCTTCACCGGGCCGGTCTCGACAACCATACGCCCCTCACGCATCTGCGAGGCCGCAAGCATGTCGCCCACCAAAGACATCAGATACTCACTCTGCTTGATGATGTCCTGGACCAACCCTCGGCGGGCCCCCTCATCCTCGATGTCGGGCCGCGCGAGTGTTGTCGCGCAGGCGTAGACCACCGACAAGGGTGTCTTCAGTTCGTGCGACACCACAGACAACAAGTTGGACCGGAGCTCCCTGGTCCGCTGCTCTTCGGTGATGTCGTGGAGGGCACCCTGAGCGCCGACTACTTGGCCGTGCCTGACCAGAGCACTAAGACGCAGCTCGACCAACGAACAAGACCCATCCGGGCCGACCAGAGACCACTCCGAGACTCGGGGCACAGAGCCGGCCTTCAGCCGACGCTCGAATTCCTCGCCCTTGCGCAGCGGTAGCCCGCCCTCCGCAGCAGGCCCCAGCAGGTCACCGAGATAGCGTCCCACCAACTCAGCAGGCGTCGACCCCAGAATGATGGCCGCCTGTCTGTTCGTCAACGTCAGCTTCCCGTGAGAGTCGGTGGCCAGCACACCCTCGGCCGTATCCTCCAAGAGGTTCTGATAGCGGCGGCCGGAAGCCCACACGTCCTCAGCCAGTTCTCCAGACCGCTCCTCCAGCTTGGCCTGGAAGTCGAGTTGCCGTCGCCTGGACGCCTCCAGCCGGTCCAACATCTCGTTGAACGAACGGGCCAGGTGGCCGGTTTCACCGCCTCCCACAACTCTGACGTGTTGGCTAAGATCGTCGGTGGAGATGACGCGCTGGACGGCAAGGTCGAGTCTTGTGATCGGCCTGGCGACGATCGCGCTGACAACCAACGCCGTCAGCATGGCCAGGACGGCCGCGAACCCGACGTGCACCAGTCCCGCGCTCATGATGGACGCGGCCACCGCCCTCGTGGTCCTGGTCGAGTGTCTGATTCCCACCAGGACCCTCGGCCCAGGCACTACTGTCGGTACGGGGCGATAGGCCACAAGCTCGCGAGTTCCGTCTCTCCCGGTCAGCTCCGCAGTCCTGTACGGGGAGCCTGCCCCCGGCGCGGTTGCGCGAGGCACGGGCCAGCGGCCCGTTCCAGTAGAAGCGACCTGGCGGCTGCCATGGATGACGGCCACATCTGCCTGAATCTGCCGGCTCACCCTCTGCACAAAGCCATTGTCCAAGGGCGTCGCAAAGACCATCACCCCGGCCGGCGTACCCCTGTAGTCGTCTCTCAGAACCACGCTGCCTGCGACCAAGTAAGGCCTACGTACGCCGGCAACCACCCCGGACACCCATTTCCGAGCCCGCACCTCGCTGACAAGCCCGGCCAGAGTGGCACGGCCAAGAACGCGCTCAGGGGCGCCGAAAGCACCCACCGTACGAAGGCGCCGATCGACGATTTGCAGCGCGCGCACCCGGAAAGTAGCGGGCACCCAGCTGGTGACCTGCGTTCTCAGCCATTTGCGATCACCCTTCTGGACGGCCTCGTAGGTCCGACTCCAAATGCTGTAGTCCTTGACATTGCGGAGCATTGCCTCCTGTTCCGGGCGGAATGCCAACGCGGCAGAGGCAGCCAACCTCGAGGCCTCTGCTCTCTCCAGCTCCCGGATGGAACGGGCCGAATTGGTCATGCTGAGATAGCCGAAGAGCAGCCCCGGAAGCAGGGCACACACCAACAGACCAACGAGCATTCTTGTCGACAGCGGCCAGTCCGACACAGGGACGAGAAGCGAGCGCACGCGCGGCATGAACACTCTGACCTCCCCCTACTCCTCTATGTTGTTACGCCCGGGGCGAGATTCCCAGGCGCCTTGCCAGGGCACCGAGTTTGCGCCGGGACACGGGGATCTCGGGCGCCTCCGGGAAGGAAAGCGCAACGAACGTCGTCCCCTCAGGCTTGTGGAGCAACTCGCGCACCTCGTTCCCGTTGACGAGGAAGCTGCGGTGCACCCGAATGAATCCCACTGAATCGAGACGCTGCTCGAGCTCAAGCATGGTAGTTGTCGCCGGGAACACACCACGGCGACAGTGCACCTCGCTCCATCTGCCGGCACGCCGGATGAAGCCGATCTCGTGGGCGGGAATCAGTACGGTGCGGTCCCCAGCCCTGGCCGTCACAAGTGGCTCCGGCCGCGCCACCGGCCGATCCGCCCTGCTTTCCGGCGATGCGTGCACCAAGGCTCGGACCATGGGGCCCAGTTCCCGCGCATCGAAGGGCTTGGTGGCAAACTGCTGCGCGAGCATGCGGTAGGCGGTGCTCCGCGCCTCCATCTCCGACTTCGCCGTGAGCACCATCACAGGGATCTTGGACGTCTCCGGCCTCGACCGCAACTCGGACAACACCATCCAGCCGTCCACTCTCGGCATCATGATGTCCAGGATGATGGCGTCCGGAGGCCTCGCCACGGCCATCGCGAGCCCCTCGGCCCCGCTCGAGGCGGTTTCCACCGCGAAGCCGTCCGTTTCCAGGTTGAGGCGGACGACGGCCAAGAGGTCCTCATCGTCATCGATGACCAGAACGCTCGGCTTGTGGCTTCCGAGTCCTGATTCAATAGGCATCATGGCTCTCCCAGCGCCGTCGTCGAACCACTCCTGGACATTCTAGCCTACCGGAGCCGCCGGCGGCCACAGAGGGCTTCTGGATGGAGCGTAGATAGTGGAATGCAGCGCCCCTCATGCGGATGCGCGCTCCCAACCGAACCCGGTCCTGAGTCGTTCGAACGGTCCCCAAGACCGCTTGAACGGGCCTTGACTAAAGGAGTATGGCCATATCGCCGATAGTTATGGTGACACCGCACGTGACGTCTGGGTGCAGGCAACAGAGTAACCGGCCCCAAGAGGTGAACGGTCATGGCAGCAGGAAGACCGGGGCGACCGGGTGGGCCGTCGGCAAGCGCCCGCCCTCGAACCAGGCTCAGTCGTCTTCTTCAGGCACAGCACGGCTTCACCACTGTCGAGGTGCTGGTCGCGTACAGCGTGCTGCTATCGGTGTCTATGGTAGTTCTGGGCAGCTCACTCACCGCGATGAAATCCGTCCTCCACAGCAAGCGGACTACGGCGGCCATCCAGATCGCCAACCAGCAGCTGGAGAAGGCACGTACACTCCCCTTCGACAACGTCGGCACGCAGACGCCGCAGGGCCTCCAAGGAAACCCGGCGGGCTCCATCGTCACTCCGCAGACCGTCGATGGCTACTCCGTCTCCACTCGCATCCGCTGGCTCTACTACAGCGGCCGGCGCGCCTACAAGAGCATCAATGTCACCGTGGACAGCACGCTCGGCGCCGTCAGCGTGTCGGCGGCCACGATCGTCTTCGGCCGATCGTACATCGTCAACTCCGGGGACATCCGGGTGACCGTGGTCGACCGCGACACCGGGCTTCCTCTGCCCGGCGCGCCGGTGACGGTGGAGGAATCAGGCACGGGCAGCAGCGTCTCTGACACCGCGGACGAGAGCGGGCAGGCGACGTTCTCCGGCCTTGCCATCGGCACCTGGAATCCCGACGCTGCATCGACCGGATACCTCCCTCCCGCGACCGGCACCGTCGCCGGCGTTTCCGTGGCCCCGGACCAACTGAGCGACTGCACCGTGCAACTCCAGCGGCCGTCGGTCATGCGGCTGCACGTGGTCGACGACAGCACCACCGCGGTGGGCGACGCCACGATCTTCCTGAGCGGCCCATATGGCTACTCCGGGACGCTCGCGACGGATGCACAGGGCTGGGCTGAGTTCCAGAGCCTCTATGTAGGGACATACAGCTACTCCATAGGCAAGGCTCTGTACTCCACCGTTACCGGCACCGCCGATGTCACCGCCGGCGCCACGACCGTCACCATCGACCCGGTGCGCATGGGGCGCGCAGGCGACCTGTCCATCCAGGTGAACGATGAGAACGGTGTGGCGGTCCCGGGAGCGACGGTCTGGGTCGCCGGACCCACCCCGTCGACCACCCAGGTGGTAGGCAGCCCCTTCACCGCCAACTCCTCCGGACAGGTGAATGTCAGCGGGCTGTCCTCGGGCAACTACGGCATAACCGCCGGCAAGACCGGCTACGCGACCGGCAACACAACCGGCACCGTGGTGTCAGGCCAGAGCACCAGCGTGACGGTCGTGCTCTCGCGCAATCCGTACGGAGACCTGCTCATCAGGGTGACCCGAAACGGACAGCCACGGACCAACTACCGCGTGAGGCTGGTGGGCCAGGGAATCAACACAGTCTACCGGACTGACGCGAACGGTGAGGTTCTGGTGACCAACCTCCTACCGGGCCCCTACCGGATCTACGCCCCGTACAACGGCTCGACCTACTGGAACGCCGTCGTGACCGCCGGCCAACAGACGATTGTGGTGATCCAGAATTGACGACCTTCATGCGCGTCAAGACCCAGCTCGATAGCGAAGCGGGAATCTCTCTTACCGAGCTACTGGTGGGGGCCGCCATGAGCTTCATCGTGATGGCCGGCGCGCTCACCTTGTACAGCAGTCTTGCCTCCAATCTGGACTACACCCAGCGGCAGGGAGAAGCCATGGCCGAAACCCGTGGGGCTGTCGACCATATCGCCCGGCACATCCGACAGGCGGACCTACCCTCAGATAGCATTCCCCCGGTGATCACAGCTCAGCCGCGACAGATGGCTTTCTACGAAGACGTGGATCGGGACGGCGCGCTCGAGCAGGTCCGCTACTTCGTCCAGGGACGAGTCATCAACTACGGGGTAACGGAGCCCGACGCGGGGAGCAGCCCACCCACCTACACCCAGAACGCGGAGCGGGTGACGCCGGTGCTCACAAGCCTCAAGGGAGGTTGGACCGCAAACGTTTTCACATACTACTCCAACGATGACCCCCCGCAGACGCTGCAACCCAGCGAGACGGCCCGGGTCGCCGCTGTGCAGGTGCAGCTGGTCGGTGCGGGCGGGCGAGGCAACAACCCGGACGCCGCACAGACAAGTATCACCACATGGGTGAAGATCCGAAGTGTGTTCAACAGCCTAGACTAGGATGGCACGATGTCGAGCGCAGGAAGTCGGTTGACGCGATTCAGACAGCGGCTTGGGAGAGAAGAAGGCTTCGCCCTGGTTGTCACCATCGGCGTGGTGATGGCGGTCGGCCTGCTGGCGGTCGCGCTGATGGGGGTCGCCATATCCCAATCGGGACAGGCGTCGTATGGCAAGACCAAGACGCGGGCCATCCATGTCGCCGAAGCGGGTCTTGACGCGTACCTCTACCAGCTGAAGCAGAACCCCTACTACTACACCACCAACCCCACCGTGCCGGCCACATCGTATGGAGGCGGCACCTACTCGGTGCTGGCCGTGGCGCCCACGACGTCCACGGCACTCACAGTCTATGCGTCAGCCTGGTTGCCTCTCAGCCACGTGCCGACGACGATCGCCGCCGAAGTCCGATTCCCCACCTTCGCCGACTACACCTTCCTCTCCAATACATCCATGAACATCGGTGTCGGCGCGGATATTACGGGCAAGGTGCGGGCCAACGGAAACATCAGGAACGACGGCCGGTGCCGAGACCTGGTAAGCGCCTCCGGCGCGGTGACCGGCAGCGGCACATTCGACGACGGGTACGAGCAGGGCGTAGCTTCCGTCGATTTCGCCGGCGTGACGACCGATCTCACCAACATGCGGTCCTGGGCGCAGGCGGACGGCACCTACCTCGCGCCATACACCGGACCCGGCTACTACCTGCAGCTCTCTTCCTTGGGCCGCTACACCGTCTCCCGAGTGACCGGCGGCACCGGCACCGGGAACCTCACCCTGCAGCTCGTGGGCACCTACAATCTGCCCGCTCGCGGCGTGGTCTACGTCGATGACGATGTGTGGGTGGACGGAAGTTTCTACGGGCGGATGACCGTAGCGACGCCCGGAAACATCTACATCAAGCAGAGTATCACCCACACGAGCGGGCCGAACCCGAGTTCTCTGGGCCTGATCGCCGGGCAGAGCGTGATCGTGCCCACTTGGTACGCGAACTTCCCCAACACCATCGATATCCGGGCGGCGATGCTGGCGCAAACCGGTACGGTCTATGGAGACCTGCGCTCCGGCGTGGTCAAGGACAGGATCACCATCAATGGTTCGATGTCCTTCAACACCCAGGGCTATTTCGCTTCCGTGAGCGGGGGAGTGGTCGTGGCTGGTTTCCGGCAACGCTTCTACTCCTACGACACGAGCCTCGACCTCAATCCACCGCCGCAGTACCCCGTGATCAAGGACGGAAGCATGAAGGTCTCGTCGTGGAGAGAGGTGCGATGAACGGCCGGGTCACATGGTCGGCGCGCCACTACGAAGACCAGACACTGGTCGCGCGCATCGCCAAGCTGGGAAGACGCACAGGCGGTGCGCTCATGGCCTCGGGGGCGGTCCGCATCCTCGGTCTCTTCGCCGCCGGGCTGCTGGTCAGCGCGGTGGTTGTCGGCGCCGCCGCTGCCACCTCCTGGCTGGCGCCGGGCCGATCATCCGGAAGCACGCTCCGGACAACGACGACGGGGTCCCCGGAAGTGGCCGCCGAATGCGCGCGGCGCGTTGAGCGCATCGAGCTGGCCCTCGCTGCCCACTACTCACGGGCAGGCGACTGGCCCGAATCGCTTCTGGATCTGGTACCAGGCGAGCTTCCCTCATTGCCAACGTGCCCCATCGACAAGTCGGCCTATATCTATGATCGCACCACCCATGAGGCTATCTGCACGCATGGGCACGGCCGGTAGCGTCCGTCGATCAGGACAGCGGCAGCGTGAAAGAGAACGTCGAGCCCTTGCCTGGCCGGCTCTCCACCCAGATTCGGCCCCCGTGCAGCTCGGCCACCTGCCTGCAGATGTAGAGCCCGAGCCCTACACCGCGGGTAGAGCGCGTCGAGCTCATGTCCGACTGCACGAAACGGTCGAAGATCCGTTCGAACTCAGGCTCCGGGATTCCCGGCCCCGTGTCGGCCACCGAGATCACAGCCTCGTCACCGATCCGTTTGGCGGTCACCGAGACTGCGGCGCCATCGGGCGAGTGCTTGACGGCGTTGGACACGAGATTGGTGAGCACCTGTTTCACGCCCCTCTCGTCGGCCGGCGCCTGGGGGAGGCGCGCGGGAAAGCGCACTGAGAAGGCGTGGTCGGGGCTGCTGCGCTCGAAAGCCGCGACCGCTCCCCGGCAGAGTTCCGCCAGGTCTAGCGGCTCCTTGTGAAGGCTGAAGCCCTCGGCCTGGATCTGGGACGCGGTCAGCATGTCTTCGACCAGCGACATCAGGTACTCGCATTGGTCGGCGATATCCCCCAGCAGCTCCACCCGCGGAGCATCCTCTGTCATCTCCGGACGTCGCAGAGTCTGCGCGGCCCCGTAGATGAGCGACAGAGGCGTCTTCAGCTCATGAGACACGACGGACAGCAGATCGGACCTGAGCTCGCGCAGCCGTCTCTCCTCGGTGACGTCGTGCAGAGCGCCTTGAATCCCAATCTCCTCATTGCCGCGGCGAAGCGTGCTCATCCGAAGCTCGACCACGGTACCTCCTCCGTCACCGGAGGGCAGGCACCAATCGGAGACCCGTGGGAGAGCGCCTGAGCGCAGGCGGGCCCGGAACTCCTCCCCCTTTGGGATCGCCTCGCCGGCCTCTCTGATCGGTTGGAGCAGGTCCGCCAGGTACGTGCCCACAAGCCGCGCCGGGGTCGACCCACGCTTTGCGGCCAATCGCCTGTTCACCAAGGTGAGCCGGCCTTGCGTGTCGGTCGCCACAACGCCGTCGGCCATGTCCTCGACCAGGTCCTGATAGCGCTGACCGGAAGCGCGCACGTCGCCGGCAAGCTCCTCGGACCTCTCCTCGAGCTTCCCCATCAGCTCGGCAGTCTGCCGGCGAGACGACTGCAGTCGCTCCAGCATTCGGTTGAACGATGCGGCCAGCCGGCCGATCTCGTCCCCGCTTGTCACGGCAACGGGGCGGCTGAGGTCATCCGTCGCGATGATGTGCTGGACTGTCTGATCCAGCTCCCGAATCGGACGGGCTATGAGTGAGCTGATAACCAACGCGCCGAGCAAGGCGAGCACCAGTGCGAAACCGCTGTCGATCATCGCGGCACGTGCGATCGAGTCGGCCACGGCACTCGTGGTGCGCGCCGACTGGCGCACCGCGAGCACCATGGAAGTTTCACCGTCGAGGCCCGGCATGACGTGATACGCGATGAGCTCCCGAGCGCCGTCCTTGGCGATCTGCTCGAAGATCCGGTAGGGCGCGTCGTCACGCCGCGACACCCTGACCGGCACCGGCCAGGCGGCACCCGGAGCCCCGGCGACCTGTCTTCCCCGATAGAACACCGCCGCTTCGACGCGCCTCTCCTGCTCCAATGCCTTCACAGCCCGGGCCCCGTATGGCGCCGCGAAGATGATCACCCCACCTGGCGGCCCTTGGTAGTCGTCGCGGAGCACGATGCTGCCGGCCACCAGGTACGGTTCGTCCGCAGCCGGCATCAAGCCCGCTACAGACCGGCGCTTCCGAACCTGGGCGATAAGGTAGTTTAGCTTGCGCGCTCCGAACACACGCCCTGGATTGCCGTGGGAGGAAATCACCCGGCCGCTCTTGTCGACGGCCACGACGACGGTCACTTCGAAGTTCTTGGGCACCCAATCCACCATCTGGCTCTTCAGCCAGGGCAGGTCGTGGTTGCGGATGGCGTCCCAGGACTCCGTCCAGATACTGTAGTCCTTCGCGCTGCGCAGCATGGCGTCGCGCCGCGGCCCCACCTCGAGCACCGCTGACTCTACCAGGCCGGACACGGCCGCCCTCTCCAGTCTCCTGATGGCGGATACCGAGACGTTGTGGGTTAGTACAGCGAAGAGGATGCCCGAAAGGAGGACGCACACGAGCAGCCCAATAAGGATCCTTGTCGAGAACGGCCAATCAGCGACGCCAAGGATGGACCGTTTGCTGAGTGGGAGCGGGCTCATCGGGGTCCCTTCGGTGCTCGGCGGGAAACCGCGCTAGGCGCGGCGCGAGATCCCTAGCTGTCGTACGAGCACAGCCAGCTTCCTCCGGGACACCGGTATCCGCGGGGAGTCCGGAGTGGACAGGACGACATGTGTCCCGTCCCCCGCGCGGACCAGTTCCCGTATCAGCCCCGTCCGCACCAGCCAGCTGCGATGGACCCTGGCGAAGCCCGCAGGCACCAGGCACCTCTCCAGCTCCAGCAACGTCGCGCGGGTCCTGAAAACGTCCCGCCCTCGGCGGATCTCGCTCCATTGTCCGGTCCGCTGGATCGCGCTGATCTCGTGGGCGGGGATGAGTACTGTCCGATCGCCCGCCCGAGCCGTCACCACCGGCTCCGCGTCCCCGCGCGGCAGGTCGGATGGCGCGTCGGACGCCGGGTCGGACGGCGCGTCCGGTTTGGCGTGGGCCATAGCGCGCACCATCGGCGCCAGGTCACGTGGGTCGAAAGGCTTGGTGACGAACTGCTGAGCGAGCATCCGGTAGGCTGTGTTCCTCGCTTTGTCTTCGGACTTCGCTGTGAGAACCATCACCGGAACGTGGGACGTCCGGGGCCTGCCCCTGAGCTCGGATAGCACCATCCAGCCATCCACGTTCGGCATCATGATGTCCACGATCACCGCGTCGGGCAAAGTCTCCTCCGCCTTGGCGAGCCCTTCCTCTCCACCTGAGGCGGTTTCGACCTCCAGGCCGTCCATCTCGAGATTCAGGCGGATCAAGCGCAGCAGCCCTTCATCATCGTCGATCACGAGCACCCGCAGCCTGTCGTCGGTGTCACCCGCAGCCCCCACGTCACCACTCCCCTCTACTGGGTCCCCTGCCCCGGCTCCCAGAACATTCTAGCCCAGCCGCCCGCCTTTGGACCAGGCACCCGGCGCCCCGGCGCCCGGCGCCCCGGCTATCACGGCGCGTGTCAGAAGGTCGCGGCCTACATCGAGTCCGGAGCCCTGACACCGGCCAAGCCCAGCACCTGCTTCAGCAGCAACTGGGCGGCCCTGACCAGCGTCAGTCTGGCGCGGCTGAGTTCCGGGTCATCTGTGACCACACGGCACTTGGTGTAGAACACGTGAAAGTCGCCCGCCAGTTCCTCGGCATACTTGGCGATGGTGTATGGCGCTCGACTCTCGGCCGCGCGCGCCAGAATCTCCGGCCACTCGGCCAGCTTGCGCAGGAGCGCCAGGTCCCCTTCTTCCGACAGCAGCCCGAGGTCCGCCTCGGCCGCCGGAACCGGCTCCACACCCCGCTCAGCCGCATGTGTCAGGATGCTCGATATGCGCGCATGCGCGTACTGCACGTAGAATACCGGGTTGTCCTGCGTCTGCTTCTTGGCCAACTCGATGTCGAAGTCGAGCGAGGTATCCGTGCTGCGCATGAGGAAGAAGTACCGCGCCGCGTCACGCCCCACCTCATCGAGCAGCTCCTCCAAGGTCACCATCTCGCCGGTACGCTTGGACATCCGGACCGGCTCACCGGCCCGGAACAGATTCACCAGCTGGCCGATGATGACCTCCAGCACGTCCTCGTCGTGCCCCAGCGCCCTGAGAGCCGCCTGCATCCGCTTGACATAGCCGTGATGGTCGGCGCCCCAGATGTTGATGATCGTTTGGAAACCACGGGTCAGTTTGTCGCGGTGATAGGCGATGTCGGCACAGAAATACGTCGGGAGCCCGCCTTCACGGATGAGAACCCGGTCCTTGTCGTCCCCGAACTCGGTCGTCCTCAGCCAGACCGCGCCATCCCTTTCGTAGACGTGGCCGCGACGGCGGAGCTCCTCTACCGTCTCCTCGACAGCACCGCCGGCGTACAGGCTTCGCTCGCTGAACCAGACGTCGAAGGTGACCCCCATGTCGGCCAGCGTCTTCTTCAGGTGATCCAGCACCTCCACGTACGCCCGCTCACGAAAGGTGGTCTCGCGCTCCTCCGGAGGCATAGCTAAGTATCGGTCGCCTTCACGCTCCACTATCTCCCGCGCGATGTCCCGGATGTACTCACCCTGGTAGCCATCCTCGGGGAAATCGGCAGGCTCGCCCACTAGCTCCAGGTAGCGTGCCGCCACCGAGCGGCCGAAGACCTCCATCTGGCTCCCGTAATCGTTGATGTAGAACTCGCGCTCCACCTGGTGGCCCGTGGCGGCAAGACACGAGGCCAGCACGTCGCCGACCGCCGCCCAGCGGCCGTGGCCGATGTGCATCGGCCCGACGGGGTTGGCGCTCACGAACTCCACCTGCACCCTACGACCGCCTCCCAGGTCGGAGTGGCCATAGCTGTCCCCCGACCGCTCGATCTCGATAGGGATGCGATGCAGCCATTGGGAGGCAAGCCGGAAGTTGATGAACCCGGGGCCGGCAACCTCGATGCCGGACACCTGAGCGGGGTCTGGATGAGCGTGGGCGATGATGGCCTCGGCTACCCGGCGCGGCGCCATGTCCAACGCGCCGGCCAGGGTGAGCGCCAGATTGGTGGCCCAGTCACCGTGGCTCCTCTCGCGCGGCCGCTCCAGCTCTATCACGCCGACCTCGGCGGCCGGCAGCGCCCCGGTCTCGGCGGCCGCCGAGACCGCCTCGCGCAGGAGCTGACAGAGGTACTCCTGGATCATCGGCGACTCCGACGCTCCAGCAACGAGACGAAGGCGTCGACCACCTGCGGATCGAACTGGCCCTCGGAGTTGGCTTTCAGCTCCTCGATCGCCTGCCTCCCGGAGAGCGCCTTTCGATAGCTCCTCGGGTGCGTCATGGCAGAATAGGCGTCCGCCACCGCCAGGATGCGGGCCGTGAGCGGGATGGCGTCACCGACCAGCCCGTCCGGGTATCCATAGCCGTCGACCCGCTCGTGGTGCGCGCGCACGACGGGAATCAAGTCGGAGAGGACTTCGATCGGCCCAAGCCTGCCGGCGCTGATCTCCGGATGCCTCTGGACAAGCCGGCGCTCCGTCTGAGTGAGCGGACCCTCCTTCGCCAGAACGCGCGCGTCCAAAGCCGACATCCCGACGTCGTGCAGAAGGCCGGCGTGCTGGAGTATCTCCTGGTCTTGCCTGGAGAGCCCCATCGTCCGAGCTATCCGGACGGCATGCTTCGCCACCCGAGCAGCATTCCCCCGCCAGTCCGTATCGCGCCGCCCGCGTAGGTCCGACCTGTCCCGCAAGGTCGCC
>CAYWVN010000028.1:0-15700 GCA_964461725.1 uncultured Coriobacteriia bacterium | reverse complement strand
CGACGTCGCGGCATGTCGCCGGCCGGCCGGTTCGGCCGCCTGGACCAAGGACGCGACCGCCGTCTACGACCCCGCGGTCGACGCATACACCGCCACCGTCACCTGCACGGCGAACTCCTACATGCAGATGCGCTTCCCCGGGGACACCACCTACGCGGCAACCTCATCGACCGAGGTCCGGATCGACGTGCGGGCATACCTCTCTCGCCCGGCGGTATCGCCGAACCCGGCGAGAGCGGGCCGTCTGTTCGTTGTCTACGGCTACCTGAAGCCGGGCCCTTTGGGCTTCACGCGCCTCGACTTCTACAGACGGGGGCGGACCGGCTGGGCCCGCGTCGCGAAGCGCTACGCGCGCAACTACGACCGACACGGTTACACCAGATACCGGCTGGCCACCGAGTTCCTGACGCGCGGGGCATACTACGTGAAGACATACCACGCCGACACGAGCCACTGGCCTACCGCAAGCCCCCGCTGCTACTTCACCGTACGCTAGCCTCCAGGGGGAATGAGGCTAGAGCACCACCTTGTATGGCCGCATCATCTCGTTGTCCTCGTGATCGATGATGTGGCAATGCCACACATAGCCGGGCTCCACCGTGCAGTCGAACGGGAAGTCCGGCGTCCCGTCGACCGGCGCGAACTTGACGACGATCGTGGTCACCTCACCCGGGTTCATGCGGATGGTATCCTTCCAGCCGCGCTCGTTCCGGTCGGCCGGCGCCGGCACGCTTTGCAGGAACGGTGTGGGGTCGACAGGCGTGTAGGCCAGCTTGCCGGCATCGTTAGGAGTCATGCCATCTATCGGCGTCGTGCCATTGGCCAAGGTGAAGGCCGTCATGTAGGCGGTCAAGTTGAACGGTTGGCGACTCGACAGCTGGAACTGCGTCAGGTGTAGGTGGATGGGGTGCGTGTCGGCCGTCGTGTTGACGATCCTCCAAACCTCGGTCGAGCCCTTCCTGGGCAGTTCGGTAGTCGGCGCCATCCACTTGGTCAGGTTGAGCAGCACCTCGAGAGGACCGCCCATGCCCATGACCTCGTTCAGGGTGAGAACACGCACCTGTCCGAGAGGCGTGGCCGACGTCACTGCTCCCAGCATCGGCGTACCCGTCGAGGCGTATGTCGCCAGCGACGGGTTGAGAGGATTGGTCGGGAACGCAAAGACGCTGCCGGTTGCGGCCCGCACACGGAACTGCATGACCTCGCCCGTGGTCTTCGGATTAGCGGGAGCGCCCTTCGGGAACGGCGCCTTGGCTGTGTTGCGCAGAGTCAAAGTCTTGCCGGCGTACTTCGAGAAATCGATGACGCACTCGGCGCGCTCGCCGGGGGCGATCCTCAGACGCACGGCTTTGGTCGGATTGGCCGGGTCGTTCAGCATCACGGGCTTGTGCAAGAAGCCGCCGTCCGTGGCGATCTGATAGAAGGCCGGACCCGGTGTGTTGGTCACCTTGTTCCATAGGAACAGCTCGTAGAAGCGTGCGTTGCTGCCGTCAAGGAACCGGAAGCGGTACGCCCGCGGCTCGACGTTCATGTACGGCCAGATCTTCCCGTTCACCAGCATGGTGTCACCGAAGAATTCGGGCGCCCAGAACGGGTGCATGGTCGGGTTGGTGGCCAGCGCCGGGAAGTACAGCTGGCCCTTCACGTCAAACATCCGGTCCTGGATGACCAGCGGGACGTCGAGTGGGTTACCGAAGAAGTCCGTGCCCGTGGGCAGCCAGGTCGGATCGTTGGACGGATCGACGATCACATACGCGCCGGCCAGGCCCATATAGACGTTCAGGCGCGTGATACCGAGGGCGTGGTCGTGGTACCAGATCGTAGCGGTGGGCTGGGCGTTCGAGTACGAGTACAGGTTGTTCTGGCCGGTGCCGCCGGGTCCCACATCGCCGGCAACCGTGTACTTCGGGCCCGTGAAGGCGAAGTCCGGCGTGAACCAGGTCTCCGGACCACCATCCGAACCCGGAGCCTGCTCCCCCCCGTGCACGTGCGGCGAGAGGGGCACGGTCTTCAAGGTATAGTCGAAGGTCGACTGGCCGACCCCATTGACGGGGAAGGGCCCCATCATCATGTTGTCGCCCGCCGGGACAGCCGCCCAGTGAAGCGACGGATCGACCGGCAACGGGTGCGGGATCGGATTGCCTGCGGCGTCCTTGAGGTTGTTCAGCCACTCTATCTTGATGGGCGTACCCCGCCTGATGATCAGAGACGGCCCCAGATACGTGTCGCCAATCCCGGCGGTCGCGGCCGTCGGGCTCACGGGCCTGTAGCTCCACGAGTCCGTGCCCGTGTACCCGGGAACGGCGGCTGCCATGCTGGTCGAAACGATCACCCTGTTCGGCTTGGCCTCGATGTGGAGCATACCGCCCGCGGTAGCGTCGACGGCGCCCATGATGGGCAGCGGGTCGACGTACTTCTTCAGCAGGCCCGGATTCAGGGGCCCGGCCTGCCCGAGCAGGTTGAAGGCAAATGCCTTCTCAACCAGCTCCAGCGGCAACATCAGTCCGGCTCCCGCCGCTGCCCCAAGTGTGATGAACTGTCGTCTGCTGATTACTTGGCCATCGCCTCCTCTTGTGCGGTAGACCTTCCACATATAGTTACTTACTATCATTCCTACCGCGGGACGACAATCATCCTATTTGAAGGCGATAGTCAGGGCTTCCCTGACCGGAAGTCTCCGCCGGGGTCTCCTGCCGGGGGTCTCCCGCCGGCATCTCGCAGGGGCATCTCTGCTGCGTTTGTCCGCCGCGTGTTGCCTGTCCGCGGGCCCTTTGGTATCCTCGCGCGTATGATGTCAATCGGGAGAAACAGCCACATGATGTCCGCCAGGGGTGCCGATATGATATCCGCCAGAGGCGCTCGCCAATGATTTCGCTCCAAGGCGTCACCAAGCGCTTTGACACCGTCATGGCGGTGGACGACGTCTCGTTCGAGATCGGCAAGGGCGAGGTAGTCGGCATGCTGGGGCCCAACGGCGCCGGCAAGACGACGACCATGCGCCTCTTGACCAGCTTCTACTCCCCTGACGAGGGCACCATCCTGGTCGACGGCGTCGACACCCAGGAGGACGACCTCACCACCCGCGCGACGATCGGCTATCTCCCTGAGAACAACCCCCTCTATGAGGAGATGTTCGTCGGCGAGTACCTGTCATTCGTGGCCGAACTCCGAGGCATGGCGGCCGACGACCGCGAGGCGGCCATCAAGCTGGCCGCCACCGAGACCGGCGTCTTCGAGATACTGATGAAGCCGATCGGTGAGCTCTCCAAGGGATACCGCCAGCGCGTCGGGTTGGCGCAGGCGATCCTGGGCGAGCCGCCCATCTTGATCCTCGACGAGCCGACCGAGGGCCTCGACCCCAACCAACGGGTCGACATACGCACGCTTATCGCCAAGATCGGCAAGAAGCGGACGGTCCTGCTCTCCACCCACGTGCTGCAGGAAGTGCAGAATACCTGCACGCGCGTGCTCCTGATAAACAAAGGACGACTCATCGCCGACTGCACTGTGGCGCAGCTCCGCCAACTGGGCAAAGGCCAGCGCACCGTGCTGGTCGGCGCAAAGGGAGGGCAGGTGGAGAAGCGCCTGAAGGCAGTCAAGGGCGTCACCTCGGTGACCAAGGCCAAGGGCGGCGGGCGCAAGGCGCTGCTCGAGCTAGTCGTCAGCGGGCGTGAGGACATCCGGCCCCGCATCTTCGAGCTGGCCAAGGAGAACGATTGGGAGCTCTGGGAGCTGCACGAGCAGACGGCGAGCCTGGAGGACGTCTTCCGCAACCTGACCGAGGAAGACAACGCGGCCTTCGCGGCCGAGATGGCGGCGGCCGAGGCGGAGGCAGGGGCTGAAGCCGAGGCGGAACCTGACGGCGAGGCCGACGAGGCCGAGGCGGACAACGAAGGCGACGAAGCCGGCACCGGCCAAGGCGAAGACGGCGCCGGCGAGAGCGGTGACGCGCGATGACCATGCGCACTTGGACGGTCGCCAAGCGCGAGATCAAGGAGTACATCGACCGCCCGGCGGCCTACATCCTGCTCACCGTGTTTGCCGCCATCATCTACTTCTTCTTCTTCCGGGCCGCGTTCCTGTCGGGTGAATCATCGCTTCGGCCGCTCTTCGAGATTCTGCCGTGGATATTCCTACTGCTCATCCCGGCTATCACCATGCGACTCATGGCGGAAGAGGAGCGCACCGGGACCATCGAGGTCTTGGTCACCCAGCCTGTCCGGGAAATGGACGTGCTGGCGGGCAAATTCCTGGGCGCCTTGTTCTTCGTCAAGATAGCCCTGGCCATCACGCTCACCATGCCTCTCAGCCTCATGCTCGCCGGTGGCCTGGACTGGGGAGTCGTCATCGCCCAGTACTTTGGCGCGGTCCTGTTGGCCGGCCTCTTCATCTCGACGGGCCTCTTCGCGTCCAGCGTCACCAAGAACCAGGTGGTCGCCTCCATCATCGCCGCGGCCATCAACTTCGCCCTCATCATCATCGGTTTCGAGCTCGTCGTGCTCTCCGTCCCGCCGAGCGTCCTCGGCGTCATCCAGGCGATGAGCGCGCTCACCCACTTCCAGAACCTCACCCGCGGGGTCATCGACCTCCGCGACGTCCTCTACTTCGTCAGCATGATCGTCGCCTTCGGCGCGCTGTCGTTCTGGCTGCTGAAGCGCCGCAAGATGAACCGCACCTCAGCCCTCTACAAGAACCTGCAGATCGGCACAGCCGTGCTCATCGGCATCGTCATCGTGGTCAACCTCATGGGCGACTACGTGCCCGGGCGCATCGACCTCACATCGCAGCGCCTCTACACGCTGAGCCCGGCGACGGTCAAGATACTGCGCGGGCTGCCGGACGTGGTCTCTTTGAAGCTCTTCGCGTCCCAGGAGCTGCCGCCGCAGGTGGCGCTCACCTATCGGGACCTGAAAGACACGCTGCAGGACTACGCGGGCTCCTCCGGAGGCAAGGTCCAGCTCTCCTACCAGTTCCCCGACACCGACGAGAAGGCCGCCCAGCAGGCGCAAGCGTTGGGCATCCCCCCGGTCGAGTTCAACGTCATCAGCAAGGAGCAATTCCAGCTGAAGCGCGGCTATCTGGGGGTCGCCATCACCTACGCGGGCAAGCGCGAGAGCATCCCGTTCGTCCAGAGCACCAACGACCTCGAGTATCAGCTGACCAGCCTCATCCGCAAGCTCACGGCGACCGAGAAGAAGACAGTCGGGTTCCTCTCCGGGCACGGCGAGAAGTCGCTCTTCCAGGACATGCCGGCCGTTGAGAAGGAGCTCTCCAAGACCTACGACGTGAAGGACATCGCGGCCACCGGCAAGAAGAAGGGGTTGGACCTCAAGGACGTGTCCACCCTGATCGTGGCCGGACCGTCGCAAGCGATGCCCAAGAAGCAGCAGACGTCGATTGCGGACTTCCTGGCCGGCGGCGGGAGCGTGCTGTTCCTCATCAAGCAGTACGACGTCAACCCGCAGTACATGCAGGCGACGCCGAATGACAACAGCCTGGCCGATTTCGTCGAGGCTTATGGACTGCGCGTCAACCGCGACATCGTCTATGACGTCCGTTCCAACGAGCAGGTGACCTTCAGCGGCGGGCAGCTCTCCTACACGCTGCCGTATCCGTTCTGGGCACGCGTGGCCGTGCGGCCGGGCATCGCCGGGGACGTCAAGACCGCCGTTCTGCCGTGGGCTAGTTCCATCGAACCGGTCAAGGACCGACTGTCCGGCGAGAAGGTGACCCAGCTCTTGCGAACCAGCCGGTTCGCGTCCGCCGAGACCAGCGACTTCAACATCGCGCCGAACAGGGAGTTCAAGCCGGACCCCGCCAAGATGTCCTCCCAGCTCGTGGGGGCGTCCGTGGAGGGCCGCAACCTGCCGTCGGGCGATTCGACAGGCGCGGCCAGCGGCGGCAAGACCCGGGCGGCCAAGGCCTACCGGATGGCTGTCATCGGCAACGTCGACTTCCTGACCGACCAGTTCGCCAAGCAGGCCCCGGAGAACGTCGCGCTGGGGCTGAACATCGTCGACTGGCTGACCCGCGAGGAGGCGCTATCCAGCATCCGCGCCAAGAACGCGGACCCGCGCAAGCTGCTCTTCGGCAGCGAGGGCGCGCGCGAGGCCGTCCGTTGGGGCAATGAGATAGGCGTGCCCGTGCTGATCGTGATCGTCGGCGCGTGGCATCTCATCCGCCGCCGCAACCGCAGCCGAGGGGTGGTCGCCCAGTGAGCGGCGTGACCGGCCGATGAAGACGCGGACGCTGAACATCCTGGTGGGCGTGTTCGTCGCCCTGGCGGCGCTCTTCCTGCTCCTGCGCTGGACCGGCCAACAGGGCCGCCAGAGCTCGACCTTCCCGCTGAGCCTCTCGGCCATCGCGAGCCAGAACCCGGACAAGGTGACCGCCAAAGGACCCGAGGGGTCGGTGACGCTGGTCAAGAGCTCGAAGGGCTGGACCCTCGACGAGAGCGGCGTCCCGGCCGCCAACATGGACGCGCTGTGGAAAGCGATGCGCGAATCGCAGGTGGGCGAGACCGTATCGCGCGAGAAGAAGAACCGCGCTACCTACGGACTAGACGACAAGACGGCCCGCAAGGTCGCCTTCTTCAAGCAGGGGCGGCGTTTGGGTGAGATCCTGATCGGCCGGCCGGCCGACGTCCCCGGAACAACCTATGTCGCTCTGGCGGACAGGTCGGAGACCTGGCTTCTCACCGGCGAGTTCGGGACGAGCATCTTGGCTACCAAGCAGGCCTGGACCACCAAGCCCCCGAAGGGCGGCGCCGCTCCACCGGCCGGACTGCCACCCGGCGGGCTGCCCGGTGGCGGAGTTCCGGGCGGCGGACTGCCTCCAGGCGTCGTTCCCCCGCCCAGTAACTAGCAGCCCGCGCTGCCTGGTGGTATCATTTCTCCGCGCCGACAACGGGCGCGCGCTTCATGCGGATGTAGCTCAGTGGTAGAGCGTCACCTTGCCAAGGTGAGGGTCGCCGGTTCAAGTCCGGTCATCCGCTCCAGTCGAAAAGTCGCCGCGCCTACAGGTCCTCCTGAAACTCTCGGGCGCAGCCCTTGGAGCAGAAGTAGTAAGTCTGGCCCTCGTGCTCGACGGTGGCCGCCGCTGTCTCTTTCTCTATCGCCATCCTGCACACGGGGTCCGTCACCATAGTCGCCATCTCCTTGAACTGCCCGTCCTCCAGCCACAGCACCCTGTCCGCGTGCTCCTTGATGCGCACGTCGTGGCTCACGATGACCACGCTCTTGCCCTGCTCCTTGGCGATGTCGGCCAGCCGCCGTGTGATATCGTGGCCGATCTTGGAGTCCAGGTTGGCCGTCGGCTCGTCGCATAGCAGGATCTCCGGCTCGTTGGCCAGCGCCCGGGCGATAGCCACCCGCTGCTTCTCCCCTCCTGAGAGCTTGTCGGGACGAAAATCGAGCCGCTCGGCGAGCCCGAGGTCGGTCAGCAGCTTGTCGGCCCGGCGGTGGGCCTCGCCACCGGTCACTCCGGCGAGGTTCATGACCAACTCCACGTTCTCGCGGGCCGTCAAGGCCGACAGAAGATTGAAGTCCTGGAATATGAACCCCAGGTGCTGGATCCTGACATCCGGCAGGGCCCGCTCTGAGAGGACGGCGATGTCCTCACCGGCCAGCTTGACCTGGCCCGATGTGGGTTTGAGCAGGGCACCCATGATGGAGAGAAGCGTCGTCTTGCCGCTTCCTGAGGGCCCCATGATGAGGACGACTTCACCCCTCCTCACCGCCAGGTCCACGCCTCTCACCGCCTCCACGACGCGGTGGCCCTCCCCGAATGTCTTGACCAGACTCACCGCCTCAATGACGGTATCTTCTCCGGTCACGCTCTCAGACACGCTCTCAGACACGCTCTGTTCATCCGCGACGGTCTCTTCGTCTTCCATCGTTCCTCCCAAACCTGCCCGCGGCGGATCTACCGCCGAAACACCTCCGCCGGCCTCAACCGGACGATCCGCGCAATCGGGATGGCCGAGGCCAGTAGCGCAATGATGCTTGAGGTCAGGAAGACCCTCTCCACAGACGCGGGCTCGATCACCAACATGATATTCGACCCGGCGGCGGCCAGCGCTGCCATCAGACCATAAGCGCCGGCCAGAGCTGCCGCCAACCCGATGACCACGCTGATGAACGCCTGCTGGACGACGATGCCGAACAGCCGGAGGTTCCGCGCTCCCAGCGCCTTGATCACTCCGTACTCCCGGGTCTTGCCCAGAGTCGCTGTGTACACGGTGAGCCCCAACGCGGCCAGGCCGATGAGGAAGCCGATGACGTTCATCATCCAGATGATGTCGGCGCTCATGTCACTGATGACCCGCTGCTCGCTGTGGGCGAACTCCCCCCTCGTCTGCACCGTCACATCTTCGATAGTATGCTGGATCCGTCGGGCCACGCCTCCGGAATCGGCACCGGGCTCGACGTCGACGAAGGCAAAACTCACCACGCCGCGCAGGCCGCGGGCCCGCTCGAAGTCCTCGAACCGGACAAAGGCGATGGAGTTGGTGATGCTCACCGTGTCTTTGGTCAGACCGGCGACGGTCCATTTGCGGCCGAGGACTTTGATCTTGTCGCCGACCTGCAAGCCGTACTTCTTCGCGATATCCCGGTCGATGACGATCTCCCATCGCTCCAGCTTGCTGGTCCCCTCAGCGATCGTCCACGGCCCCCCGAGTTCGCCGTCCTTGAAGCCAATGACGTACGCGGTGCTCCTGTTGTCGCCCGAGACAAGGAAATCGCTCGTGTAGAGGATGGTCGAGACACGGCGCACGCCGTCCACCTGCTCGATCTTCCGCGCATCGCGGGCCGGGAAGAGCGATGAGGTCATGTGCATGTTCTTGACGCCCTTCTGGGCCACCGCCAGGCCGAACGGGGTGTTGTCCATGTAGACGGTCACCTGCCGCATGGCGCCCGCGAAGACGGCGTCGAGAACCACCACCAACAGGATGGCCAACGCCACGCCGCCCACGCTGATAACGAACCTGGTCCGGCCCTCGAAGAGGTTGCGGATGGCCACAGGCACGCCCACAGCGATCACGCCCCCCGTCTGAATGCGATGGCCGGGTCGATCCGCGCGATGGCGCGGACCGGCATGTACGACGCCAGGAAACTCATGGCCAGCGCGACCAGGACCGCCCGGCCGACGTAGCTCCACTCGATGAGGACCAGGAACTGAGGAGCGGCGCGGTGGATGAACTCGCGGACGCCGAAGGCGAGCGGCACCCCGAAGAGAAGGCCCAGGGCCGCGGAGATCAAGGCCTGCTCCAGGACGACCGCGTAGAGCCGGCTGTTTCGCATGCCGATGGCCTTGAGCACCCCGTACTCGCGTGCCCGCTCCACCGTGGCAGTGTAGATGGTGAGCCCCACCAACATCACTCCGATAAGGAACCCGGTGGTCACCATGAACTGGATGGGCTTGCTGAAGACCCCCGCAAAGAGCTCGACGTCATTCGCGGCCACGATCGTCTTCGGCGTGGCGGAGATGTCTTTCACTTCCCGGCGGATGCGCCTGGCCAGCCCACCCGCACTCACACCGCGCTCAGCCGAGACCAGGAAGAAGGACGTGCGCCCCTTTCCCGCGAGCAGCTCGGCGGCCGTGTCGAACGGTATGAACATGGTCCCGGTCATCCAGGAGGAGGTACCCCCGGAGAGGCCGACGATGGTGAGGTCGCGGCCGAGGACCTCCACCTTGTCGCGGATCCCCAGGCCGTGCCGGCGCGCGACCAGTTGGTCCATGACGACCTCGTCGCCTTCTACGCGCGCGCGCCCCTCCACCATCTGCCAGGGCCCTCCGCCCTTCTCGGGGTCGAGACCGACGAGCAGCGCGAACTCCCGACGGCCCCCGAGGTCCAGGACCACGTAGTTCGCGAACACGGGGACCACTTTCTTGACGCCCTCCACCCTCTCTATCCTGTGCTCGAGCGAGAGCTTGAGACGCGAGCTGGCGCCCAGGAAGTTGCGCAGGTCCTTCTGCCCCACGACGACATCGGCCGGCGTGTTGTCCAGATACGCCGAAATCTGCCGGTTCATGCCGTCGAAGAACCCTTGAAGGATAAGGATCAGCATGATGGCGAGGGCGACGCCCCCGCTGCTGAGAGCGAGCCTGAGCTTCTCCTGGAACAGGTTCCTCTGGGCGATCGAGAACACGCTGGCTCCTCGTGCTCGCCGGACGCTAGCTCTTCAGCCCCTGCACGGTCACGCTGACGGCGCTACCCGCGAATCCGGCCAGATCCTCTTCCGTGAGGCCTATCTCCTCGATGATCGACTGCACCGTCGGATCTCCGCTGGCTATCCAAAGGTCTACCGGGACAGCCTTCTCGTCCAGCACGGAGACTTCGCCGAAGCCGGCATCCTCGATGGCCTTCAGGTAATCCTGCCGGAACATGGCGCCGGAGACGCAGCCCAAGTATCCGGATACCGACGACCGCACCTTGTCGGGAAGCTCCTTGGTCAGAACCATATCCGATATCATCATCCGGCCGCCGTCTTTGAGCACCCGGAAGGCCTCCCGGAAAGCGGCGGGCTTGTCCGGCGAGAGGTTGATGACACAGTTCGAGATGACGGCGTCAACTGTGCCGTCGCCGGCCGGCAGGTGCTCGATCTCACCCAGGCGGAACTCGATGTTCCCGCGCCCGTCCTTATGCGCGTTCTCCCGGGCCTTGTCGATCATCTCAGGGGTCATGTCGACGCCGATGACACGCCCGGTCGCGCCTACCTTGTCGGCCGCCAGGAAGCAGTCGAAGCCGCCCCCGGACCCGAGGTCCAGCACCGTCTCCCCTTCCTTCAGGGACGCCAGGGCCGTGGGGTTACCGCAGCCCAACCCCAGATTGGCACCCTCCGGGACGGCGGCCAGGTCCTCGTCCGAGTAGCCGATGGCCTTGGCGACCGTCTGCGACGGGTCGCCCGCGGCCCCGGTGACGCCGCTGCTTGTTCGCTCGTTCACGGCGGCCCCCGGTGCACAGTCAACACTCGGCCCGCAACACGACAACTGCTCCCTCTTCGCTATCTTGGCATAGCCCTTCCGCACCATTTCCTTGGTCTCACGTTCCGATAGTTCAGCCATGTCCATTCCCCTTTCCTGTTTCCGCCCTACTCCGTCCGTGCCATCATTCCCATCACGGGTCCCAACAGATCCTTCACCATCCCGGCCAGCTCATCGGCCTTCACGAGAGCCAGGCAGCAGACCTTCCCGTTCTGCTCCCAGGTCACCAGAGCCAGCTTCTCGCCCGCGCCGATGTCCATCCTCTCGCGGACGTCCTTGGGCAGGACCATCTGCCCACGATGGTCCACGCTCACTACCTGCTCCACTTTGCAGCAGCCGGCCAGCGAAGGTCCGCATTCGCGCTTCAGGTCCTTGGCCATCCACATCGCCTCCTCTCCTGCCGCGTCAGCCGTGTCAGGCATGTCTGAGCTTCCTGATACGGCTGATGATACCGATGGAGCCTCGCTGTGTCAACCTCTGGCTTCCCCGACGGCCGGTTGGCAGGCAGGCTTGAAGTGGTAGAATACGTCTGCTTGGGAATGAGAGGCACGCACGGCGACGTGGCCGAGTGGCTTAGGCAGAGGTCTGCAAAACCTCGTACGGCGGTTCGATTCCGCCCGTCGCCTCCGCTACAATCAAGTGGCGCACCGGCCGAGATGCATGTCACCGAGGGTCCGGTGAGCCCAATCGAATAGCGAGGGCGCTTAGCTCAGGGGGAGAGCACTTCCTTGACGCGGAAGGGGTCACAGGTTCAAATCCTGTAGCGCCCACCATCGATCGGCCGGCCAAGTGCTGCTCGGCCCTACCGGATACCCCGTCGGTCAGATCCGCTAGCGGGCGATGATGGTGAGGGTTTTCGCGATAAGAAGAACCCCCAGAACCGCCACCACGACGGCGACCACGTTGCCGGCAGCCGGATGCCTCTCCTGCAACATCTCACGCGCAAGCGCCGCCGTACCCCCTACCAACATGAGGACACCGACCGGATGATACGGCACGGCAACAAGCGCCCACCACCCCAGGCCTTTGTCGCCATAGATCGGGGCCAGAGAGAGCGTAACCACTATGCCCAGCACGCTCAGTCCGAGTCCCCACGCAAGGAGCTTTCGGTGGCGGCTCTGCGCCCTAGAGGCGGCCCACGTGACAAGGACTGCTCCCGGCACTATCAGGAAGAGCCCTTCGAGCGGATCGACCAGTCCCACGAGTATGAGTAACGTGCCGATCAGTACCAGCGAGCCGGTGAGCCTCTTGCCTTTCGGCACCACCACTTCCGGGATGATCGTCTGTTCTGACTCAGCAGCGTCCGGAGCACCATCCGAAGTCATTACCGCCACCTCCCAGTCTCCGAAGGCCTGCCGTGACAGGCCCCGTCCAGCTCCTCAACGCACGCCCCTACGTCTCAGATTCTACACCCAGACGCGGTTCGAAGATCGTCCAGTATGGCCCACCAGCGAGGTCCAGCGATGGACTGCCACGCGCTTGTTCCCGTTGATGAACGGGTGGTTCTGCACTATCTGGTAGGAGACGATGGCGGTCTCGGCTTGCCGCGCTCCAGTGAGCCACTGTGCTACAGTTGTTACGGAGGGTGTTGCGCTCGTCGGCCCAGGCCGACGGCCCAGCTCCCCCCGGCAGATGAAAACGCCAAGGAGTGTTTGAGCGATGCGGGCAGCCGGCAAGCTGCGTAGATTGCTGAGAGTCGTCTTGGCTCTGCTTGCGCTTGTGATCGTCGCGCTCGCGGCGTTCATCATATGGAAGCAGTCCCTTTGGCGATTGGCGGTCCCGGGTCGATCGGCACGGACGGTCCGGCAGGCCACCAGCGGCCCGCAGGTGGCGGCCGTCCCTACCAAGGGGACCGCCGCGGACCCGGTTAGCTGGACCGGCCGGACAGACGGAGAAGCCGTCTGGATCGAGGTCGCCCGCAGGAAGGCCGGGTATCCGGTTCCGCTCCCCACGTACCTGCCGGCAGGCGCCACCTTCGTGCAGGCCTACTGGATTCCTCCCGCGCCCCCTCAGAATATGGCGAAATGGGTGGAACTCCGATACGCGTCCGGCCTGCTCCTCCGGTACACCCGAAGCGGGAACACCGCGGACCCGCAAGAGCTTGTGGACTACCTCAACTCACCGGCGCAGCGGGGTTCGGCGGCAGAATCCGCCCCATGGCTCATCTTCGACGTCAACGGCATCAAGGCCATGGCGCGCGAGGCGGGCTCCAAGACAGCCTCCGGACGGAGCCTGCGTACGCCTCCGGCCGCGATAAGCTGGTGGAACGACGGCATCATGTATGAGGTATATGACTCCAGCGGGCCGCCGCTGTCCGAGCTACTGAGAGTCGCCGAGTCCTTGAAGTAGCTCTCGCTTGAGGCGGGCGCGCTCAGCCCCGGACGGCACGTCTTACTCATGAAGCGATTTGACATCCCCGCCACAGGTGATACGGTTGGTCAGCCTGGAACCGGCGATTCCAGGCGGGCAATTGTACTGAAGAGCGTTAGTTGCGCCATGTCGCTTACCTCCATAAGGTGTGCGACGGCAGACGAAGCGTCTTTCGTCAAAGGCCGCTTTTCGCACACTTGGGCCTAGGGGGCCAGAAGGGAGGTAATGCGATATGGCGGAAGGTACAGTCAAGTGGTTCAACCCGGACAAGGGCTACGGCTTCGTGTCTCGGGAAGACGGCGAGGACTTGTTCGTCCACTTCTCGGAGATCCAGGACGAGGGCTTCAAGACCTTGGATGAAGGCCAGGCCGTGAGTTTCGAAGTCACGACCGGCAACAACGGCAAGGAGCAGGCAAGCAAGGTCGTCAAGCTCTAGCCGGAACGCGAACAACGAAGGGTGGCGATCTAGACTAGGTTGCCACCCTTTCTCGTGTCGTCTCGCCAAACCCCTAAACGACGGGCTCGAGCCGGCCGATACATCATAGTGAGACATCCCAAAATCATAGGCGACTGCCGCCAGAGTCAAAGGCAAACTTTGGCGGCTCTCACCGATAAGGGCAAACCCGCCGCGAGGCGGGGGCGCAAAGCCAAGGGTCCGCGGCGACCGCGGACAGCCTAGCTACCGAAGTGAGGTCAAACGTGTATCGTAGTCTCAGGTTCTACTTGGGGCGGGCTTTGTACTTCATGTTCGCCGCAGGTCTCCTCTGGCTCTGGCTGAGAGGACCGCAGTAGGGCTCACGCAGGACAACACCAAGCGGCGGGTGGCCCCGCGTCAAGGGTGTTTGATTTCGTGCCCGATCAGTCGGCTAGTCCGCGGCGTCCTCTAGGTCGAGCCCCATCTGGGGAACGCTCTTCAGCGCTGCCAGAGCATTGCGCACCAGAAGGACCGGGACAGAGAGAATGCTCGCGTAGATTGGAAAGCCGACCACTAGGACGACCGCCAGCACAGCGGCCATAATCCAGATGCCCATCGCCGCCTCCAGCCCACGATAGCGGCGCTCGCCTGGCAACCCCTAAGCGGCCCCCTTGAAGGTTCTCAACTGGATAGTGCTCGACGCCTCAGCCAGTGCTCACGCACACCCACAGAACATCGAAGAGGCTATCCCAAGAACAGGGGCCGCGTAACCCCGGGTTGCGGTAGTACTGCATGGACGGTTGTCCAGATTCGCGTTGGAATCACGCTTTCCCCGCCGACATAAAGAGCTCCATCTTGTCGGCCACGACCGCCCTCATGTCCTCCCTAGCCGGGCCGAGCACCTTGCGAGGATCGTGGACCTTCTCGTCCGCCGATAGCACCGTGCGGACACGTGAGATGAAGGCCACCTGGAGGTCCGTCGCGATGTTTATCTTGCGTATCCCCATTCCGATGGCTTCCTGGACGGCGTCATCCGGGATGCCGGACGCACCGTGCAGCACGAGCGGGATCTTCACCAGGTCCTTGATGGCGCGGAGCCTATCGAAGTCCAGCTCGGGCTCGCCCTTGTAGATGCCGTGGGCGTTACCGATGGAGACGGCCAGGCAGTCGGCGCCGCACTCGGCGGCAAAGCGGCCCGCCTCTTCCGGGACGGTCATCGATGCCTCACGCTCCGAGACGGAGACCTTGTCCTCCGTGCCGCCGATGCGGCCGAGTTCGGCCTCCACGGTGATTCCAGACGGCGCCGCCAGCTCCACGACCTCCCGCGTACGCTCGAGGTTCTCATCGAACGAGGACTTCGAGCCGTCGAACATCACCGACGTGTAGCCGGCATCGATGGCCGCCCGGACCGCGTCCATGCTGCCGTGGTCCATATGCAGCGAGACGGGGATATCCAGGCGGGCCGCCGCCGCACGGACCATCGCCACGATGTTCTCCATGCCGATGTAGGCCGCCATGCCCTCGGAGGTGCCGACGATCACCGGCGAGCGCAGCTCCTCGGCCGCCGCGAGCACCGACTGGAGCATCTCGACCGTCATCACATTGAACATGCCTACCGCGTAGCCGCCGGCCTCAGCCGCCTCCAACTGTTCCTTCATCGTCACGAGCATTCTGCCGCCTCCCTGTCGCCATTTCTGCCGATTATCCGGCCGGTGCCTGCCTTGGAACGCGCCGCGTCCGCCGGCGACGCTACCCGAAGAAGATGCGGGCCAGGTCGTAGAGCTCCCGCGGGACCGTCTTCACCTGGCTCACCGCGACGGCCAACGGGACTGCCGTGATGGCGTCGCCGGCCAGCGCCGCCATCATGCCCCACTCCTTGTCACGCACCATCTCGCCCGCCTTGACGCCGTAGCGCGTCGCCAGCACGCG
>CAYWVN010000027.1:0-15989 GCA_964461725.1 uncultured Coriobacteriia bacterium | reverse complement strand
CTCTACTTCATGACGGGTCTCCCCAAGCAGACCGCGGCCTCCGTGCTGGAGACGGGCGACTACGCCCGCCATCTCTACGAGCGGGTTCGTGGCGACCGGCGTCTGCTCGTCTTCACCTCGCCGATGGCACCGTTCCTCGATCCGGGCAGCACGGTATTCGAGAACCCGGAGGAGCACGGCTACCGCATGAGTTGCCGGACGCTCGAGGAGCATCGTCAGGCGCTCACCCAGCCGAGCTGGAAGTACATCCTGAACTACGAGACCGAGTGGATGACCCGGGACGAGATGGTCGACGTCACATACCGGGCGGCCGTCGACCTCAACCGCGTCAAGGCGGAGTACGGCTGCATCGAGCAGTCGCTGGCTCGGCAGACCGAGCGCCGTATCGACGACGCGCGGAGAGCGATGGCGGCCATCGACGAGATCATGGCCCAGCCGGCGGCCGATCGGCCGGATTCGCTGGTCGCCCTGAAAGAGAAGATGGACGTGCTCAATGTCTCCACCGTCTGCGAGAAGCGCGAGCTGGAGTGGCCGACGGGGCTCTTCAACTTCCGCCCGGCGGGCCTCATCGGCGATCTCATCGGCTGGCGCAAGGGGCCGCTGGCCGAGGCGAACCCCATCCACGGCCTGCGCATGGATGTCGAGGAGGTGAGGGCGTTCTTCTCGCGCTACGCCGACCGGTATGACCTTGTCAACCGGCTGGTCAGCCTGGGTCTGGACCGAAGGTGGCGTCGTGTCGCCGCCGCAGCGCTCAATGTGGGACCGGAATCGAAGGTCCTCGACGCCTGCACCGGCACCGGCGAGCTTGCCCTGGAGATATGGCGGACCACCGGGGCCCACGTCATCGGGGTGGACTTGAGCCCCAAGATGGTGACCAGCGCGTCCTGGAAGGCGGAAGTGGCCGGCGCCGGCGACCGGGTGGTGTTCCAGGAGGCCGATGCTGAGCGCCTGCCCTTCGACGACGGGGCGGTCGACGCGGTCGGTGTGGCCTTCGGCCTGGGCAACACCGAGCAGCATGCGGAGATCTTGAAGGAGCTCAGACGCGTGACTCGTCCGGGGGGCCAGCTGGTCTGCCTGGAATGCGGGCATCCCCCCGTCTCCATGCTGCGCCAAGCGTACCTGACGGTTCTGAACAGCGGGCCCAACAGCGCCGTTGGCCGGGTGGTCGCCGGTGACGTGGCGGCGCTGCAGTACCTGCGTGCCACCGTCGGGGTCTTCCCCGCCCAGGAACAGATCACCCGGCTGATTGACAGCGTGGGTTGGGATGATGTTGACTACCAGAATCTAGCCGGGGGCATGGTGGCTCTCCATCGGGCGACGAACCCGGGGGCCTAGCTCGGAGGAACAAGCATGGCCGGCAAAGTAGGACTCTGGGTGAAAGGGACGAGAGCGCCTTTCTCGACCGCCTCGATCATCCCGGTGGCGGTCGGCACCGCACTCGCTTTCCGCGACGGCTCCTTCAACTTGTGGTACTTCCTGCTCGCGCTGGCCGGGATACTGGCCATCCACGCGGGAACCAACTTGGCCAACGACTACTTCGATCACGTCTCCACGAATGATGAGATAAACCTGTGGGTGACGCCCTTCTCGGGCGGCAGCCGGATGATCCAAGAGGGCCTGCTGACGCCCGGCCAGGTTTTCCGCGCGACCTTCATCAGCTTCGCGCTGGCTTCAGTCATCATGGTGGTCCTGGTCTACCTGCGCGGCTGGCATATCCTGTGGCTGGGACTGGCCGGCATCCTGCTCGGCTACTTCTACACGGCCACGCCGGCCAAGTTGGGCTACCGCGGCGTGGGCGAGGCGGTGACCGGCATACTCTTGGGGCCGTTGGCCGTCATGGGCGCCTACTACGTCCAGACATTGACGTTCAGTTGGACCTCCTTCTGGGTGTCGTTGCCGGTAGGTCTGCTGGTGGCCGGCATCCTCTACATCAATCAATTCCCCGACTATGACGCCGACAAGGCCGTCGGCAAGAACCATCTGGTGGTGCTACTGGGACGCAAGGAGGCCAGCCGCTTCTACATCAGCCTGCTGGTCTCCGTCTACCTGGTTGTGGTCGTTGGCGTGGCACTCAAGCCGTCGATGTGGCCGGTTCTCGCCGTGCTGCTCACGGCGCCGATCGCGATGGGCGGGGCGCGCGTGGCGCTGGCGCACTACGACAGCCCGAGGGAGATCATCCCGGCTCAGGCGGCCACCATCCAACTCCACATGGCGGTCGGCGTGATCCTGACGTTGGCCATCATCGTGGCGCGGTTCGTCTAGCACCGCGGTGCTCACCCGCGTCCTGCAGACGATCGGATTCGCGGTCTGTCACCAGCTGCCTGCCCGTACCATCTTCGTCGGCCGGCAGCCCATTCCAGTCTGAGCCCGCGACACCGGGCTCTATTTAGGGTTCGCGCTGGCCTGGATCTACACCACCATCGTCTCTCCGGAGCGCGAGAGCGAGCTGCCTCCCTGGCCGGTCATCGTGGCGGCGGTCCTCGGCATCGTCGCCATGGGGATCGACGGAGTCACCTCCTACGCGAACCTCCGGTCCACGACCAACGACATCCGCCAGGCCACCGGCCTGGCCGCGGGGGCGGGGCTGGCTGTCTTCCTGGTCCCCATGTTCAACTACCAGGTTTGGCGGCAATCCGCGGAGAAGCCTATTCTCGCCCGGCCATGGACGTGGCTGGGTATGGTCGCGGTCCTTGCGGCGGCGTTCCTTCTGGTGCGGGCTCCCGGCGGGTGGATGTCGTTCCTGCCCACCCTGGTGGGCCTGCTCGTGGTAGCCGTCTTCACGCTCGTCAACCTCCTGATAATCACCATCATTCCGTGGTTCCAGCAGCGGGCCGACAAGTGGTGGCAACTTCTGCCCCATGCGGCGGCGGGGTTCGCTTTGGCCGCCATCGAGCTGTGGATGTCCGCCGAGTTCCACGCCTACGCGTTGAGCTGGGCGCAGCGCCTGCGGGGATAGGCGCGGAGCGGCGAGAGGCCGGCGCGGAGCGGCGAGAAGCCGTCGCGGGAAACGGCGACGCCGGGGGCTTGAGCTTCTGCGCGCGAGACATACAATAGGCCAAGAGCCCGAGGGGGGTGGGAGGAGAAGCGATGAGGCGTGAAGCGCGGCACTACTACACGAAGAAGGAAAGAGTGCGGGTCATGATCTGCGCGCACTCCTACTGGGTCGAAGGAGACATGTATCTCATCGCGGGCAGCCGCCTGACGGACCTCATCAACGTCCGGGCCAAGGACTTCTTCCCGATCACCAATGCCAAAGTCATCGATCCGCGCGACAACAAAGTGCTCTATGAGATCGATTTCGTCGCCGTGAACCGCGACGATATCGCCATGATCTTCCCCCTCGCCTCCGCCGAGGCTACCGACGGGAAGAAGCCGTCTACCGGGGCTCCCTCGGAGCCTGAGCCTTGGGGCAGTCCGGAGAGCGACGGCTTCACGCCGTAATGAGCGACACCTCAGACGCCTGCGTGGTCGAGAGTGTCGAGGGGCTGCAGAACCTGGCGCCCGAGTGGACTCGTCTTGCCGGTCTGCCGGGCGCTACCGTCTTCCAATCGTGGGAATGGACCGGCGCCTGGCTGGGTACACTTGGCCGGCGCTCCAGGCCCAGCGTGTTGGTCGGTCGCGACGGCGCGCGCGTGGTCGGACTGGTGCCCCTGTGCCGGACATCAAGCTACCTGGGGGTGCCTGTGCGGCGCGGGGCCCTGCTGGCGGCCGGGCCGTCGGATTACGGCGGCTTCCTGGTCGAAGAAGGCCGCGAGGAGGTCCTGGCCGCGGTGCTGGCCGCGGCCCTCGCCAAGGGCGGCCCTCTCCAGGTGCTGGACCTGCAGGAGGTGCCCGACGGAAGCCCCACGATAGCCGTCTGTGAGGCGGCGCGCGCGTCGGGGCTCCACGTCGACGTTCTGCCCCAGGACGTGTCTCTCCTGCTGGAGCTGCCCGGCTCATGGGACGAACTCACCGCGAGGTTGAGCAAGAAGTTCGCCTGGAACGTCGCCTACTACACCCGCCGCCTGGAGCGTGACCATGGGATCGCGCTGCGCAAGGTGACGGGACCCCCGGACGCGCTTCCCGCCTGGGAGCAGTTCCTGGAGCTGCACTCCAGACGCTGGCGCGACAAGAAGCTCCCCGGGGCGGTCTTCACGGCCGGACAGAAGGCGTTCCACCGTCGGGTCGTGGAGCTGCTGGGCGGCTCGGGTGCGCTGGCGCTCTACTTCCTGGAGGCGGGCGATCAGACAATCGCCGCGCTGTACGGATTCGAATGGAACCGGACCTTCTACTACTACCTGGGCGGCTTCGATCCCACGTGGTCGAAGATGAGCGTCGGTACCGTCCTCACCGGCCTGGTCATCCGGGACTGCCTGGAGCGGGGCGTCGTCCTGTTCGACTTCCTGCGGGGCCCCGAGGCCTACAAGGCCAAATGGGGCGCAGTGCCGCGTGACAACCGGCGCGTGATCGTGGCGCGCCCGGGTCCCGGGGCCCGGCTCATCCAGCGACTGCTACGCCACGAGACGGCGGCGCGCCGGGCCCTCAAGGACAGGCTGCGCAGCGCCTAGCCGCCCCCGCAAGGCACGGGGGGTCTCCTTTCGCCGATCTCGGAGAACGCGTGCGAAACGGACTAGGTTATGTGTGCCTTCTCGGAGACTGAGAACGCACGCGAATTCAGGAATCACCAAAACGACATCCCTTCCGGAGCGAGACCTTCCGGCGGTCAACGTCCTTAGCCACCTACGGTGTACTCTGGCGCACCTCCGTGCTATACTGCAATCGAACATATGTTTGGAGGCGAGTCAGATGTCAGGAGCTACTCGGAGGTCGCTTCCACGGCAGGCTCAGTTGGAGATGGGTCTGAGCGATCCGCTGCTCGGACCGCTGGTGAACAAGTTGCTCGCGGAAGGACGGTACCCCGAGGCCATGATCACCGAAGCGTACCGGGCGACAGCGCTCCGCATGGCCGACCCGGAGCGCCCACTGGCCAATCCCCACGCGTACTTCAAGGGCGTGCTCCGGAGGTTGACGCTGGAGGCCTCTCCCCGCCGGACGGACAGCGCCGGAGACGCGGCCCTGCGCCGAGCCATGAAGGAGCGGTTCCTGCTGGGTTCGGTGGTCGCGGACATGCGGGAGGCGGGTTTGGACGACGTCGGCATCTACCACCAGTTGCTGTCCGACTACGGCGAGAGTGTGAGCTCAGAGGTCCTGGCTGAGTTCGGCAGGATGCTGCTACGCAAGCGGGCCGGCTGAGGATAGAATAGGGCCCGTGTTGGAGAGATACTTCTCGGTGCTCGACGGTCGCCGGGCGGCGGGCTTCCGAATGTGCCGTTCGGTGGCGGCCGAGCTTCCCCCGCTCGCCGGGCTGGCCGAATCAGAACTCTGGAATGCTCACCACCAGCTCCTCGGGGAACTCCGCCGTCGGGAGCAGACCGGCGAGCTCGAGGAGACCGCCCCCGGGCAAGGCCAGACCGACCTGCTCTCGCTCAAGAGAGAGATTGCCGGGCGGCTGCTGTCATCGTGCCGGCTCTGCGAGCGCCGTTGCGGCGCCGATCGAATTGGCGGAGACCTCGGCACGTGCGGGGTAGGCGCCGTCCCGCGCGTGGCGTCGGATTTCCTGCACCTCGACGAGGAGCCGGAGCTGGTCCCCTCGCACACCATCTTCTTCGCCGGCTGCACCTTCTCGTGCGTCTACTGCCAGAACTGGGACATCGCCACAGATCCCACCGCCGGGGCCGAGGTCGAGCCGGCCGCGTTGGCGGCGACCATCGACGACCGGTTCCGGCACGGCTCGCGCAACGTGAACTGGGTGGGTGGGAATCCGGACCCGGGCTTGGCCTTAGTGCTGGATGTGCTGTGCTCGGTGCGGTCCAATGTCCCGATCGTGTGGAACTCGAACATGTACATGTCGACCGAGTCCATGGCGCTCATGGACGGTTTGGTCGACGTCTTTCTGGGCGACTTCCGCTACGGCAACGACGCGTGTGCCGAGCGCCTGAGCCACGTGCCCGGGTACTCAGCGGTCGTGCGACGCAACTTCGCCCGGGCGAACGAGATCGCCGACGTGATGTTGAGACACCTGGTCCTACCGGGCCATCTCGAGTGTTGCACCAAGGAGATCATGCGGTGGGTGTCTCGGACGATACCCGGCGTCTACTTCAATCTGATGTTCCAGTACCGCCCCTGCCACCAGGCGTTCGAGGCGCCAGGGCTGGACAGGAGGCTCACGCAAGAGGAGCGTCTTCGGGCGGCCGAGCTCGCGTCGAAGATGGGTCTCCGATGTCGATAGCCACGCGAGCGCGCCGGCCGGTGCTACTCGCGGTGTTCACTGACTACTCCCGGCAGTCATTTCCGGTTCCAGCCCGTGGGTTTCTCGTGTTATTATGGCAGCCGGAACGTACTTGTCGCTGACTGGCGTCGGCCAGGGGTGTCAATTGGGCGTAAGGCAGAGTAAGGATTCGCACGAGGCCAAGCAACGAAAGCGCAAGACGGCCGACTCCAAGAGGCGGGACGACGTCTTGAAGAGCTGGCTGGACATCAGCGCTCTCAGGGCCAAGGACGCCGACTTGGCTCGCCTGCTGTTCGACCAAGTCACCGAACTGCCCACCGTTCCCCTGCTGTTCGAAGAGATTCGCAAGATACTGGTGGAGCGCGGCCAACTGGGGCTCCTCTGCGTCAACATCGTGAAGTACAGCTCCATCGAGGAGATCTACGGCTGGCAGACCTTCGACGAGATCGTGCGCGAGGTGGCCGAGTGCCTCATCGCCATCAAGGGGAGCCACCTGCGTCGCGAAGATGTCCTCACCGAGCTCATGATCAGCGGCAACGCGTTTGTCGTGCTCGTGTCGCCTCCGCGCAAGAAGCAGTGGTTGGAGTTCGAGGACCTTGACCACATCCGCGATCGCATCTATGAGGCGCTCAATGAAAGGCTGGGGGAGACCCTCGAGGCATCGCTCTACCGCAAGTTCGGGTGCTATATCGGGCGGACCATTATGGATTACGAACCCTCCGCGCGCCTGGAGCGTCTGGTCTATCGCGCCTTGGACGACGCTCTCTACGACTCCAGTCTGCAGGAGGCGCGCGACGCCGAGGCCCGCATGGAGAACCTGAAGGACATCATCCGCCGGGAGGCGGTCCACACCGTCTACCAGCCGATCGTCGAAGTGCGGACTGCCAAGGTAATCGGCTACGAGGCGCTGTCTCGTGGTCCCGAAGGCGAGTTCGAGCATCCTGACAAGCTCTTCAAGGTGGCCTATGAGGCGGATCTGGTGTGGCGGCTGGAGCGCTTGTGCCGAGACCGGGCCTTCGAAGGGGCGCGGGAACTTCTGCTCGACCAACACCTGTTCGTGAACGTCGATCCGGACGCCATCCACGACCCCCAGTTCCGCAGCCCGGGCACCGAGACGATGCTTGAGAAGTACGGGTTGGATCCGCATCGCGTCGTGCTGGAGCTCACGGAGCGCACGGCCATCCGCGATTTCACCATGTTCAGGCATACGCTGGACATCTTCCGCGGCCTCGGGTACCGGGTGGCTATCGACGATGTGGGCGCCGGCTACGCGGGGCTCCAGTCGATCGCCGAGGTGAAGCCGGACTTCATCAAGGTGGATATGTCGCTGGTGCGCAACATCCACAACGACCCCGTCAAGCGGGAGCTCGTGGACACCGTGGTGCGTTTCGCCAAGCGTGCCAGGATCAAGCTGATTGCCGAGGGCGTCGAAGAACTGGGCGAGCTGGAGGTGCTGGACGAGCTCGGCGTGAAGTACGCGCAGGGGTACTTGTTCGCCCGTCCGGGCATGCCGTTTCCCGTCCCGGAGATCCCGGGCTTGAACGAGCTCCGGAGGCAGCGCCGCGCCAAGGCCGCCTCGGGCAAGACCGCGCCGGGCAAGACTGCGCCGGGCAAGACCGCGCCGGGCAAGGCCGCCTCGGGCAAGACCGCGCCGGGCAAGGCCGCCTCGGGCAAGACCGCGACCTAGCGCGTTCCGCATTCGGCTTGACAACCCTCGAGCTGCTAAGCTATTAGAAAGCGAAGCACGCCTCGGGTCGGAGTTGGTCTTGCCGTAAGCAGGTGGGTGAGATGGAGCAGACGCTGATTCTGAACGCCAGCGCGGAACCGCTCACGTTCGTGCCTGTTCGCCGTGCCATCGTTCTCATCCTCAAGGAGAGGGCCGAGATCCTGGAATCCCACGTGGAGCGGAGGATCCATTCCGAGAGGCGCGAGTACCCGTATCCGCTGGTCATCAGGCTGGTGAAGTACGTCGAGATCCCGAAGCGCTTCCGAAGCGTGGTCAGCAACCCGGTGCTGTTTGCGCGCGACAGTTATACCTGCCAGTACTGCGGCCGCCACAAGCTGGACTTCAAGCGGCGGGAGCGGCTTACCCGCGAGCACGTGAAGCCGATCTCGCGTGGCGGCAAGGACACCTGGGACAACGTGGTGACGGCCTGCTCGACCTGCAACCACAAGAAGGGCAATCGGCTGCCCTTCGAGGTCCACATGTATCCCAAGTGCACCCCCTTCGAGCCGCGCTACGTGGCCCTGGTGCTGCTCGGCCACTCGGTGCACGACGTCCAGCGCAGCTACATCGAGCCGTTCCTCCAGAACTGACGGGATTTTGGACCGCATCGGTCGGTATCTGCTTCTCTCCCTGGCGCTACTGCTGCCGGTTATGGTGGTGAGATCCGCCTACGATGCCTTCGTTCTGCCTCGTGCCGCGCTCTTCCAGTTGGCGGCTGTCGCGCTCGTCGCGCTGTGGTGCGGGCGCCGGCTATGGTTCCCGACAGGGAGCGCTGACGTTCACCCGCTCCTGCTCCCCGGGGTGCTGCTGGTCGCCTGGGCGGCGGTCTCTTGCGCCGCTTCACGAGTTCCCAGCGTTGGCCTTTGGGGCGAGTGGTTTCGTTACGAAGGCTTGGTCGGCATGGGTGGCTACGTGGCCCTGGCGGTGCTGGCGGCGGGCTTCTTGCCCCGGTTGCGGGACCTGCGACATCTGAGCGATTGCCTCGCGGTAGCCGTTGCGGTTGTCTCCGCCTACGGGATCGCTCAGTACTTCGGGTTCGATCCCCTGTGGCCGGCCGCACCCGGCGGACGGGTCTTCTCCACGCTCGGCAACCCGGACTACGCGGGGGCGTTTCTGGCGTTTGCGCTCCCCGTCACCCTGGCACCGGCTCTGGTCGCTCGGGAGACGAGCCGGCGGGTAGGCTACGCGGCGGTCACCGCGCTGGCAGTGGTCGCCCTCGTGCTTACCTTCACCCGCGGGGCCTGGCTGGCCGGCCTGGTCGCGTTTCTCTCGATGGCCTGGCTGGCCTGGGCCGGCCGGCCCCTCGTTTCGGGACGGCATTGGCGCCGGGCTGCCTGGACGCTGCTTGCGGCAGCCGGACTCGCGGCGATCGTTCTGGCGGCTTCTCCAAGGGGCGCGGTCTCCGGCGGGACCTATGGCGCCGGGCGGACGGCGGGACCGGCCGGGGCGGACACGATTGCTTCGCGGCTGCTGCTGTGGCGCGCGTCGCTCCCTGTCGTCCGGTCGGCCGGCTGGGCCGGCGTCGGCCCGGACGAGTTCGGTCTGGTGTGGCCTGCCTACAAGCCCGCGGCTTGGCAACGGGGGGGCGAGCAGCGAATCGCCGGCTGGTTCGCCCACAACGAGGTTCTGCAGACGGCCGCGACACTCGGCCCGGTGGGTCTTGGCCTGTACCTCTGGTTGACGTTGGCCGGTCTGGCCGCGGGGCTGGCGGCGGTCAGGTCGTCCGAGACCGCCCCGGAGCGGCTCGTCCTGGGCGCGATGTGGTCCGGCTGCCTCGGCTACTTGGTCTACCTCCAGGGCAGCGGGAGCCTGCCCGTGACGAGCCCGCTGTTCTGGATGTTTCTCGGCGCGCTGGCCGGCCGAGCGCCCGGGCGCTTTCGAGGCCACGGGGTCGCGCCGGAACCCGCGTCGCAGGCGGTCTGCGGTTGGAGCGCGTCCGCCGGCGTGCTGGCGGCGGCAGCGACCGCGGTTGCGGCAGCGGCGCTGGTCCTCCTGGCCATCCACTGGACGACCGCGCTTCGGGCCGACCTGTACTATCAGCTGGGTGAGCGGGCGCGTATCGCCCGCTCATGGGACGTGGCGATAAGCGATTTCGCGATGGCCGCGCGGCTGGAACCCCGCGACGAGCACCTACTGGCTCTTGGTCGGGCGTACTTCGGCCGCGCGATCGGCCGTCGCTCGGCGGAGAACCTGCGGCCCGCCATCCGGAGCCTCGAGCGGGCTCGAAGTGCCAACCCCTATCATCTGGACAGCTACTTGTCGCTCGGGGACGCATACCTCTACTGGGGCCGGAACTTCGAGCCGGCCCGGCTGACCTCGGCCGTCCTATGGTACCGACGGTTGCTCGCGCGCGACCGCTTCTCTGCGGAGGGGCATCGCTATCTAGGCGAAGCGTTGGCTGCGCGTGGCGATCTAGGCGGCGCGGTCGCAGAGTGGCGGGAGGTGGTGCGGCTCAAACCCGACTACCGTGCCGTGTATCTGTCGCTCGCGGATGCCTACACGAAGCTCCATCGCCCGAAAGAGGCGGCCCGCATGCGAGCGCTTGCGGCCGCGCTCCCCGAGTAGTCCCCGGCTGTCTTGTGGTGGCGGTGACCACTGTGCGAGAATGGGTGCGGGGAAGCGCGATACCGGTCCCCGTCAGTGTCGGTCCCCGCGTGTCTAGGGTGGTGTTCTACGCGTGACTAGTGTTGGAGATTTGCTGCGCGCCAATATCGACGATGTGGTCCAGGATTGGCTGGACGCATTGCGCGCGACGCCGCACATCAAACGGCAGAAGGTACTCCCTGACGTCCAGGTGAAGGACGGTGTCGCCTCCATCCTGCTCAACCTGGCCGATGTACTAGACGATTCCGAGAGGTTCAGTCTCTTCGAGGAGGGCGGCCCGGTCCACCAGCACGCCGCGGCTGTTGGAGAGCTCCGCAAGGAGCAGGGCTATCAGGTGCACGAGCTGGCCCAGGACTATCTGGTCTTGCGCACCCAGTTGTGGGACTTCTTCGAGCACAAGGTAGACCCCGAGCAGGTCGATTTCTTCCAGCTGGAGGAGCTCGTGAACGCCGCCATCGACAAGGTCCTAGTGACCACGATGAGCACTTTCCACGTGGCTCAGACAGATGAACTGAGGCGGTTGGCTGAGCGGGACTCGCTGACCGGCGTCTACCATCATGCATTCCTGCACGGCGCTCTTGCCAAGGAAACTCGGCGCAGTGTGCGATATGGCCGGCCTTCGTCGCTGGTCATGATCGATATCGACGACTTCAAGGGCTACAACGACACGCACGGGCACCTGAAGGGAGACCGCGCGCTCCGAGTGCTGGGGGAGGTTCTCGTCCAGTCGACGCGTGACGTGGACATCTCCGCGCGCTACGGCGGCGACGAGTTCGCCGTTCTGGCGCCGGAGACGCCCAAGAGCAAGGCTGTGCTGATGGCGCGCCGTATCGCGTGGGCCTTCGCGGCGAAGGCCAAGGAGGGCGATGGTCTCGAGCAAGCCCTGACGCTCTCGTTGGGAGTGGCTACCTGCCCCGAGGACGGTTCGACCAAGGACGAGCTCATCGACACGGCGGACCGGGCGCTCTATGCGGCCAAGGAAGAGACCGGGAGCCACATCGTAGTAGCCCGGGGCGACCGCTTGGAGGCCGCGGAAGAAGGATGAGCGACCGGCCTTCGAACCACCGCCTTCACTTGCGCCTCACGCTGATGGCACTGGCTTGTGTTGCGCTGCCGGCGGTGCCTCTCACCCAGGGGTGGACCGCCACCGGCACGTACAAGGTGGCCTTCGGCGCGCACACCACACCTACCCAGACCTATGCCGGGACCGTCTACACGTGCGAGGTGGCGGCTCGGAACACCGGAAGCGCGTCGTGGTATCCGACGGGCGCCGGCCGGGTCGCGCTGGCTTATCACTGGCGTAGCGGCAGCGGGCGGGAGCTCGTGCGCTCGTCCTGGAGGGCCTTCCCGGACGCCACGGTGCCGCCCTCGGGCGACACCACTTTCACTGCTCGGATGCGCGCGCCGGTTCTGGCCGGCGACTACGTGCTCCGCTGGGATGTGGTACGCCCCGGGGTGGGCTGGTTCTCGTCGTGGGGCGCCGCCGTCCTGGACGTTCCGGTGCACAACCAGAGTGACTTTGCGGCCGAGTATCGCTCCTATGACGGTCCGCCCGCCGTCTACGCCTACACGGCCTACGACAGCACTCTGACGATCGCCAACACCAGCCGCATGACGTGGCTCTCTAACACAGCCAACCCCGTCGGAGTCACCTACCGGTGGACGTCGGGTGGGGAGACCGTCCCGGCGCGGGCCATTTCCAGCTACTTCCGCGAGACCGCACCGGGCGAGGTGGCGACGGTAGCGGCCCGCCTGGTGGGCCCATCAAGCGATGGGACGGGGGTGGTGCGGTGGGACCTTTTCCAGGCGGGTGTCGCCCGGTTCTCGAATCGCGGCGTCGCCACTCTGGACGTCACCTATCCCGTCCGCTTCGACTATCGCGCCCAGTACCGTCCGTCCGGCGTACCGGCGGAGATGTTCGGCGGGTCGACGTATCGGGTCAGTGTCTTGGTGAAGAACTCAAGCCGGATGGCCTGGCCCAAGGGGAGATCGGTGGTGCTGAAGGTCCACTGGGCGAAGAGCACCGGGGAGTATGTGTCGACGACGCAGGTGTCCACGCTTATGCCGCGCTACATAGCGCCGGGCCGCTCGGTGCGCCTCGCGTGCGCGGTCTACGCGCCCAAGCGGCGGGGGACGTACGTCCTGCACATCGAGCTGTATCATCGGGGCCGGTGCTGGTTCTCAAAGAGCGGCAGCCCGTCCTGGCACAAGTCCGTGCGCCTGAAGAGGCTGACCCAGCTCGTCTACTACCACGGGGACCGCAGTCGCAAGGAGATCGCGCTGACCTTCGACGACGGGTACGGCTTCGACCATCGCATCCTATCGACGACCGAGCGATACAACGTGCCCGCCACCGCGTTTCTGATCGGAGGAGTGGTCGGTCGTCTGAAGCCTGAGATCCGTCGCATGAAAGCGCACGGTTGGGAGATCTGCAACCACACCTGGACGCATCGTTCGATCACGGGGTTGTCGGATTCGCAGTTGCGCGGGGAGGTCAACAAGACCGCCGCGGCGCTGGACCCGGTGGTCGGGCGACGCTACCCGTTCTTCCGTCCGCCGTACGGGGCCATGAACGCGCACGACATCGCGCTCATCAACTCGATGGGCTACCGGGTCATCATCTGGGACGTCGATCCGCGGGATTGGTCTTCCGCACGGAGTCCTTCGCAGAAGCTCGCGACCATCCTCTCGCAGACCAGACCGGGCAGCATCATCCTGCTGCACTTCGGCGGCAAGGGGACCGCTGAGATCTTGCCGAGAGTCATCAGCACCCTCAAGGGTCGCGGCTACCGCTTCAAGCGGCTCTCCGAGATCCTTTATTAGCCGCCCTCGGACATATGCCGCCCACAGATGTGCCGCCCCCGGACAATGTCGCCCCCAGAGGTGGCAGCGGGGAGACAGTTACTGGTAAGATTGACGCGGGCGCCCTGCAGCAGGCTCTCTCTTGGACCGCGAGACGACCGGGTGAACTCTGATGAGGGTAGATGACGAGCTCCACCAGGCTTGGGAGAAGGCAGGTCGGCTCCAGGCCGAGATGATGTCCCGTACGCAGAGTCTGGACAGGGAGATCGAGGCGCTGGAGCAGCAGTCGCAGGAAGAGGCCGACGCGTTCGCGTCCAGCCCGACGCCCGCCGGTCGGGTGAGCCTCCTGTCATCCCTGTGCCTCCTGTCAGAGCTCTGCTCAGCCGTGGACTTCGATCGCATGATCGAGGCGCGCGAGAAGTTCCAGGATCTGCTCCCCAATCACTTCGAATACTACCTGAAGCACCTGGACTCGATGAGCTGGCATGTGGCTTGGTCAGGTTGCCTGGAGTGCCGCCATTTCCAGGGCAAATGCACTTTGAATCTGACGCCGGTGGAGGTGTCGGAAGGCAGTCACCACCTGGCCAAGACCTGCAGTCACAAGGCCAAGAGGTCCAAGAACCTCTGACGAAGAGGCCGTCCAAGTCGGTCAAAGACCGGGACCGCGGTTCCGGCATGGGGTTGACGTGGATCTCGCTGTAGCGCTGGATGTCGGCGGCACCAAGATAGCGTCGGCACTGGTGGGTCCGCACGGCCTCATCGGCCCGACGTCCGACGACGCGACGGATACGTCGGACGAGCAGGCTCTCCTCGCTCAGATACCGGCCATTGCCGGAGCCCGGCTTAAGGATGCGGGCGGCCGTCAGGCGGTCGCCGCCGTGGGTTTGGCGGTCGCCGGTCTGGTGGAGCAGCCCGGCGGCGTCATCAAGGTGGCGCCCAATCTGCCGCTGAAGGACGTTGCTCTGGCGGAGCGGCTCTGGAGCGCCCTGGGAATCCCGGTGGTGGTCGACAATGACGCCAACGCGGCCGCGCTGGCTGAGAGCCGGCTCGGTGCGGGGCGGGGTCTCACGCACCTCGTCTGCCTGACCCTCGGCACGGGCATCGGCGGCGGGATCATCATCGACGGGCGTCTCTACCGGGGCGCCGGTGGCCTGGCCGGGGAGATCGGGCACGTGGTCGTGGAGCCCGAAGGGCCGATGTGCAGCTGCGGCCGCCGGGGCCACCTGGAGGCCGTGGCGTCGGGGCGGGCCATCGAACGCGAGGCGCGCGAGCAGGTAGCCGCGGGCCGCGAGTCCCTCATAGTGGAGCTGGCCGGGGGAGACCCGGGTGCGATCACGGGTCGGCTGGTAGCCGACGCCGGGCGGCGCGGTGACGCCCTGGCCCGTGGGCTATACGAGAAGGCCGGCCGCTACATAGGCATGGCCTTGGCGGGTGTGGTCGGCATCCTGCAGCCGGAGATCGTGGTACTGGGGGGCGGGCTGATGGAATCCGGAGATCTTCTACTCGACGCCGCCCGAGAGGCGATGGAGGAGTTCCAGGTGGGCTCCGACGTGCTCGAGGTGCCGATCGTGGCCGCGGAGCTGGGGCCGCGGGCGGGTGTCATCGGGGCCGGACTGGTCGCGCTGGAGTCGCAGCCGCGCTGACGGGCCGACGCGCTGACGGGTCCCGCGCTTGTGGGCGTCGCTGGGCTTCCCGGAGACAGCTGTCGGTCGCCACTGCAGAGAGGAAGGCGAGTGCCCAGCCAGGTCTACTTCACGGATATGAGGGCGCGAGACAACACCAGCCTGCTGGACAAACTCGAGACGCTGTGCGACCGAGTGGGTCTGGCGGGCGCGGTTGCCAAGGACGAGCCGGCGGCCATCAAGCTGCACTTCGGCGAACGCGGCTGCACGACGTTTGTGCGTCCGATCTTTGTCCGGCGCGTCGTGGACAAAGTCAAGGCGGCCGGCGGGCGGCCGTTCCTCACCGACACGAACACCCTCTATGTCGGTAACCGTTCGGATGCCGTCGCTCACCTCGGGACGGCTATCGAGAACGGTTTCGCCTACTCCGTCGTGGGCGCACCGCTGGTCATCGCCGATGGACTGACCGGCAAGGACTACGTGGAGGTCGAGATACCGGGCCGTCACTTCCAGAAGGTGCGCATCGCGGGAGCGGCGTTCAACGCCGGATCACTCATAGCCGTGACGCACGTCAAGGGTCACGGCATGACCGGGCTGGGCGGGGCGCTCAAGAACATCGGCATGGGTCTGGGGTGCCGGAGTGCCAAGCAGGCGATGCACTCGTCCGTGAAACCTGAGGTGGACGAGGGCGCCTGCACCGCCTGTGGCCGCTGTCTGGAGTGGTGTCCGGCCGGCGCGATCACGCTGGGAGACGCCGCGGTCATCGACGAGGCCGCCTGCGAAGGCTGCGGCGAGTGTACGGTCACCTGCCTCGAAGGGGCCATCGCGGTGCGCTGGGAAGGCCAGAAGCAGGATGTCAAGGAGCGCATCGCTGAGGCAGCGGCCGGGGCCGTGGCTTCGCGCGAATTCCGGAGCGGCGTCGTCGGTACTGGAGGGCCGGGGGTGAGCGCGAACGGTAGTTGGGCAA
>CAYWVN010000026.1:0-16211 GCA_964461725.1 uncultured Coriobacteriia bacterium | reverse complement strand
CTGGCCATCCACACCCCTGTGGGAATCGTCGTGCATTCGGGCGACTTCAAGTTCGACCAGACTCCGATTGACGGCGTTATGACCGATTATGCCGGGTTCTCGGCGCTCGGCGCGAAGAACGTCCTGGCTTTGCTGTCCGACAGCACCAACGCTGAGCGTCCCGGTTACACCATGTCGGAGCGCTCGGTGGGCAACACGCTGGACCGGATATTCAAGTCCGCCGAGAAGCGTATCGTGGTGGCTTCGTTCGCCTCGCACGTCCACCGGGTCCAACAGGTCATCGACGCGGCCCGGCGGTACAACCGGAAGATCGCCGTCTGCGGCCGTAGCATGGAGGGCAATGTCGCCATCGCCAAGGAACTCGGCTATCTGAAACTGCCCCAGAAGATGGTCGTCCCGATCACAGAGATCAACAGCCATCCCCCGGAGCGCATCGCAATCGTCTCCACCGGCAGCCAGGGTGAGCCGCTCTCTGCGCTGACGCGCATGGCGGCTCACGATCACCGCTTCGTTGCCATCGAGCCCGGCGACACGGTCATCGTTTCCGCCCATCCGATACCCGGCAACGAGCGTGCCATCTCACGGACCATCGACCGGCTGTTCCAGCGAGGCGCGCACGTCTTCTACGAGTCGGTGTCCGGTGTGCATGTCTCCGGACACGCGTTGCGCGAGGAATTGAAGCTGATGATCAGCATGGTGAAACCGCGTCACTTCGTACCGATCCATGGTGAGTATCGGCACCTGGCCTACCACGCCCAGCTTGCCGAGGAGATGGGCGTGGAGCGCCGGAATATGGTCATCGCCCAGAACGGCGACGTCTTAGCGTTCGACGGCAAGGGCATGCACATCGAGGGGAAGGTGCAGTCCGGGGTAGTCTACGTCGACGGATTGGGCGTCGGGGACATCGGAGACGTCGTTTTGCGTGACCGGCAGCAGCTGGCCCAGGACGGCATCCTGATCGTCGTCGTGACCATCAACCAGCAGACTGGCGAGCTGGTCAGCCGTCCCGAGATCGTGTCTCGGGGGTTCGTCTACATGAAACAGGCGACCGAGCTGCTGGAGGAGGCCCGGCTGCGCATCGAGGACACCCTGGCCCGCACCGCAGCGGAGGGCACGACCGACTGGTCCGTGCTGAAACAGGAAGTGAAGAAGTCAATCAGCCAGTTCCTCTACGAGCGGACACAGCGCCGGCCGATGATCCTCCCCATCGTGGTAGAGATCTGATGCTTGATGGCGGGCCGCGGCCAAAGCTGGTAAACTGCGGGTTTGGGTGGATGTAGGGGCTCCTCGAGGGCTCTCGACGCCCGAACAGCTATCGCAGTCGTCGCAGTTCAGTCGGAGCATCTTGCATGACAGTCGTCCAAGCGGTCGTACTAGGCATCGTACAGGGTATCACCGAATTCCTTCCGGTGAGCAGCTCCGGACATCTGGTCTTCGTGCCCTGGCTGCTGGGTTGGGACACACCCAGCGTGACCTTCGACGTCTTCCTCCATCTCGGAACCGCCGTCGCCGTCGTAACGTATTTCCGGAAGGACCTCGCGAAGATCACGCGCGGCTTCTGGGGCTCGCTGACCGGCTCAGGTCTAAAGGACCCTCATGGCCGGCTGGCCTGGCTCGTGTTGGCCGGCATCGCTCCGGTCCTGCTCGCGGGTGCCGTGTTCAAGACGTTCTTCGAATCGCTCTTCGAGTCTCCGCTCGTCGCAGCCGGAGGCCTCGTGTTCACAGCGGTCGCGCTCATCTCGGCGGAAGCTCGGGCCGCTCGGACGAACGGGGACCGGCACCTTGTGGAGCTCCAGGCACCGGACGCCGTCGCCATCGGCCTGCTACAGGTCGCGGCCATCGTCCCGGGGGTTTCTCGCGCCGGAATGACTATCGCGGCGGGCACCGCGCGGGGGCTCAGGCGGCGCGCCGCGGCGCGATTCTCGTTCCTGATGTTCGTTCCCCTGGTGGCGGCTACCACGGCGGCCAAGGCCATCGACGTTCTACGCGGCGATATTCCAAGCGAGACCGTGCTGGTCACTTCGGCCGGTTTCCTAACCTCCATGGTGACCGGATACCTGGCAATCGCCGTCCTGCTCCGCTTCTTGCAGAAGGGGAGGCTGACGGTGTTCGCCGTCTACTGCATGGCCGCAGCCGCGGCCATCGCAGCGGTGGCTTCTTTCAGATAGGAGGCTCGTCTCGTGGCGAAGAAGGCCAAGGATCAGGGCGCGGCGCGGAGCCTCAATGAGGTCTTCGGCATCGCCCTGATCGGGTCGGGGCTGCTTGTTGCTTTCTTCCTTTGGTCCGGAGCGGCCGGCATTGTTGGCGACTACGCGGTGCTGATCCTCAAGTATGCTCTAGGCGCGGGCCGAGTCCTCGTCCCGCTGTGCTTGGCAGCATGGGGTTTGGCCTACCTCATGAACAAGCCCCGGCCCGAGATCGAGTCGGTGGGTATAGGTCTGCTCCTGGCCGCTGCGTCTCTGATGGCGACGCTGCATTTGTTCGCCCTCGGTCAAGCCGGCCTGCCACCCACCCGGGCGTTTCGCCCGGACCTCATTGTGGCATACGGTGGGGTGATAGGGGCGCTGCTGGCGTTCGTGTTCGGCTCGCTGCTGCGCGCAGGAGCATACATCGTCTTCCTCGTCGGCCTGCTGATAGGTCTGATGCTCTCGACCGGCTTGTCGGTGTCTCAGCTGCTTTCGCGGGCCTGGGAGTCGGTTCGAGCTAGGCGGAACGCCCGCAGGGAATCACAGGCGGAGCGTAGCAGGGCCATTAGCCGCGCGCCCACTCTGGAGCAACCCTACCCTGTCGTAGCGGAGGAAGAACGCGCCCAGGCCGGCCGCCACGAGCTCCTGATCCCCGCCGAGACCGGCCCGCCTCGGAAGTCCTCTCAACTGAAGATACCCGTGGTGGATTCGCCGGACGGGTCGTATCAGCTGCCGCCCTCATCCATCTTCAAGCGAACGGCGCCGCGGGCGAGTCACTCGAAGAAGAACGTCAAGGAGAACATCGCGATCCTTGAGAAGGTCCTCCGCGAGTTCGACGTCGACGCCAGTGTGGACCGGGTCGTCCGGGGGCCGACGGTGACCCGTTTCGAGATCCAGCTCGGCACCGGGGTGAAGGTGAATCGGGTGCTGGCCCTGGCCGACGATCTGGCGCTGGCGCTGGCCACGGCGGACGTCCGGATTCTGGCCCCCATTCCCGGGCGCTCGGCCATCGGGATAGAGATCCCCAACGAGCAGCGCGAACCGGTTACGCTGGGCGACATACTGACCACGTCCGAGATAGCGGCAGCCGCCTCGCCGCTCACCATCGCCATCGGCAAGGACATCGCCGGGCAGCCCGTGCTGGCCGATCTGGGCCAGATGCCGCACCTCCTGATCGCCGGGGCCACAGGTTCAGGCAAGAGCGTGTGCATCAACAGTCTGCTGGCCTGTCTCCTCGCCCGCACGCGGCCCGACGAGGTCAAGATGATACTGATCGACCCCAAGCGCATCGAACTCAACCTGTTCAAGGATATCCCGCATCTGCTGACACCCGTCGTCACCGGTCCCAAGGAGGCGGCCACAGTGCTGGCCTGGGCGGTCGCCGAGATGGAGAGGCGCTTCGACCAGCTGGCCGAGCTGGGGGTGCGCAACATCGATAGCTTCAACGCGACTATCCGACGAGACGACCCCGAGCGCGAAGCAATGCCCTACGTCGTCCTGGTCATCGATGAGCTGGCCGACCTCATGATGGTGTCGGCCAACGAAGTGGAGGATGCCATCTGCCGCATCGCCCAACTCGCGCGGGCGGTCGGCATCCACCTTGTGGTCGCCACGCAGAGGCCGTCGGTCGACATCATCACCGGCCTGATCAAGTCGAACATCACTGTCCGGATCGCCTTTGCCGTATCGTCGTCGATCGACTCGCGCGTCATCCTGGACACGCCGGGTGCGGAGAAACTGGTCGGCAAGGGCGACCTCCTGTTCTCGACGCCCGGCCTGTCGCACCCGCGCCGCATCCAAGGCGCCATGATCACGGAGGCTGAACTCGAGATGTTGACTGGATTCTGCAAGGCACAAGGGACCCCGGAATACCGCGCGGACGTGCTGGAATCCAAGAAGTCGAAGCACGGCTATGACTTCGAGGACGAGATGCTGGATGAGGCGATGGAACTGGTCGTCGAGTGCGGCATGGCCTCAGCGTCCATGCTCCAGCGTCGCCTGCGTCTCGGGTACGCGCGCGCAGCCCGCCTGATCGACATGCTTGAGCAAAAGGGCGTTGTCGGCCCTCACGAAGGCAGCAAACCGAGAGCGGTCCTGATCACGCCCGATGAGCTCGAGCGGGTTCGTTCGGAGGCGGGGGCGTCCTAGCACAACAGCCGCTATGCTAGTGTGGGTGGGACGTCGCAAGGCCGCGTTCGCCGGATACAGACCCTGAGGAGACAATGAGTTCGATTGGTGAGGTCCTCTCCGACAGCCGAAGAAACATCGGGAAGAGCATCAAAGACGTCGAGAAGGCGACCAAGATCCGGAGCAAGTACATCGAGGCTCTGGAGAATGACGACTTCTCCCAGATTCCCGGCGACATCTACGTCAAGGGCTTCATCCGCACCTACAGCGACTATCTAGGCTTGGACAGCGAGATCCTGGTCAAGCAGTACCGCCTGGAGCATCACCCTGTTGCGCAACCGGAGCCCGCAGCGGCCCGCCCCACCGTAACGCTGGGGCCCAAGTCACGACGCCGTGGGGGGCGCGTCGCGGTAATCGGCGCCGCGGTGAGTGGCGTGTTCATCGTGCTGCTGCTCTGGGGTATGCTTATCGGACGGCGTCCGGCCGGGGTCCAGGTTCGATCGGCCGGCGAGCTGGCCGGGCCGGCAGCCGGCACGCGCAAGATCAAGACCGCGGCCAAGTCGCAGTCCGGGGCCGCGGTTGCGGACGAGTGGCTAACGGTGACGGTTCATGCCGCGAGTCAACCCTGTTGGCTAAGGGCCGTCGGGGACCGCCGCCACATGCTCTTCGAGCAGGTCCTAAGAGCGGGGGAGACCCGCACATGGGCGGCTCGTCGTACCATCCAGTTGGAGGCCGGCAACCCGAGCGGCCTGATGGTGTGGGTGGACGGGGTCTACCGCGGCGTAATGGATGCCAGCGGCGGGAACCCCAAGCGGGTATACAGTCTGAACTAGGAGAAGCGAGGAGGACGTGGCCAAGGACAGTAGTTTCAACATCGTGTCCGAATTGGACATCCAAGAGGTAGACAACGCCGTCAATATGGCGGCCAAGGAGATAGCCAACAGGTTCGACTTCAAGGGATCGAAGTGCCGGATCGAGTTCGATCGACAGCAAGGCACTCTTGATATCCTGGCCGACGACGAGTTTCGGCTGCGCAGCGTCGTCGACGTCCTTATGGGAAAGATCATCCAACGCGCCATCTCACCAAAGGCGCTCGATTTCAAGCAACCCGAAGAGGCCTCCGGCGGCACCGTCCGACAGCATGTTCAGCTAATCCAGGGCCTCGACCAAGACAAGGCGAAAGAGATCGTCAAGTCTGTGAAGCAGAGCGGCCTCAAGGCTCAGGTTCAGATTGAGGGTGACCGATTGCGTGTCTCGGCCAAGAGCCGGGATGTTCTTCAACAGGTGATAGCCCACGTCAAAAGCAAGGACTTTGGCGTGCCGCTCCAGTTCATCAACTACCGCTAGAGTGCCGCCCGTCAACGCACCGAGGTCATTCAGCGTCGTCTCGCTCGGGTGCGCGAAGAATTCGCTCGACTCCGAGAGGATCGCCGCCGTGCTGGGCGCGCGCGGCATCGTGCCGGCGAACGACCCGGCTACCGCCGACGTCGTCATCGTGAGCACGTGTTCGTTCATCGATCCCGCCAAGGCCGAGTCCATCGAGGCCATACTCCAGGCGGGGCGACTCAAGATCGACGGGCTATGTCGCACCCTGGTCGTCGCCGGCTGCATGGTGGAGTCGGATCTAGACGACATGCGCGAGGCGTTGCCGGAAGTCGATCTGTTCGTGGGTCTCGACGACATCGCCTCTTTGCCGCACCTGCTCGGCCTAGTGAGCGGCTCGGAGGGAGCACAGGACGTGTCGGCCTGCCTCCGGATGGAGCTACCCCGCATTAGGCGAGACCTGCCCTGGGCATACCTGCAACTGGCCGACGGCTGCAACCATCGCTGCGCCTACTGCGCGATACCGTCCATACGGGGAAGCCTGGCAAGCCGTCGCCCGGCGGACATACTCCGGGAGGCGAGGGGGCTCGCGACCCAGGGAGTCCGCGAGCTCGACCTCATCGCGCAAGATGTCACCCAGCTGGGGCGGGATACAGGGGGGAGGGGAGCCCTGCCTGATCTACTGAGGAGCCTTTCGAAGGTCGAGGGAATCGCATGGATACGCCTACTCTACGTCCATCCCAGCGGTGTGGACGACGAGCTCGTGGCGGCGTTGGACGAACTGCCGGAAGTATGCGCCTATATGGACATCCCCATCCAGCATGCCTCAGAACGCGTTCTGAGCGCCATGGAGCGCGGATACGGTCCTGCGCACCTAGAGGCGCTTTTCGCCCGCCTGCGTGGGCTTGCACGGCCACCTGAGCTACGGACGAGCGTGCTCGTCGGGTTCCCCGGGGAAACCGAGGCCGAGTTCGACGAGTTGACGGACCTCCTCCTTGCCCGCCGCTTCCGCCAAGTGGCGGTGTTCTCGTATTCCGCCCAGCCCGGCACCCCTGCGGCCGCCATGCCCGGCCAGCTCGACGAGGTGGTCCGGCGTGAAAGATGTCACCGGCTCGCCCTTCTACTTGATAGGATATCGTCGGAGCACGCTGAGACCGATATTGGCCGCGCTGTCTTCGTTCTGGTGGAGACGTCAGAGCGCGGCCGCGTTCTCGGCCGTACCGACTGGCAGGCCCCGGAGGTTGATGGAGTGATCACGGCTCGCGGGTCGGCACGTCCGGGGAGCATCGTCCGAATGACGATCACCGAGTCGGATGGCCTGGACATGAAAGGCAATATCGTTGACGTTGGCTAATCGGATCACGATGGTGAGGATAGCGCTGATACCGGTGTTTCTGGCCTTCCTACTGGCGGGCGCTCTGCAGCCCTGGGGGTCGTTTGTGGCCGCACTCATATTCGGGGTGGCGGCGTTGACGGACACCGTTGACGGATACGTTGCCCGATGGCAGCGGCACGTCACTGTCCTGGGGCAGTTCCTGGATCCAGTCGCCGACAAGATGCTGATATCCGCGGCGCTGGTGGCGCTGGTGGAGATGGGCCGGCTTCCGGCCTGGGTAGCGATTATCATCATCGCGCGGGAGTTCGCCGTCTCGGGCCTTCGGCTGGTCGCCATGGCTGAGGGCAAGGTGCTCACCCCCAGCGTGTTGGGCAAGGTGAAGACGGTCCTGCAGGCCGTCACGGTCATTGTCATCATCCTGCAGCCCCCATGGCGCGTACAAGGGATCGGGCTGGGGAGCATCCTACTGACGCTGGCGGTCGCCCTTACGGTGGTCTCCGGCATGCAGTACTTCCTGAAGGCGGGGCCGCTCCTATTCGCCTCGGTGCCAGCGGGAGTGAGTGCGGGCGGCCGAGACGACGAACAAGAGTGAGGACGAGTCCTTGAAACGACTACAAGTCGTCACGGTGGGTTCAGAGATGACGCTCGGCCTCCGCGTGGACAGCAACGCGGCGCGGCTCTGCCGAGTGCTGGGGGAGCTAGGCTACGAGTGCATCAAGGTCACCACCGTACCTGACGACCGCGCCCTCGTGGTCGCCGCCGTCTCAGAAGCTACCCGCGGCGCGGACCTCGTAGTTGTAACGGGCGGGCTCGGCCCTACCGACGACGACATCACGCGAGACGCTCTGGCCGACATGCTCCACGTACCACTTGTCGTCCAGAAGGACGTAGCCACCCTGCTTGAGCGGCGGTACGGAAAGGCTGTCGCCTCCCATCGGAGCGTCAAACGGCAGACCTTTGTACCGGAAGGTGCCGACGTGATCCTGCCCGAGGTGGGAAGCGCGCCCGGGCTCGACATGCGCGCCGGCGACGCCCGGGTGATTGCTTTGCCCGGGGTACCAAGCGAGATGCAGGAGATGCTGACGCGGCTCCGGGAGAGCCTTTGCGTGAGTGACGGCTCCGTCCACGTCGTGCGCTCGATCAGAACCTGTGGCCGGGGAGAGACCGAGATAGAGGACCGCATCCGGGATCTTGTCGCCGCCCCTGACTCCCCGGTTGTGACGCTTCTTGCGGGGCCCGGCGAGGTCGAGATCGTCCTGGTGGGGAGTGCCGCTACCCGGGAGGCTGCCAAAGGGCGACTTCGAGAGCTGGAGGCCTCTATCGTGACCAGGCTGGGCACCGATGTCTTTGGCTTCGACGATGATTCCCTGGAAGCGCAGGTCGGCAGCCTCCTCGCCCAAGACGGCCTCTCGCTGGCCGTCGCCGAGTCCTGTACCGGCGGCGCGATCGCCAAACGAGTGACCGGGGTTCCGGGAAGCTCGCGCTACTTCCTGGGCGGGATGGTGGCCTATTCGAATAGCGCCAAGGAGTCGCTCTTGGGTGTCGATAGGGAGATCCTTGTGCGCGACGGCGCGGTCAGCGCACCGGCCGCCCTCGAGATGGAGCGTGGCGTGCGCGTTGCCTTTGGGAGCGATATCGGTCTGGCCGCGACAGGCATCGCGGGGCCGACCGGCGGCACACCGGACAAGCCCGTCGGGCTGGTCTACGTCGCGGCCGGTGACCGTCACCGCACCCGATGCCGCGAGTATGACTTCCGTGGGTCCCGTCAGGTTATCGTCCAGCGCACCACGCAGGCCGCCTTGTGCCTGCTGCGAGCGGTCCTGCTTGATTTCGAGGAAGAATAGGGGAGGGGGGCCACGCGTGCCGCGCCTGTTCGTAGGGCTCGCGCTTCCGCAGGATACTCAGGACGCGCTATGGCGGGGCTTCACAGAAGCTCGCGGACAGATGCCGGACGCCAAATGGGTAGCGTCGGAGAACATCCACCTCACCCTGGCCTTCCTGGGCCAGGTGGGGGAGGACCGCGTAAAAGGGGTCACCACCGCGCTCGGGGAGGCGGCCGTCCACGCGACGGCCTTCTCGCTCCGCATACGTGGTACCGGCGCCTTCCCGTCTCCTCGACGCGGGCGCGTCATCTGGGCCGGCATTGAGGCGCCGAGCGAGCTCTCGGCCCTCAAGCACGTCGTAGACCGGTCGCTCGAACCGCACGGATTCGAGATGGAGAAGCATCGGTTCCATGCCCACGTGACCATGGCTCGGCTACGCGTGACGGCAGACGTCTCCAACGCACTGGGGTCTGTCGAGGGCAGCCACTTCGAGGACCGTTTGCTGCGCGTGGACCGGTTCGTCCTGTTCGAGAGCCATCTGTCACCTCGAGGTGCTCGCTACGCCGAGCTGGCCTCGTTCTCCCTCGCGGGCTGCTAGCTACCGGAAGAGGCGCCCGGACGGTCTTTCGGATCGTCCAGAACGCGGTTGAGAAAGGCGCACACCCCGGCGCCGGTTCCCAGGCCCAGGACCGCGCCGCCCAAGACATCGCTCGGCCAATGAAGCCCAAGGACGACACGCGATATCCCGATTAGGCAGGCCAGCCCGAAGAGGCCCACTGCCGACCATCGGGAGCTGTTTCTGCGCAACACGACGGCAGCCGCGAAAGACCGCGCCGCGTGGGTCGAAGGAAATGAGAAGACAGCCCACGGCACAACTCCAGAGTACGCGGAGACGCCCCACGCAGGCCGGGGGCGCGCCACGACGAGTTTGAGGACATCGCTGGCCACTTCAGACAAGACCAAAGCCGCCACCACGCCTAGGACTACCGCCTTCTCGTCGGACCGCCGGCGGAGCGTCATAAGGACGGCGATGAGGAGCCAGACGAGTCCGAGGTCGGCGGAATGGCTGACGGCCTCCCACAACCCACGGGCCCAGCCTGTGGCGCCTAAGCGCCCGGCCAGCCCCAAGAGATACGAATCGAGGAGCGGTGTTGTCGCGAGCATGGGCCTCGTCGGTCCGGTCACCGTGCGGCGGCTCAAGGCCTTCCGAGCGGCGAGGGGGGCGTCACGGTGGAGTCATTGTATCCCGCGGCACTCACACTGAACAGGGGTTTTAGTGTAAAATAGCGTCGTGAAGACGTCCCCGGTTTCCTGGGGGGCGTGCGAAGTGTTGCCGGTTCGGCTTCCACTTGGCCGGCGAGGAGAGGGAGCGCATGCTTACCGGGGTGATCGAGCGTTTCAATCTTGTGTACGCTTTCGGCGCGTTGGCCGTATTCTTCGTCGTAGTGTTGCTGGCGATGTTGTGGCGTCGCCGAAGGGCACGGCGCTCCGCGTTCGTGCAGATGACGAACTACCGTAGCGCGATATACATTCAGGTCAGCACGCTGGCTGATGGGTTCGACGATCTTCTCGAAGGATCTCAGTCCGCCCTATCTGCGTGGACGGTCTCTCGGGGCGGGGTGCGTCGGTTCCTGATGACCACCAAGAAGGTGGCGACCGGACTGGCCCTGCTACAAGAACAAATCGTCGACGAGTCGGTACCGAGGGAGCTGGTAGCGGCCAAGGGCACCATGCTTCGGTCGCTGAATGACATAGACCGATACATCGATTCGGTGTTGCACGCCAGGACGGTCGAGGAAGCCCTGGACATAATTGGCGGCCCGGGACTGGACGCTAGTCTGACGGGCCTCCGGGAGATGGATACGGCACTACGTGACTATGCCGCCCGATTTCACATCAAGGGACAAGGCATCGGATGAGCTCCTAGTTGAGGACGGACGACGTGTCGGCGGAACCCACGAAGAAAAAGCCCAAGAGGACTCCTCAGCCCAAGAAGAAGCCTCAAGCTACGCGCAAGGCTCAGGCTGGGGAGAAGAGGTCGGCTGACGCGGTCCCCAAGTCACCGTCGGCCGAGATCAAGCGCGCGGTCGAGGCTACCCCTGAGGTTGTGCCACGCCTTGACGTCCCACTTCATGCATATGACGAGCGCGCCGGGGGAGTGGACCTTCGTCCGGTGGCTTTCCGAGTAGTTCCTTGGGTCATGCTGGCCGTCGTCGTCGTCGTCGTGGTCGGCGCGCTCCGCGGCGTCATGACAGCGCCCGTGTCTCCGAACCTCGCCAAGCCGGCGCGCGCCACACCGACAACCTCCGCCGTCTACAGGAAGTACACCTCAAAAGCCAAGTTCCGCATCAAGGTCACCACCGCCAAGCTCAACCTGCGCGCCCAACCGGCCGTCTACAGCGCGCTGCTGTCGCCCATACCGAGAGGGACCGTCCTTCTGGTGATGAAGAAGAAGGGTGACTGGTACCGAATCGTGGCCCCATCAGGAAACCGCGGTTGGGTGAACGCGAACCCCGCCTACTCGAAGAGGGTGAAGAAGTAACCGTGGCCCGGAAGATATTCGGCCCCGCCAGCGACTTCTACCGCGCGCGCCTCACGCGACTCGACGTTCCCGAACCACCTCTGCTCGAATGGCGCCCGGATGTGCTCTACCGGGCGGCCGAGACGTCGTCCACCCATGAAGAACCGTCGACCACCTTCGCCGTCGAGCTAGTCAACCTCGATAGCGACCGCTCATTCGTCCTGTTATCCCAACCCTGCGAGCAGGAGGCCCAGGAGGCCCTCCGGCAGGTCCTCGACGACCTCGCTACTCAGAGCAAGGGTGAGTTCGACGTCAAGTACCACGTGATTCCTCCGGTTGCGTGAGCGTTGAAGGGAAGACCGGTGGGGCCCCATCGGGATTCGTGGCTAGGCGACATAACATAGATTATGGGTAGTCCTAGCCACAAGGGGATCTCATGCATAGCTGCAACGACTCATTCAGGGGCCGCTACCTAGGAATAGTCTTGGTGTATTGGGCGCCCGCTGTCAGGAGCTGAAGAAGCCGGAGGAATTGAGTAGGTTCACCTGGTCCCGTATGTGAGAGTCGAGGTCGTTGATGTCCTCAGTCTCTACCAGTCCGCCGAGTTGGTCGACGGCATCGGTGATGCTGTGGAGGAGCTCTTCTAGATCACGATCGGGGCTCGTCACGAGCCACTTCCGTACGGCCTTCTCAGACCCGATGATCATCTGATCATATTGGGCCAGCGTGACTGTCCGATAGGCGCTGGAGGCCCTCACCCCCCGCTTCACCGCAACCACCAGTTCGCCGATGCGTACTTCGACGATCTTGGTGCGCGCTGCGTGCGCCAAGCGGTCGCTGTCGATGCGACTGTCGGTGAACTGTTTCATCTACTTGAGCTCCTGATCCCGCGCTTCCGAAGACGCGGTTGCTCAGCGACCAGAGCTGCCGAAGCCGCCACCCCCCCTACTCGTATCCTCCAGATCGTCGCATGGCTGGAATGAGGCTTCCTCCACCCTCTGAATGACCAGCTGAGCTATCTTGTCTCCCCTGCAGACAGAGAATGCCTCACGGGAGTCCAGGTTCACCAGAACGACACCTATTTCGCCGCGATATCTGCTGTCGATAAGGCCGGGTGTGTTGACGATGCTCATGCCGTGGTGCAGCGCCAAACCCGAACGCGGCTGGACGAACCCGGCGTAGCCATCGGGAATGGCGATTGCTATGCCTGTCGGAACGAGCGCTCGTTCACCCGGAGCGATAACAGTGTCGACACGGCTTCTCAGATCACATCCGGCATCGCCGGGATGGGCGTATTCCGGAACAGGTAGCTCCGGATCGAGCCGGCGCAAGGGTATGGCGATTACGCCGCGGGCGGTATCGCGGGTCGCCGGGGCGACCCGCGCCTCAGGCACCTCGCACCCCGGTTGGAATCAGCGCGCCGGCGGCGGCGGCCATCTCCTGGAGTTCGCTGCGCGTATAGGGAACGATAGCGCGGGCTTCCTCATCCAGTACAACATCCGGCTTGAACTGCTGGAGCACATATCGTGGCGCCCCCGCCTCTGCCAGAACTGACGCTATGCCAACGACGTCTTCCGGGCTCACAATACCGGGAACGACTGTCGTCCGAAACTCCACCTCGAGCCCGTCGCGACTGTGCGCTTCTGCGAGCAACTCAATGCTCCGGGCTATGTTGCCCTCCGGCACGGGAGCACGGACCGCCTCCGGATACCTTGCCGGCGACGCCTTGACGTCCATCGCGACGCAGTCCACCAGGCCGGCGTCGATCAGTGAAGTGAGTGTACCCGGTGAGCTGCCGTTGGTGTCGACCTTGACCGGGTACCCCAGCTCTTTGATGCGGCCAAGAAGACCTGCCAGCCCGGGATACCGGGTAGGCTCTCCGCCGCTTACGATGCAACCGTCCAGCCAGCCACGCCGTGCCTCTAGGTAGCGCGCAATCTTCCTCCAAGAGAGATCTGGGAGGTGATCGGCATTGCCGACCAGGTCAGGGTTGTGGCAATAGGCGCAGCGGAAGTTGCAGCCGGCTACGAACAGCATGGACGCTACCCGGCCGGACCAGTCCAGCATGGTGACCGGAACCGCACCCTTTATCGTGGGCCCGCGGTCCTCAGAGGACTGCTCTAGAGCATTTCCGCGAGTTGTCCCGCTGATGGCACCTCACCCCTCCAAGCGCACACTTCCTGACCCCGCTCGTCCACGATCACTATGGAGGGGGTGGCCAGTACGGCATGGAAAGCAGCCTCGGCCAGCCCGTCGACCTTATCGACGTCATAGGTCTCCACGTTGCCTCGCTCAGCCAGCAGAAGCTTGGCCTCCGGGCATCTTGGGCAGCTCTCCTTCCAGAACAGCTTGATCTTCTTCTTCATCGCTCACTCCTTGCTGCATGTCGCCTGCCGTCCCGCTCGATCACTTGCCGACCACTTCCAGGAAGTCCTGCTCAGGCGGTTCGGCCACGAAGCTCTCTGAGAGATCCGTCCGTATCCTGTCCTGGAGCTCGCCTATCTTGCCGCGATTCCAGGTGGGTACCTTGGAGAAGTACCCGACGATCCTGGTCGTGCCGTACACATCGTCGGATCCGCACTGCGGGCACGTGTCCGACAGGCCACGTGATGTCCGAAGGCATGCGTTGCACACCGTGAACTCCGGACTGAACGCGATCTGCGAACAGTGTGTCTTCTCGAAGGTCTTCCTCACGAATGACTTGAGCGAGTCGGACGACGGTTCGTGCTCACCCAGCCAGACGTGTACGATCGCCCCGGCGTCGATCAACGGATGGAACAGGCTCTGCTTCTCGACGCGGGTGATGTAGTCCGCCGGCGCGTCGACGGCCAGATGAACACTATTGGTGTAGTAGTACTCGTCGTTCTCCAACCGGCCCTTCACGACAGCCTTGGTCTGCTCCGGATAGTACTTCATGTCCAGCTTCGACAGGCGATACCCAGACGATTCGGCCGGCGACTCCTCGAGGACCATGTGGATACCATACTGCTTCGAGAGTTGCTTGCACTTGATGTTCATATGCGAGATGATGCGCAACCCGAACTTCAAGGCGTCCTCATCCTCATGCAACTGCTGACCGGTCTGCGCCTGCACCATCTCGTTAAGGCCGAACAGCCCGACGAGATAGGTCAGCCTCTCGAGCCTCAGGTAGGGCTCGCCATCCCGGTCTGAGCACAAGAGCGCCAACGGACCATCTACCCCCAGCTCCATGAGGCTCTTGATGAACTGCTTCTTCTGGAGGTGCGCTTTGGCGACCAACTCCAACATGCGGTTTGTCTCCGCGAAGAGCAGTTCGTCGTTGCCGTGCGCTTTGAAGGCGATCCGCGGCAGGTTGATTGTGATGTTCTGGAGAGCCGAGAACCGCATCTTCTCCGGGGTCTTGGTCTCCTCCAGGTCTTTCTCCCCCAGCTTCAGCTTCAGCCGACAACACTGGCTGATGGTCGTCTCATCTCCTCGGTCGTACACGAAGTACGTGATGCCCTGCCTGCTGGCCACGAGACACGCCAGGTCCAGGAACTCCTCCCAACCCTCTGTCTGGAAGAACTCCTCGTTGATGTGGAGCAGAGGCTTCGGGAAGACGAAGGTCTTGCCGATCGCGTCACCGTCCAGATAGACCTCGAACATGGCTTTGAGGAACATCTGGGACTCTTTCTCGTACTCCTTGTAGGTCTTTCCGGTGAGCTGTCCTCCCGGACCGACCGCCGGTGTGTCGACGAAGTGCTTCGGGATGTTCCAGTAGAGGTTGAAGTCAGTAAACACCACCTGTGAGCCGCGCGCCCCGGCCAGCTGGTTGAACTCGAAGATGAGCATCTGCGCAAGCTGCTTGATCTCATCATATGACCTGTCGACCAGGTAGGGCGCAAAGAACATGTTGACGGCTTCCCACCCGATGGCGCCGGCGTAGTGGGCCTGCAGCGATGAGGCCAGCTTGACCATATGGCCGATCAAAACCTCGGCGTGCCGCGCCGGCTTGGACGTGCTGGTGATGTTGGGCAGCGATAGCCCGTACTTCTTCAGGTACTCGAGCGAGTGCCCCCCGCAGTTGTGCGAGTACATGCCGTTCACGAGCAGCGTGTGGCTCTCGGTCGTGATGTCATAGATATACTCGTCGGGAATGTCCACCGACTCGATGTCGGTCACCGTGACGACGCCCGATGCGTCGATGTTCGTGGCGCCCGGACGGCACGAGACCTGCCCGTACTTAGCCGAGGGCAGTGCCAGCGACGGGTCGTGGTAGAAGACCACGGTCCAGACCGGGTAGTTCCGCAGGGTGGCCTGACCATCGGCCTCCTGGACACTGGCCATGCCGCTGGGGCGCCGGGCCGACACCACTAGACCCAACTGGCCGAGCAGAAGCGACAGCTGGTTGATCAGCGTGGCCGACGTCGACGAGACGGCGATGCTGGGACCATCCACGGTCCCCTTGCCATCGATCAGCCCAGCGATGACCCCCAGGATGAAGTCGCTGTCGTAGTTGTGGATCTCCGCGGGAAGGGCCTTGTCGCGCGTGCCCCCTCCGACCTTCCACACGTTGATGAAGAGGTCCCGCAGCAGGAAGTCTGTCACAACCACACGTCCGGCGCGCCGCCGCAGGGCGTAGCCGGCACCCAACCGCTCGAGGCTGCGGATGAGCCGCTTGGTATTGTCCCCGTTGGACGGAAAAGAGAGCGCGTGGTCCGCCGAGATGCCCTCAGCTATGTAGTATCCCAATACCCAACCGAGCTCCTCAGAGAGCGGGTACGAAACCGGCGTCCTCTTCGACCCCGGGGCGGTAGGCACTATGTAGCCCTCTTGGTAGTGGCCTGGCGCGGCATTGCCGACAAAGACGTCGCTCTGTATCTTCGACCAGGGCACCGTCTCCCGATGGGAACGCGGGGCCACTGTTCCTGTTTACT
>CAYWVN010000025.1:0-16495 GCA_964461725.1 uncultured Coriobacteriia bacterium | reverse complement strand
CTGCACGGCGGGACGGGGAAGGCGGTGGCGGCGGAGGGGTGCCGGATTCTGGTGGCCGAGCTGACCCGGGGTCACGCCATCATCTACTCGTGCCGTCAAGGAGAGGACGTCGCGGAATGCTTGAGGCAGCCGTACGGGCCTACAGGCGCATAAACCCACGCCCGGTGCCGGAACGGTCCGTGCCGCTGCGCGTCGCCGTCATGGCGGCGGTGTTGGCGGGGTCGGCGAGTGTCCTCGCCCAGGGTTACTTCGGCAATGCATTCGGGTTCCTGGTCGTTGCCGGAATCGTGAGCGGGAATGTGGTCAGCTGGGTGCGGATGGGCAAGGACAACTGGGGGCTCAAGTTGGCGCTCTCACTCGTCCTGCCGCTCGTTCTGGCCTACTATCTCTTCGAGGTCGTGAGCACTCCGTTCGACGCGCGCGTCCCGCTTGCCCGGCTCTTCCTATTGGTCCAGGTCATGCACAGCTTCGACGTTCCGGCCCGCAAGGACCTGTACTTCTCGGTGGTGAGCGCTTACACGTTGCTCGCCGTGGGCGGTCTGTTGAGCGTCGACTCCTCGTTTGGCCTCTACATAGCCTTGTTTGCCTTGTGCTCCGCCGCCGCCCTCTACTACGCGCACCTGTCGGAACTCGGCATATCCCCCGGCCGGGCGCTGTCCGGCCGTGGAACCGTGAGAGCGCTGGCCGGCACAGCGGCCGCCGCGCTGGTCGCCACGGCGGTGTTGGCCGGCGCGGTCTTCGTGGCGCTGCCCCGCCTTCCGGGCATGCAGATACAGGGCCTGCCGTTCTCCCTGCCGCGACCCGTTCTAGGCGGCTTCTCGGGCCAGTTGGTCAACCGAGACTACCCTAGCTGGATGGCCGGTCCAGGACAGTACCGCTACGTTCCCACGTCGTACTATGGGTTCGCGCCGTTCTTGGATCTTCGCCTGCGCGGGCGCCTGTCCGAGAACCTGGTGATGAAGGTGCGTTCCTCCGAGCCTCTGCTCTACAGGGGTCTCGTGTTCGATCGATACACTGGGTCAGGCTGGACTATGAGCGACACGACCGGCAGTCGGCTGGCGGTCATGCAGCAACCCCTCTTCGTGCCCGACGAACCGGAAGGCGGGTCGGTGGCCGGCGTTCGGCCCGTCGTGCAGAGTTACTTCATAGCCGCCGACCAGCCCAACGTCCTGTTCGCGGCGATGGCGCCCCGGCGTCTGTACTTCCCGGGCAGCAGCGTCTGGGTAGATCGCTACTCGTCGTTGCGTAGCCCGTTCCTGTTGACTCGAGGCATGGTCTACACAGTGGTCTCGGACGTGGCCGCGCCGGCTGAAAGCGACCTCCTGTCGGCTCCCGCGACGATACCGGCTGCCGTGGCCCAGAACTACCTGGTGCTGCCACCGCTGCCGGAACGGGTCACTGAGCTCAGCGGTCGGCTGACCGCGGGCCAGCCGACGGAGTTCCAGAAGGTGCTGGCCATCCAGCGTTTTCTCGACAACAACTACCGATATGACCTTTCCATCCCTCCCCAACGCGGTACTGGGGACCCCGTGGACCACTTCCTCTTCGTGGAGAGGAGGGGCTATTGCGAGCAGTTCGCATCCTCCTTCGTGGTCCTGTGCCGAGCGAGTGGTATCCCGGCTCGTCTGGTGACCGGGTTCGGCACGGGGGAGTTCAACCCGTTCACCGGGCTGTATGAGGTGCGTCAGTCGGACGCGCACGCTTGGGCTGAGGTGTACTACCCGCTCTACGGGTGGGTGACCAACGAGCCAACACCGGGTTTCGAGGTGCCTCGGGGTCCGTCCGGCCCATGGATAGGCGGGCGCTTGACCGGCTTCTTCGCGAAGCTCGTTGGCGTGCGGGCGCCGGGCTTGGCGCGTTGGGGAAAGGGCGCGGTCGCCGCGTTCACAATGGCTGCGGCGGGCGCCGGGCTGTGGGTGAGGGCCGTTCTGGAGTCGGGCTCCGCGCCACTGGCCGCGGGCCTGGTCGCGCTGGCGGCGGCTGCGGTGGTCGGGGTGGCTGGTGGTCTCCTGCTGGCACGCAGCCGCGGGTGCGCCCAGACTTGGCCGTCCGGTGACTCGGCATCGGCCTCCGCCGCCTTCACGGAGCTCACGGGGTTGTTCGATTCGCTGGGCCACGGCCGGCGGCTCAGCCAGACCGCGCGCGAGTACGCGCGTCTCTTGGAAGGGCGGTTCGGCTGGCCTGAGATAGGTCGTGTAGCCAGGCTCTTTGAGGTCGAGCGCTACGGTCATCGCCGGCTTGGACCCGAGGAGATCGCGGAGCTCAGCGATGCAGTCCGGAGGCTGCGGGAGTTCGCGCGTGGCACCATCGTTCGGGGCGCCGTCGCCCGCGGCAGGTGACGTCTCGGCGGGCGGGCTGCTACAATACGACTGCTGGCGCCCGTAGCTCAGTGGATAGAGCACAGGCCTCCGGAGCCTGGTGTCGGACGTTCGAATCGTCTCGGGCGCGCTGATGGTTGGACGAGAAATGGTTTCACAGCTGGATTCCGGCGCCGGTTCCGCCGGCGCTACCGACAGGCTCATCGGAATACCCGACCGCCCCCTCGAGCTGGACTACAGCCGGACGCTGCTTCACAACAATGTGCGAAGGGGCTTCCTCTTCTTCGCTGCTCTGGCCAGCGTTGTGATCCTGGCGTCGGCAGCTACCGGCACCCTGGCCGGCGGCGGTGCGTTGGCGCGGCGGGTGAGCGTCAAGGCGCGGGTCGGCCAGCCGCCTATCCGAGAGACACCCCAACCCGCGGCCGAGACCATCGCCCATGATCTCTACGAAGACCTCAGAATCATGGCTGAGGCGGAGAAGCAGCCGGCGCCCAACATACTCCTCCTGCGCCGCGCGTTCTCTGGAGCGGCGCTCGACGGTGTGCTTTCTCGGATGGAGCGCTGGAGCCAACAAGGCCGGTCCTTCATCGAAGTCATCAACGACCTCCAGGTAGAGGTGCTCGAAACCACGCCAACCGAGGCGACGGCCAGGATCCGATACATCGACGCGGGCTACTTCGTGAACGTCGAGACCAGACAGCAACTCGCCCCCCCGGTGTCGGCGGGGCGGGTCTTCACCGTGCGTTTGATAAAGGATGCGGAGCGCTGGAAGATCGACGTTCTCAAGGCCGAGTCGGCCGAGGAATTCTGATAGCAGGGGCACATGGTTTGTGGTAAAAAGTAACGGGACGTCCGCCGGGGTTGGCGGTCCCTAAGCATGAATCCATCCGTTTCGGGAGACAAGTATGGCAGTAGCGGTTTCGGTTCTCTCTATTGTCGTTCTGGCCGTGTTGCTGCACGTTATCCTTTACTTCGCATTTAAGATTGACGCGCGACAACTCCTCGTCGCCGCGACCATCGCCTCGCTGGTGATCGTGTTCCTAATGATGGCGCTGTACCGGTTCTACAACCTATCGCCGACATCCATCCTTGTAATGCTCGTCGTCCTCGCCGTCATCAGCGCTCTGGTCATCACGCTTGGGGAGCAGTACTTCGCGTTGTTCCCGCAGAAGCGGATGGTCGGCGAGCCCACCCCGTTGGTGGCCGGACCCGGGACGCAGGCCCCCTTGCCTGAGACCGGATCGGAGCCCCTGCCGCTGGGGGTGGTACCGCCGGCAGTCGCAATGCCGAGCGAGCCACCCGTAGGGGTTGAGCCTCCGGCCGAGGGGCCGGTTCTGCCGATTGTCGAGCCACCGGTCGAGGTGGCTGCACCATTGGCTGGAACGCTGCCGGGCGCAGGGGGGGTGCCGGCCGCCACGGCGGCCGACACGGGTGTTCCGACCGCCACGGCGGCACCGAAGGACGAGGAAGAGATTGCCCGCCTTCTCGATGAAGGTTACGATAAGCTAGACAAGGGCGATTTCAAGGGGGCGCTGGAGTCATTCCAGCTCGCAATCATCTTCGTGGACGAGCTCGACACTCTGGCCAAACTGCGTGTCGAGATGGGTCGGCTCTGGTTCATGCAGGAGCAGCTCTCCATGGCGCGCACCGAGCTTCAAGAAGCGCTGCGCATCAGCCAGCGGGCTGAGAACACGGCGCTGGAAGAGGAGATTCGTGAGCTCCTCGATAACCTGTGATAGGCGGACCTGGGGCCCCTGGGAGCCCGGCTTCCGCAGGAGTTGTCACGGTAGTCAGGGGGTGACCAACGGGTCGGTCTTTGTTGTCAGGGCCGCAAAGCTGGGTCGTTCGTGTAGAGTAGTCGCAACGAGTAGGATCGGAAGGAGGAGCGCGTAAGTGAAGAAGACAGCAGAAGTGTTCGGGTTGCCGGTGATCAGTGTTCTGCAGGGCATGCAGGTTGGCATGATCAGGGACACCGTCGTGGACCCTGTCAAGAAGGACGTCGCTGCTTTCGTTATCAAGGATTCTGAGTGGTTCAAGAGCATCAAGGTGCTGCCCTTCAACTTTGTGAAGAGTATCGGCAAGGATGCCGTCGTAATCGACAAGGCGGACCAAGTGATGGACATCGCCAGCGCCAAGCAGATCGAGGCGCTTGCCCGCCAGGGCGCGAACGTCATCGGCTCCAAGGTGGTGACCATCGGGGGGAAGTCCTACGGCCGGGTTACCGAGTACACGTTCGATGAGGTCTCCGGTAGCATCAGCCAATGCGAGATCGAAGAGAGCGGCAAGCCCATGTCGGTCCCCATCGACAAGGTCATCACACTAGGCAAGGACCTCTTGGTAATCGCCGAGGAGGGCGAAGAAGCGCTCATCCCCGCCGAGGAGCCCGCCGTAATTGAGGCTTCCGAGCCGGTGGTGGTACCTGAGCCGGCGCCTGAGCCTGAGCCGGAACCGGAGCCGACGGTGCAAGAGGCGGTGCCTTCAGAGGAGATGGTCCTTGAGGAGACGCCGACCGAGGAGCCTGCATCGATAGAACCGCCGGTGCTCGAGGCGCCAGCGCTCGTGGCCGAAGAGCTGGCCGCAGTGGCCGAGGCACCCGCTCCGCCGGTGGAGGAGACGTCGACCGCACCGGCGCCACAAGAGGCACCGGCGGACATAGGCTCCCGCCAGAGCAGCTTCTTGGTCGGCAAGACGGTCACCAAGGACATTGTCGCGGATGATGGGACCGTGATCATCTCGGCGGGACAGACAATCTCCGAGGAAGTCATCCAGAAGGCGAAGGACGCGAAGAAGTTCCTGATGTTGTCCTTCTGGGTCGAGCGGTAACCGTCCGGCATAGGATCGGCATTCGGGCGGCAATCCAGCAACGCAACGGGCCCCGGTTTCGGGGCCTGTTCTTCTTCTGTGGCGAAAGTGCAGGTGTTGATGCTAGCGCAGCATGTCGCTGATGGCTCGGCCGATCATCTTCTCGGCGACGTGATCAGGAGACACCGCGTAGTGCCCGCTAGTCACGTCCTGCCTGAGATGGCCCACCAGCTCCCGGCGCACATTCGGGAGCTTGGTGACATACGGAACGTACATCTCAGTCGCCACACGCTCGCTACTGCGGGTCGTGCGGCGCCGTGCGCCAAACGGATGCGCCCGTAGGTAGGCCAGTGACTTCATGATCTGGTCGTCAGATATCTTCATGTTTGGTTCCCAGGTGCTCTTTGTGTTTGTCTAGGTCGCTCTAGGTGGCCGTCTTGTTCTCTATATCGGCTCCCGCACGGCGAACTTAAGATGGTTCTTCTCTGGGCGGCGCCTTTTTAGGAGTGCCCTCGGCGTAGTAGGATAACGTGATAAGGTTTGCCGTGGCAGGTGGAGGGAGCAGGCATGGATAGAGTGGCCGAGAAGACGGGGCAGATCCTCGTCGGGGCCCGACTCATATCTGAGGAGCAGCTGGAGATCGCGCTGGAGTCCCAACTGGAATCCGGGCTTCCTCTGGGCCAGGCCCTACTTGATCTGGGGTTCATCACCGAAGATGAGCTGGCCCGCACGTTGGCGGTCCAGAAGGGCCTCCAGCTCATCGATCTGGCCAACTACAAGATCGAGCCGCTGGCCGCCACGTCCATCTCCGAGAAGATCGCCCGCCGCTATAGCGTTGTCCCGGTCGGTTTCGAGGACGGACATCTACTGGTGGCCATGGCCAACCCCTTGAACGTGCATGCCATGGACGATATCGCCGTCATCACCGGCTACCCCGTGGAGCCGATGGTTGCCACGGAGTCCGACATCGCCGCGGCCATCGACAAGCTCTTCATGTCCGATGAATCCGTGCAGGAGGTCGTCGACGTGGCTGCGGAGGCGGCATCGGACACCGAAGAAGAAGAGCAGCTCTCGATCGGCGTAGAGGGTGCGCCCGTCGTCAAGCTCACCAACCGGTTGATTCTGCAGGCCCTGAGCCAACGGGCGAGCGATATTCACATCGAGCCGGAGCAGAACCGTGTGCAGGTGCGCTATCGTATCGACGGCGTACTGCAGGACGCTACGGAGCTACCCAAGCGCATCCAAGCCGCCGTGATATCCCGCATCAAGATCATGAGCGAGCTGGACATTTCCGAGCGGCGCATCCCGCAGGACGGGCGGACGACGCTTTCGATCGCCGGCAAGGACGTCGATCTGCGTATCGCGACGCTGCCGGGCATCTATGGCGAGAACGTGACCATCCGCATCTTGCGAAAGGGCCAGTCCATGTACTCGCTTGCCCAACTCGGCATGAGCAAGGACAACATGCGCAAGTACAGGATAAACTACACGAAGCCCCACGGCGCGATCCTGGCCACCGGCCCGACCGGTTGCGGCAAGACGACCACCCTGTACGGGACACTCGCCGAGATCAACACCCGCGACCGGAAGATCATCACCGTCGAGGATCCGGTCGAGTACGAGATCTCCGGCATAACCCAAGTGCAGGTGAATGTCAGAGCCGGACTGACCTTCGCCAACGGGTTGCGCGCCATCGTGCGTAATGACCCAGATATCATCATGGTGGGGGAGATACGGGACACTGAGACCGCTGAGATAGCCATCCGCTCGGCGCTGACCGGCCACCTCGTCCTCTCGACGCTGCACACGAACGATGCCGCGGGGGCGCTCACGCGCATGGTCGACATGGGCATCGCGCCGTTCCTCATCACCTCCTCCATCCGCTGTGTCATCGCGCAGCGTCTGGTGCGCCGGCTCTGCGATGAGTGCAGGGAACCGTATCCGCTCTCGGAGGCGCTGCCGGGCGCCGCAGAGGACGCTACCGTGTACCGGCCCAAGGGGTGTGCGTGCTGCATGGGGACGGGCTACAAGGGGCGGCTCGGGCTGTTCGAGATGATGGTTGTGAGCGACCAGATAGCTCGGGCCTGCCTGGCCGGCAGCTCGGGAGACGAGCTGGAGCGCATCGCCCTGTCGCAGGGGATGACGAGTATGTTCGATGATGGCATCGAGAGAGTGCGAGAGGGTGCCACTTCGATCGAGGAAGTCATGCGCGTGCTGGCCTAGCAGGGAGCCTGGTCAGGGCATGGTAATCACTGGTAATCAGGGCCAGAGGCCTCGCGATTCTTCTCCGTTTTCTTGAGCATTCTATTGACACTGCTGACTCCTGGTGGTAGTGTAAGTGACGTCCCAGGCAGCCGTTAGGCAACCTGACTCCGGAAGGGGAAACCTGGACGGGGACAGAGTCCCGAAAGTTACCTGGGGCACTTGGCCCGAGAGGCGAGCCGCTTCGGCGGTGAGTTACTCGGGCCAACTATTTTGTCCTCGAACCGCGCGTGCCGCGGGGCCAGTTCGCATCCGCGTGCCGGTCTTCTCGGCGTCACGCCGATCACCGTCTCCTGAACCATCCCCAGGCCGCGAACGGGCACTCCGGTGTCCGACCCTGTCTCGTCAAAGTAGAATGCGGGTAGGAGTATCCGAAACGTCTGAGCGTCGTTCTACTGGAGTGAGGGCATGAGCGGGGCGGACTCCCGGGAGCGGAATCTGGTCGAGAGGGCCCAGGGTCTGGATGAACAGGCTTTTGGCGAACTCTACGACATCTACGTGAGCCGAGTATTCGCCTACGTAGTGCGGCGGGTCGGCAACAGGAGTGACGCGGAAGATCTGACGGAGAAGGTCTTCCTGAAGGCCCTGGAGGCAATCGAGCGCTTTCAGTGGACCGGGGCGCCGTTCGCCAGCTGGCTCTTTCGGATTGCCGGCAACGTGGTGATCGACCACTTCCGGAAGAAGGGTCGGACGGAAAGGGCGATGGAGGCCCTGCGGGTGCGGGCGGACGACGGGCACCACGAGGATGTGGTGCATTCCGTTGTGAGGGGCGAAGAGGCCGAGGCGGTGCGCGCTGCGCTGCAAGAGCTGACCGAGGAGCAGCGGCAGGTGGTGTACCTGAAGTTCTTCGGACAGCTGTCGACGGCGGAGGTTGCCGGGGTGATGGGCAAGTCGCCGGGATCGGTGAAGGCTCTGCAGCATCGGGCCCTGGCTTCGTTGGCCAAGGTGTTGGGTCGTGGTGGCAATGGCAAGGAGTAGCGACGTGGATAGCGGCATGAAGCGGGTGGAGGCGGCTCTGGGCGGACTTGTGGAGACGCCTACAGACCACTTCCAAGCCGAGCTGCGCGGGAGGTTGGTGACCGCCTGTCGCGAGAAGGCCTCAGCGTATCCTTCTCTGGGGCAGGCACGACCGATTCCGTGGTGGCGGACCCTGAGTGTGAGGCTGGCCGCCGCCGCCATGGCTATCTCGCTAACCGGTGCCGGTACCGCCTGGGCGGCAGGCTCTTCGATGCCGGACAGCGCGTTGTACCCGCTGAAGCGCGCAATCGAGCGCGTGGAGCTGGCTCTGGCCGGCAATGCGCACTCACAGGCGTTGCGGCACCTTCAGGCGGCGGCCGCGAGGATCGAGGAAGCGCGGGCGATGAGGGACGCCGGCAAGACGGCTCTGGCCGGGCGCTCGCTCTCGTCTGGGGAGGCCGAGCTTAGTGCCGCCGAGGGCCTGGCGCTGGGTCTGAGCCCGGATGCGCGGGCGCTCTTGGAGGCAAGGATCGCTGTGCTTCGCGCCCGCCACGCCGCGGTTCTCCGAGAAGTACTGGCGAAGGTGCCGGGGGCGGCGAGGAAGGGTCTTCTGAGAGCGATCGAGCGAAGCACCGCTACGCACTTGCCGCGGGCGCTACGGCGCTCCGAGGGCTCCGCGGGGGGTGCTGCCGGGTCGGGCAAGGGGGGTTCTGAGGGATCCACTGGTAGCAGGCGTGGGAACGGGCAGTCCGGAAGCTCGGCAGGCGGCGGCGGGTCCGGTGCCGGACAGGGCGATTCGCAGGGCGGCCGGGGCGCCAACCACGGCCGTGGTCAAGGCAAGGGCCAGGCTCCAGAGAAGGACGCCGGCGGGCGCAGCGACGGCAACCCGGGTTCAGCGAACGGCGCCGGGGGTCGGTCGAACGACGGTGAGCGCTGATAGAGGGTGCCCCTGCTTCGGGATCCCGCCCGGGCTAGCTCTGTTAGGCCTGAGTGTGGCCGGCGACGGATTCCTTCTTCCTTCGGTGACGTCGCAACAGCAGGCGCGCCAGCCATGCGCCGAGCGCGATCAGGACCAGGAAGGGCGCAAAGCCCCCGCAGAGCATGATCAGGGCATTCACGACGCCGACGAAGTTGCGGATGGCCTGGGTCACGGCGTCCTTGATGCCCCAGTCGTCGCCCGAGGCTGAGACTAGGCCGCTCGATTCGTACGCGTACACGGTGATAGTGGACATAGCCGCGCTCTTCTTGAGGTAGTCCGCCTGGGACTGGAGCTGCTCTACCTCGCCGCGGATGCGCGAGAGCTCGCGCTCGACCCGCAGCATGTCGCTCACGTTCTTGGCCGCCCGCAGGAAGTCGAGATAGCGCTTCTCCTCGCTCTTGAGGTTTCGGATCCGGGCCGACAGGTCGACGAACTCCTCTGTCACGTCGCTGGTGGATACCTGCTCGGTGCGCACCCGGCCCAGCTTGCGCATCTCGGTCGCGGCCTTCTCGAGGCCGGCCGCCGGGACCTTGACCACGATCGTGCCGGCCATAGGTCCGGATTTGCCCTCTTCGGTGATGGGGGGTGGGTAGACATACTGATCGCTCGGCAAGGGGGCCACGCCGGGTTCCGCCCCTCCGGCCCCTGTGGAGGGGGTGGAAAGCGCCTGTGGCACAGGGAAGCCCTGGTCCTTCGGGCCGATGTTCGAAGAGAAGACGTAGCCGCCGAAGCGGTCGGCGATCTCGCTGGCTTTCGAGTATGTCGCCTGGACGCTCTTCACTTCGAGCTGGAAGTACTTGTTCCGGACGACCATCTTGGGGAGCTTGGTGCCTGACGCGGTGCGCGCGTTCCCTTCGGCCGACTTGAGCTGACTGCCGGCCGGTGGGCTGGGAGAAGCGGTCTGTCCAGCAGATCCCGCGCCGGATGACGAGATGCCGGAGACACCCTCGTCCGCTCCGCCGGATTGGCTGCTCCGAGAGAGCAGTCCGCAACCCGTCGTGCCTGTCGCCAGCGCCGCGATTGCCAACCAGGTGATCCAAGTTCGTCTCATCGGAGTCGACCTCCCATTTAGCGAGCCGGATAGCTCTATGACGCTCGGACCGGCGCGGATGTTCCCAGCGAGAGCGGCTCCCGCGTCTACGGACAAGCTTCGACGCGGTGGTGTAGTATTCCTCTGGACGGGTGGCAGTTTCGAAGACGGCGGTTCGATTTGGGAAGGGGGGGACCGAGGAGCGATGGCCGGGATACGCTGCATCGGCGACGTCTTCATTGACACGTTTCTTAAGCTCACGGAGGCCGGTGGGGACAGCGTGCTGGACAAGTCGGCCGACCGGCTGTGCCTCCGCTACGGTGACAAGATTCCGGTTGAGGACCTCGAACGCTCGCTCGGAGGCAGCGCGCCGAACGTCGCCGTCGGCCTGGCGCGTTCGGGCACGGAAGTGGAGCTGTTCTCGGCGGTCGGCGACGATGACGATGGCTACGCTCTCCGCGTGCTGGAGGGCGAGGGCGTCTCCACCCGGCTCGTGCGGCGGTCGGCGGACGAAGCCAACAACCGGTCCTTCATACTGAACTTCCAGGGCGAGCGGACGATTCTTGCCCACCACCGTCCGAGGACATACCGCATGCCGGAGGGCGGGTGGCCTGAATGGGTCTATCTGGCCCCCTCCGGCCAGAACTTCGAGGCGCTGAGCGCAGGAATCGCGAACCTGGCGAAGGTTGGCGCCTTCACTCTGGGCTACAATCCCAGCACGCTCGAACTGGCGGAAGGGGTCGGCCATCTCAAGCCTCTCTTCGAAGCGGCCGGTGTGCTTTTCGTCAATCGTGAGGAGGCTCGGCAACTTATCGATCCCGATGAAGGTGATTCGGCGCCCGACCCCAGGGCTCTGCTCGACGGGCTCTCTCGCTGGACGCAAGGGACGATTGTGATCACCGACGGGCCGAACGGCGCCTATGCCCACGGGCCCGACGCGGATCTCTTCCTGGAGGCCTGGCCGGCTCCGTTGGTGGAGCGGACCGGTGCGGGTGACGGGTTTGCGACTGGGTTCATCGCGGGACGGATGCACGGCCTCTCCGTGGCGGAGTCCCTGCGATGGGCGGCCGTCGACGCGGCATCCGTTCTGGGGCACGTCGGTGGCCAGGCCGGGCTCTTGACCAGAGACGCAATCGAGTCGACGCTGGCGCGCGCGCCCGAGTTCCAGCCCCGCCCGTTTGACTGATTTGCCCGGCGGTCCGCCCAGTCAGGCGCACTCCTCCTAAGCGCATTCCCCGCTACTTTGAGAAAGGACTCAAGTCCGTGATACTGCGTGTCGAAAAATGTCACAAAGGTGTTGCAAAGTGGCGTGGAATGGATTAAAGTGGTGCCCGTCTTGGAAGGGAAGGCGGGGGACGCCGAGGCAGGACGGGCCGGCCAGCGGGGAGTTCGAATCTTCCCTGAGGCGTAGGACCCCGAGCACTGGCAGGGACGCAATCGGTATCGGTGCGGGTAGCAGCGCTGGCCGAGAAGGTTCGACTCCTTCTCCCGATACCACAGGATTCTCGACAAGGGGTACTCAAGATTCCCGAGGTCTGGTTGTAGCGGGGCGGGTCCGGCGGTCCAAGTAGCTCATGGTCCGGGACCCGGAGCATCGGAAGCCCGACACCACACGGACACAGCTTAGACGCAGCAGAGTCGCAGACTAGGTGTTCCGAGTTCCGGATGATGAGCTCCAGTGAGACGAGAGGCCGGCGACGGGAGAGGCACAGATGTTCGTTGGAACCTTCGAACATACGCTGGACGACAAAGGGAGGGTGATCCTTCCGGCGCGCTTCCGCGAGGCGCTGGCCGACGGGGTCATCATCACGGTCGGCCTGGACGAGTGTCTCTTCGCCATTCCGCGGGCCGAGTGGCCGGCGTGGGAGAACAAGGTCCGCGGCGTCTCCGAGTCCCAGAGTCAATCGCGCGGTGTATCGCGCTTCTTCTTTGCCAATGCCATCTTCGACACGCCCAGCAGGCAGGGCAAGATACTGATTCCGGACTTCCTCCGCAAGTATGCGGGGCTCACCCGGGACATAGTCATCACCGGGCAGTCCAATCGGCTGGAGATCTGGGACAAGGCGAAGTGGGAGTCATACAGCCAAGGACTCCAGAAATCGTACACCGAGTTGGCGGAGAAGACCGGCTTAGGTTTGTAGGGCCTTGACAATAGCATATCGGCACACACCAGTTCTGCTGGCTGAAGTCCCGTACTACCTCCACACCAGGGATGGCACCACCTACGTCGACTGCACTTTAGGCGGGGCAGGACACGCAGGGGCAGTATTGGCTTCAGCAGGGTCGAAAGGCCACCTACTAGGGATTGATAAAGACGTCGCAGCACTAGTCGCAGCAGAGGAATTTCTAGCACGCTTCAGCCAGCAGATTACTCTTGCTCAGGGGGACTTCCGCGATCTGGATAGGATCCTTGCGGAGAGCGGGATCGGTCAGGTCGATGGGATACTGTTCGACCTGGGGGTCTCCTCTGGGCAGATCGACGACCCGTCGAGGGGGTTCTCCTACTCCCGAGAAGGCCCGTTGAACATGCGGATGAACGGAGAGGACGCGCTCAACGCTGCCGACATCGTCAACGGGTACTCAAGGGACGACCTCGCGCACATCATCGCTACCTACGGCGAAGAACGCTGGGCCGGGCGCATCGCGGACTTCATCGTGGAGCGCCGGGGCAGCAAGCCATTCGAGACCACGCTGGAGCTGGTAGAGACCATCAAGCAGGCCATACCGGCTCGGGCGCGCAGGCGGGGAGGTCACCCGGCCAAGCGCACGTTCCAGGCGTTGCGAATCGCGGTCAATGACGAGCTCGCTGCGCTACGGAGGGCGCTCGCTGACTCCGTGAAGTGGTTGAGGGCCGGTGGCCGCCTGGTGGTGATTTCCTATCACTCGCTGGAAGACCGGATCGTCAAGAAGACATTCGTCGAGCTCGCGGCGACATGCACCTGCCCGCCCGGGCTGCCGGAGTGCCGATGTGGTCAAGTGCCCAAGCTGAAGATTCTGACAAAGCGGCCGGTCAGACCGACCGCCGAGGAGGTGGCCCGCAACCCTAGAGCCGAGAGCGCGAGGCTCAGAGCGGCGGAGCGGCTTCCGGGGAACTAGCGTAGCAGGCAAAGCAGATCAGTCGAACCAGGGAACACGATGCAGGCAGCAGCCAGAGTCGCGATACCTAGCAGAGACCGCAGGCCCCGCACCGCCGGCCCTGTGCGCCGTCGCGTGGCGAGGACGCAGAGCGGCCTGCAGCATGTGTTCGTGAGTTTCGTTACCGGTACGGTCATAGGCGCGTCCTTTCCCGCGCCGAACGTCGCCCAGCGCGTCCTGAACGGGCAGCAGCTCGTTGAGATGGATCGGCTGCAGAAGTCGATCCAGCAAGAGCGTGCGACCCAGGAGGGGCTGCTCACGCAAGCGAAGGAGCTACGTTCGCCGGAGCGGGTCGCCCGTATCGCCGTTCGTAAGCTGGCCATGCGCAAACCCGCCTCGGTGCGATATCTCTATCTGCCGGCCTCGCTGTTTGCTGAGCCCGAGGCCGACGCGCTTCTGCGCAGGTCGGAGGAACCGGCACCTTCATACACTGCTCGGCCTCGGGACTCCCGGGGGAGGAGCTCCATAGGTTCGTTCTTCTCCAGAGCGGGCAAGTATCTGGCGTCCCTGGTCCCCGGAGCGAGCAATGCGCGAGCCACGCGGAACTAGCGGCGGCGGCGGAAGAACGGTCCAGGTACGCCGCCGTCGAGCCATCGACCGGCGGCTCTTCACGCTACTCGTTGCCATGTTCGTCGGTCTACTGACGGTCGGCGTCCGCCTCACCTTCATCCAAGTCGTCATGGCAGGCAAGTACACGCGGATGGCGCGCGCGCAGCGGCTGGAGAAGATCGGCCTGGCGGCCAGGCGCGGCACGATAGCGGACCGTTCGGGCCGCGAGCTCGCGTTCAGCCTGGACGCGGCCACCATCTACGCTACGCCCTACCAGGTGAAGGACGCGACAGGGACGGCGCTCAAGTTGGCGCGCGTGCTTAACGTCCGCAAGCGCTCTCTCTACTTTCGCCTCGTCCGGGACGGCGGCTTTGTCTACCTGGCCCGCAAAGCAGATCTTGCCACGGGGGCGCGGGTGAAGAAGATGCGACTGGCCGGCATAGGGGTGCTCTCCGAGCCGAAGCGAAGCTATCCAGGCGGGGACCTGGCGGCCCACGTTCTTGGCTTCGTCGGCACGGACAACAACGGGCTGGCCGGACTGGAGCTGTACTACGAGAAGTATCTGCGCGGCCGTCCGGGGAGGATGGTCGCCGAGTTCGACTCCCAGGGTCGGTCTATCCCAGGAGGAGCCATTCAGATTTCGGCGCCGGTCGACGGCAACAACGTCACGCTCACCCTAGACCGAGACATCCAGTACAAGGCACAGAGTGAGCTGACGCGGGGCGTTCAGGAGAGCGGGGCGAAATCCGGCAGCATAATCGTCATGGATGCGCAGAACGGACAGATCTACGCAATGGCGAACGAGCCGACCTTCGACGTCAACCACTTCGGCCAGGCGGAGCAGTCGGCGCTCAGGAACCGCTGCGTGACAGATGTCTTCGAGCCCGGTTCGACCGCCAAACTGATCACTGCGGCCGGCGTGATGGAGGAGGGGCTCTATGGTCCCCGCAGTACCTTCGTGCTGCCTTCCGCCATTCAGGTGGGCGACCGAGTCATCAAGGAATCCCACGACCGGGACACCCAGAACTTCACGTTGACGCGGATCATCAGCGAATCCAGCAACGTCGGCGCGGTCGTGCTCGGGATGAAGTTGGGCCGGGAGCGGCTGTACAAGTACCTCAAGGCGTTCGGCATGACGGAACCCACCGGAATCGATTTCCCTGGCGAGGGGAGACCCGTAGTTCCCTTGCCGGAGAGCTGGTCGGCGTCAAGCATCGGCAACATACCGTTTGGCCAAGGAATCGCCGTGTCCAGTCTCCAGGTGGCGCAGGCTACTCAGACGATCGCCAACGGCGGAGTCAGGGCCCGGCCACATCTACTGATGGGCATCAGGGACACACGGGGGAGGGTCGTGCGTTCGCCTCAACGGGACCGTGGCTCGCGGGTGGTCTCGCGGGATACGGCGGCCAAGCTGATCCACATGATGGAGCAGGCCGTACGTTCCGGTACGGGGACGATGGCCGCTGTCCCCGGCTACACCGTTGCCGGCAAGACGGGCACCGCCCAGAAGGTCGGCTCGGAGGGCGGCTACGCCGCAGGCCGCTACGTTGCGTCGTTCACCGGGTTCGTGCCGGCCCGTAACCCGAGGTTGGTGGTGACCGTGATAATCGACGAGCCTCAGGGTGCGATATACGGAGGGACCGTGGCCGCCCCGGTGTTTCGGAAGGTCGCTCAATTCGCGCTGTTCAGGCTCAAGATACCCCCTTCGGGGAGGTAACCAGTCAGGTAAGAGCGGGGTCCGGCCCGCGTCGTGGTCCGGCGTCGGAGAGACAGCCGCGTGCTGCCGGCGCCAGTCGTAGAAGGAGGTTGATCAGGATGGCCAAGGTAGAGAGGTACTACTGTTCCTGCTGCCAAGAGCAGCTCGCGGGACGCTGGCGCAACATCTACTACTGCGAGTGCTGCTTCAGCACCTACCAGCTGGTCCACTACGCCGAGGGCTGGCGGTTGGTGGGCCTCTCAGAGCTGGCTGCCGAGTTCTTGCTGCGTCCGGCCTAGTGCGGGCGGCACGCATACCCCGCGGGGAACGCGGCCGGCCGACAGGCTACAGGCACGGTGACCTGCTGTTTGTCCAGCATGAACGGGGGTCGGTGCGGCGTCCGGCGTGGTAGAATACGTTGATTGTTTCCGCGAAGGGTGATTCCTTGAGACTGATCGATGTGCTCTCCGGGGTCGATTTCCGGGTGGTTGCCGGCAACCCCGACGTAGAGATCTCCGGCGTGGCCTACGACTCGCGAGATGTGTCACCCGGCGATCTCTTCGTGTGTCTGCGTGGTCTCAAGGTGGACGGTCACGTTTTCGCGCTCCGGGCGGTCGAGCGGGGGGCATCCGTCTTGCTGGCCGAGCATGCGCTCGAAGTCCAGGGCGTCACCGTGGCTACCACCGAGGACACGAGGATCGCTCTGCCGCGCGCGGCCGCCAACTTGTCTGGGCACCCGGCTACGAAGCTCCGGATGATTGGAATCA
>CAYWVN010000024.1:0-16778 GCA_964461725.1 uncultured Coriobacteriia bacterium | reverse complement strand
TCGGAGCTGGCGGTCGTGGAGGTGCCGGAAGACCACTTGGGTCCTTCCTCCTAGACAGAGCCAACGCGAGAAGCCTCCCGCCGCAACAACGCTTGGTCCTCCGGCGCGCGTATAATGGCCCCATGCCACTTGAGCCGATCGTCGCCAAGCTGACCTCGGGGAAGAGCTACCGAGGTCAGATGGTCCATCGTCACCTTGTCGCGCCGCGTCGCGCGCGCTTTTGTCTCCTCGACCGGCCGCTGCCCGAGCGGCTCCAGTCGAGGCTGGACGAGCTCGGGCTAGGGCGGCTCTATTCGCACCAGGCGGCCGCTCTGAATCTGATCCGCCGGGGCCGGCACGTGGTCATCGTGACGGGTACCGCGAGCGGCAAGACGCTCTGCTACGCGGTCGGCGCCGCCGAAGCGGCTCTGGCCGATCGACGTGCGGCGGCGCTATGGCTCTTTCCGACGAAGGCGCTGGGCCGGGATCAATTGCGGGCCGTCGAACGCCTGGCCGTGCCGGAGGTGCGCCCGGGGGTCTACGACGGCGACACGCCGGCCCGTGAACGGCGCTCCATCCGCGAGGCCTGCAATGTTCTTCTGACCAACCCGGACATGCTCCACTACGGGATCCTGCCCAACCATGCGAAGTGGCGCGCGCTCTTCAGCAACTTGGAGTTCGTCGTTTTGGACGAGGCGCACCACTTCCGTGGCGTCTTCGGCTCAAACGTCGCTCAGGTGCTCAGGCGGCTGCGCCGGCTCGCCGGACACTACGGGGCCTCGCCGGTGTTCGTCCTGACCTCGGCGACCGTCGCCAATCCGGCTGAGCTCTCGCGTCATCTGACCGGTCTGGGGGTCGAGGTCGTCGGCTCGGACGGCTCTCCGCGGGGGGCCAAGGATTTCCTCTTTTGGAACCCACCCCTGGTGGGCCCGGAGGCCGCCCAGCGGGTCAGCTCCAACCTGGAGACGACCCGTCTGCTGGCCCGGCTGGTCCGGGCGCACGTGCGCACCATTGCCTTCTCCAAGAGCCGTCGCGCCTCCGAGCTGATCCTGTCGTACGTGCGCCGGGAGCTACCGGCCGGGGAACTCAGGCGGCGGGTGGCCTCCTACCGGGCCGGGTATCTGCCGGAGGAGCGGCGGATGGTGGAGGGCCGGCTGCAGACCGGCGAGCTGCTGGCGGTCAGCAGCACGGACGCGCTGGAGCTCGGCATCGACATCGGACGCCTGGAGGCCGCTCTGATCAACGGCTTCCCCGGGACTATCGCGAGCACATGGCAGCAGGCCGGCCGCGCCGGTCGCCGGAGCGGCAGTTCGCTGGCCGTCCTGGTCGGCCGCGAGGACCCTCTGGATCAGTACTACATGACGCACCCGGGGGTGTTCTTCGGCCGTCCGCACGAGGCGGCGGTGGCCGACGAGACCAACCCCTTGATCCTGGCGAGGCACCTCGAGTGTGCCGCGTACGAGCTGCCCTTGTCGGAGGGCGATCGCGACATCTTCGCGGGCGTGGACGATGCCGGGCAGTCCTACGACAGGGTCCTGGCGGAGATGGAGGAAGCCGGCCGCCTGCGCCGCCGTGGGAAGAAGCTCTTCCCGGTTCCCGGCCGGCCGCCTGCCCAGTCGGTCGGGATTCGTTCGGCGTCGCGGGACACTTATCGGGTGGTGGACGCGGATACCGGTGCTCTGGTCGCCACCGTGGACAGTGGCCGAGCTTTCTTCGAAGTCCATCCCGGAGCAATCTATCTTCACCAAGGCGACTCGTATCGTGTGGAAAGCCTCGAGCTGGACGAGCGTGTCGCGGTGGTCCGGCGTTCTGACGGCGACCACTATACGCTGACCAGAGAGCGCACCGATATCGACGTGAGCGAGGAGATGCACAGTCGCCGCGTGGGCGCCGTGAAGATGGGCTTCGGCCGGGTGGTCGTGACGACGCGAGTGTTCGCCTACCAGCGGCGGGCCGTCCTTACCGGGGAGATCCTCGGCACTCACGATCTGGATCTGCCGGAGATCCGGTTCGAGACGGAAGGTTTCTGGCTTACCCTGTCCGAGCGACTGCTCGAGCGCGTGCACCTCGATCGGTCGCGTTTGGCCGGAGGGATCCACGGACTGGAGCACGCGGCCATCGCGCTCTTGCCGGCTTTCGCGATGTGCGACCGCTGGGATATCGGCGGGGTCTCGACACCGCTCCACAGGTATTCGGGTGAGGCGGCGGTCTTCGTCTACGACGGATTCGAAGGCGGCATCGGTATCGCCCGCCGGGGCTACGATGCCGCGCGGCCGCTGCTGGTTGCGACTGAGGCGGCAGTCCGGGAGTGCCCCTGCAAAGCGGGGTGCCCATCTTGCGTCCAGTCGCCCAAGTGCGGCAACTGGAATGAGCCGCTGGACAAGGAAGCCGCCGTGCTCATCCTGGGGGGCGTCCTCGGTTGGACGAAGCCGGACGCCGGAAAGCGCCGCCGGCCTGCTAAGGTAGCTTTGTGAGCCGGCGCTAGGGCTTGGTCGCCAGGTGGATGGCTACGGCACCCCCCATGCGCCTCCGCCAGGTGACGTTCTCGAAGTGGGCATCACGCAGCCATCCGGCCAGCTCAGATGCTCCGGGGAAGGCGCGGATGCTGGCGGCCAGGTAGCGGTAGGCTTGGACATCCGCGCCGAACAGCCGGGCAGCCAGGGGCAGGAAGGTCCTCAGATAGGCGCGGTAGCCGTGCTCGACCACTCCCCCTTCCGGGTGGCTGAACTCCAGGACCACCAGGCGGCCACCGGGTTTGAGCACCCGGAACATCTCGGCCAGCGCTCGGGGCCGGTCGTGGATGTTGCGCAGGCCGAACCCGACGGTGACCGCGTCGAACTCGTTGTCGGCGAAGGGGAGTTGTTGGGCGTCTCCTGTCCTGATCAGCGCGCGGCCCGCCAGCCCGAAGTTCCCAAGTTTGGAGTTCCCAACCGCGATCATCCCCGGCGAGATATCGATGCCGGTTATCCTGCCCCGCGGGTACTGTCGTGAGAGGGCGATGGCGAAATCACCGGTACCGCTGCAGACATCGAGTATGGTGGCCTTCTCCGGCAGCGCGGCCAGGCGCGCCGCGTGAACGCGCCAGGCGAAGTCCCGTCCCAGGCTCAGGATCCGGTTGAGGCGGTCGTAGTCGTGCGATATGCCGCTGAACATCCGACCGATAGAGCGGGGACGTTGTGCCGTCTTCCCGCCTGACAAACCATTCTCGGTCAACCTTGTCCCCGGTCCTCTCTGTGGTATCTGGCGATGCCGTCTACGACGGTCATGACCACGTTCCCGGGCCCCGCCAGCCTTATGATGTCGTCCTCGGTGGTTCTTGCAGCGTCGGGCATCCTCAGGGCCACGAAATCGGCGGCCTTGCCGGGCGCCAGACCCCCTCGCATAGTGCCCACTCCCAGCCTGTCGGCGGCGTCCTTGGTGAGGCGGGCAAGCTCCCTCTCTCCATGACGCCGGCCGCGCGGGATGGCCGCGCGGACTTCTTCGAAGAGGTCGATGGTCGCGACGCTGGCCAGGCTGTCGGTCCCGAGTCCGAACGCGACGCCTGCGTCCAACCAGGATACCACGTCCGGGAGGCCCGCCTTCAGCGTGGCATTGCTGCGCGGGCAGGCCACCAGAGACGACCCCCGTTCCCGCACCAGGGCGAGCTCGCTCGGTGTGACGTGGACGGCATGGATGAGGAGCGTCCTCGGCCCCAGGCAGCCGAGCGTGTCCAGGAACTCCAGGACGCCCCCGGGCCGCGGTACGTTCTCCGCGCCGGTCATCGCTCCGGTCGACGGCCCGCCGAAGTCAAGGCCGAAGCGCTCGATGTTCTGGGTCAGAGACCCGGTTCCGGAGAGCAGGTGGACCTCCTCGCCGGTCTCCGCCGCATGGATGACCAGGGGAAGATCCTCTTGGTGGGCCATCGAGCAGCACCTCCGCAGGGCGCGCGGGGAGACAGTGTAGATAGAGTGAGGCGACAGACCCACTCCGAGCACGTTGTCTTCGCGGGCCCACGAATGGGCCCTGTCCAGGGCCGCTTCACAGGCCGCCGGCGTGTCATCGGCTCCGACCGCAACCACCTCGGCGAAAGCCACGGTCTTCAGTCCCGTCTCCCGGCAGGCTCGGAGGGCGGCCCCTCGGGTCACGACGTCGGCCACGCAGGTTATGCCGGCGGCCAGGGTCGCCCGGGCGCCTGCCCGGGCCGAGGCCAACCAGTCGTCGTCGGTGAAGCCGCGGCTTTCCCGTACCAGCCGGGTGATCCATTCAGAGAAAGGAACGAGCCCTGCCAGGTGCGCGAGACCGGCGTACTCCAAGTGGCTGTGGAGGTTGATGAGGCCGGGTATGAGCACACAGCCGGGCAGTTCGACGAGCCGTTCCTCAGGGTGGGCTTCGACCAGTGTGTCCGGACGGCCCATCTCAGCGATCAGGCCGTCTTCCATCCTCACGGCGGCCGGGCTGAAGGGTGGTGAGTCCACCGGGAAGACGCGGTCGGCCGCGTAGATCATTTGAGCAGGGTGCCTTTGCGGAGGTCCGGGCACCCGCAGGAGCGGTCGGCCGGGAGCGCCTTCAGGGCGGAGAAGACGATGCCACCGACGACTTGTGGTTGCTCTTCGAATATCTCCGTCAGCTCCTCATGCCGCCAGTCCTCGCCCACTCCTTCTGCGCGGTTGACGATCAGGTAGACGGATCCGTAGCAGGCGCCGATCTCTCGCGCCAGGTAGGTCTCCGGGCAGAGGCTCTGGCCGACGACGTCGGCGCCCAGCAGCCGGAGCGCGCGCACCTCGGCGCGGCTCTCGAAGTGGCGCCCGTCGGTCACAGCGTATACCCCGCCGCGCTCTACCCGCCGCTCGGGACACAGTCCGGCGGCCTTGTCGGCCAGGATGCCGGAGATCTCCGGGCAGATTGGGTTTCTCATGATGAGCAGCGAAGGCGTGCCGAGGCTCACGTCCTTGCGCAGCGACCAATCCAAGTAGTCGTCGGGGATGATGAGGTCGCGCGGCGCCAGGTCCTCTCGGATAGTACCCACGCCGCCTTCCGACAGCACGCGGGCGACACCCGCTTCGCGCAGGACCCAGAAGACCTGACGCGATGCGTCGGCGCGCGTCGTCCCCTCGCGCCATCCGTGCATCTTGCAGTGGAGCACGCGGCGGTCATCGCCGAGCCGGATGAGCGAGAAGGCGGGACTGGCCCCGTAGGGCGTTTCGAAAGTGAGGCCCTTATCGAGCAGCTCGGCCTCCGGGGGGAGGAGGTCGGCGGCGTCGGCCGCGTAGGTGGAGGAGCCGCCTATGAAAGCCAGTTCGGCGGCCGGGGCTCCGGCGTCGCCGTTGGTTCCACCGCGGGCCATCCTAGTACTCCTTCACCGGGCGGTAGCAGGCGTCACGCTGGGCCGCGCGGCGGCCCGTCGCCTTGATGAGGCGGACGATCTCCTTCAGCTCCATCTTGTAGGTGACACCGGCCGCTCGGACCACGTTCTCCTCGATCATGATGCTCCCCAGGTCGTTGCCACCGTACTCCAGCGAAAGCTGTCCTATCGCCTTACCCTGGGTCACCCACGAGCCCTGCAGGTTGTCGAAGTTGTCCAGGAATATGCGGGCCAGTGCCAGCAGACGCAGGTATTCGTACGAGGAGACCGGCTCGCCGCCGAGCTCGGTATTGCCGGGCTGGATTGTCCATGGTATGAAGGCGACGAAACCGCCGGTCCGGTCTTGCAGCTCGCGCAACCGGGCCAGATGGGCCACCCGGTCGGCGCAAGTTTCTACCGTCCCCATCATCATGGTGGCGGTCGTTGGCAGCCCCAGTCCGTGGGCCTCTTCCATCACCCTGAGCCACTCGCCCGAGGATATCTTCTCTGGGCTCACCTTCCGGCGGATCTCGTCCACCAGTATCTCGGCACCCCCTCCGGGTAGGGAATCCAGACCGGCCTCCTTCAGGCGGGCCAGTACGGCTGTGGTCTCGAGGCCCGAGACCTGGGCGATGTGGCATACCTCAGGCGGTGAGAAACTGTGGACTTGGACGGCGAAACGCCTCTTGATACTGCGGACGAGGTCTTCGTAGTAGTCGATCGAGAGGTCCGGATGGAGGCCCCCTTGAAGCATGACGTGGGTCGCGCCGAGCTCCAGCGCCTCCTCCGTTTTGGCGTAGACTTCCTCATTGGCAAGCAGGTAGGCGTCGGGGTCGTCGGCTTCCCGGTAGAAGGCGCAAAACGCGCACTTGCTCCGACAGATGTTGGTGTAGTTGATGTTCCGGTCGATGCAGAAGGTGGCCCGCGGTTCGGGGTGACGCGCCCGCGCGATTGCGTGGGCGGTCTCCGCCAGCTCGGGCAGCGAGGCGTACTCGAGCAGTGTAACCGCCTCCCGGTAGGTGACGCGTCCGCCCGCCGCGGCTTTCTGCAAGACGACCTTCGTTTCGTCAGCTGTGCGTGCGCTCAAGGTCCACAAACTCCAGCTTAGGCACTTGTTCGATCAGTCCGAGGCCGGCCGCCCGTCGATAGTACTCCAGGAGGCCTTCCTGGTACGCGAGTCCGAACTCGAAGTGCAGGGTGCGGAAGTAGCCCTCCAGGAACTCGAACGAGAAGCGCTCCCAACGTGCGGCATCCATCGCGATTTCTGAGAAGTGTGACACGCTGTAATCCATGGAGTTCTTGAACAGCTCGTAGACGTGCCGGACCATCCCCGGGTCGGCCTCGGCGAATTCCCGCCGCACGCCCCAGACCGCGAAGACCATGGCCTTGCCGGTGAGCTCTTTCCACTCGGCACCGAGGTCGTAGACGTGCAGACCCAGGTCGGCCTCGACGTATCTCAGCGCTTCGTCGCCTATGAGCAGCGCCGCCTCTCCCTCGAAGAGCATCCGGGCCAGGTCCGGCGGTGACTCGAAGTACTCGGCGCGGACCCCGTACTTGTCCTCCAGGATTATCCTGGTCAAGACCTGCGATGTCGCGGAGGTGTTGGCCAAGGCCACCTGCTTGCCCGAGAGTTCCGGCGCCGGCACCTTGGAGACGAGCAGGATGCTCTTCACGGGTCCGTCTGAGCTGACCGTGAAATCGGGCATCAGCACGAGCTCCTCGACGTGCTTAGCATACTCGATCGATGAAATGGGGCTGATGTCGAGCCTACCCTCCATGAGGAGGCGGTTCAGCTCTGTGGGTGCGCCCTTGACGAGATCCAGGTCTAGGATGCCGCTGCGTCTCACCAGTCCGTAGTAGATGGGGAGACAATTCAGGAACTGGATGTGCCCGACCCGCGGTCTCATGGGCGCTCTTCCTCCCGTCTGGCTTCCGGGGGCCCCGCATGCACCTTGATCACGTTGTAGAGCGTATCGCGTTCCACCGGTGTGCGGCGTGCCTCCCTGATGAGCTCTAGGAGCCCGTCTCGAGAGATGGCCTGATCGGTGGTGGCACCGGCGGCGTGCGTGATGCGCTCCTCGACCACCGTGCCGTCTAGGTCGTCGGCGCCGAAATCCAGCGATAGCTGGGCTACCTTGAGTCCCAGCATGATCCAGAAGGCCTTGATGTGGTCGAAGTTGTCCAGCATCAAACGCGAGAGAGCGACCATCTTCAGGTTCTCGAACGCGGTCGGCTTTTGGTGATCGGATAGCCCGGTGTTCTCCGGATGGAAGGGAAGAGGAATGAACGACTGGAAGCCGCCGGTCTTGTCCTGCAGACAGCGCAGCATGTCCAGGTGCTCCAGGCGTTCGTCGAGCGTCTCGATGTGACCGTAGAGCATGGTGGCGTTGGACCGGATGCCCAGCTCGTGGGCCGTGCGCATGACCTCCAGCCACCGATTGGAGCCTGCTTTCAAGGGGCAGACCGCCTCCCGGACCCGGCCCGAGAACACCTCGGCGCCGCCGCCCGGCATTGACCCCAGGCCGGCGTCCTTGAGGGTCTCGAGGACCTCCCCGACGCTCCGGCCGCTGAGCTGCGTGAAGTAGTCGATCTCGATTGCCGTGAAGGCCTGGATGTGGATGTCCGGCAGCGCCTCCCGGCAGGCCCGGATGACGTCGACGTAGTACGAGAAGGGCATGTCAGGGTGCATGCCGCTCACGATGTGGAGCTCCGTTATGCCCAAGGGCAATGCCTCGACGGCGCGCCGGACCGCTTCGTCCACCGTCATCAGATAGGCTTCGGGGTCGTCCTTATCACAAGAGAAGGCGCAGAACTTGCATCTTGAGACACAGACATTGGTGAGGTTGATGTGGCGATTCACGTTGAAGTAGGCGTGGTCGCCGGACTTGGTCTCCTTGGCGTGTCTGGCAAGACGGCCGAGAAGGAGAAGGTCGTCCGCTTCCCACAGGGCGCGCCCGTCCTCTAATGACAGGCGCTGTCCCCCGGCCACCCTCTTCTGGATGTCGGTCAACCGCTCAGGCTTCGTCCGGCTCAAACCCCGCCCCCAGTGTTTCCCAGCGCTCGAACATCGAGTGAGGCACCCCCAGGACGTCCAGCACTTTGCCGGCCACGAAGTCGACCAGGTCATCGAGGGTCTGCGGGCGGTGATAGAAGCCGGGGCTGGCCGGCAACACGATGGCCCCGGCCCTCGTTACGCGCCGCATGTTCTCGATGTGGATGAGCGACAAGGGCGCCTCTCGAACCAAGAGCACCAGTGGGCGGCGCTCCTTCAGGCACACGTCGGCGGCGCGGGCGATGGTGGTACTGGCGACGCCAGAGGCCACCCGTCCTAGGGTAGCCATGCTACAGGGGGCGATCACGCAGGCTTCCGGTGACGAGCTGCCGCTTATGAAGGGCGCGCTGGTGTCGCCCTGGGCGTAGTAGCACATGCCCAGTCGGCCGGCCCAGTCGGCCGGCTGCTCACCGAGTTCGTGACGCGCGACAGCGGTGCCGTCCGGCGAGGCGGTCAGCCAGCATTCCCGGCCGGCCTCAACCAGCGCCTCGAGTATGCGTCGTCCGTAGATGCTCCCGCTGGCGCCGGTGACCGCAACCAGGATGCTCACGGTGTCCTCCTCAGGGCCGCATCGCCGGCCGTGAAGACCAGCAGGACGACGGAGATGACGCCGTTCATCGTGAAGAAGGCCATGCCGATGCGGGAGAGGTCGTTTCCACGCACCAGCCAGTTCTCGTACGCGAGGAGCGCGGCGCCTATCACGACTCCGATCAGGTAGACGGGTCCCAGCCCGAAAGCCAGTCCGGTTGCGGCAAGCAGCAGGACGGCCGCTGTGTGCAGTGCCCGTGTCAGTGCGAGTGCCGGTCGGATACCGAAGTGCGCCGGCAGGGAATGTAGCCCTTCGCGCCGGTCGACCTCGATGTCCTGGCAGGCGTAGATGATGTCGAAGCCGGCCGACCAGCACATGACGGCCAGTCCGAGGAGCCAGATTGGTGAGATGATTCGGCCTGTGATGGCTACGTAGGCCGACATCGGAGCGAGCCCCAGCGCCACACCCAGCCAGAGATGGCACGTCCACGTGAACCGTTTGGTGTACGGATAGAAGACGAAGATGGCCATTACGGGCGGCCACAGCCACCGGGTGATCGGTGCCAGCTGCCACACGGCCAGCAGGAAGATGGCCATTGACGCTGCGGCGAAGATGATGACGTCGCGTTCTGAGAGGAGCCTGGCCGGCAGCGCGCGGTCCGCCGTGCGCGGGTTCCGCGAGTCGATCTCTCGGTCGACGAAGCGGTTGGCCGACATGGCGAAGCTGCGGGCGCCTGTCATGGCCGTCACTATCCAGACGGCCTCCCAGGCCGCCGGCCAGGGACGTCCCTGTGCCTCGGCCCCCAGCCAGGCGCCGATCAGGGCGAAGGGGAGCGCGAAGACGGTGTGCTCGAATTTGATCATGTCGAGGACTATGAGGGTCTTGTCGTAGGCGCGGCGCAGGCTACCCCAGGCCATACTCGCTCCAGCGCTCATCGACCCTCCTTTTCACCTCGGGGTCCATGAGGATGTCGTGGGGCCACTCACGGTCATGACCCTCGCCACTGATCTTGCGGGTAGCGTCGATGCCGAGCTTCGCCCCGTAGTCGGCCTGCGGACTGGAGTGATCCAGCACGTCCAGCGGACCCTCCGTGATGACGAGGTCACGTCGGGCGTCCACGTTGTTGAAGACGCGCCAGGTAACCTCGGAGTAGTCGTGGACGTTCACGTCCGCGTCGACGACCACGATTGTCTTCGCGAACATCATCTGACCTAGGCCCCACAAGGCGTGCATGACCTTGTTGGCGTGCCTTGGGAATTCCTTCCTTATCGAGACGATCACGCAGTTGTGGAAGACGCCTTCCCACGGCATGTCCATGTCGACTATCTCTGGCACGACGGCCCTGAGGACCGGCAGGAAGATGCGCTCGGTGGCCTTGGCCATGAAGCAGTCTTCCATCGGTGGACGCCCGACGATGGTGGTCGGGTAGAGGGGTTCGGAGCGGCGCGTGATGGCCGTCACGTGAAAGACGGGGTAGTCGCCCGCCAGCGAGTAGTACCCGGTGTGGTCTCCGAAGGGCCCCTCGCGGCGCAGCTCGTCGGGCGGGACGTAGCCCTCCAGGACGAACTCGGCGTGCGCCGGGACCATGAGGTCGACGGTCTTGGCGGGGACGACCTCGACGGCCCGGCCGCGCAGGTATCCGGCGAGCATCAGCTCGTCAATCTCACGGGGGAGCGGGGCGGTTGCGGCGAAGATGGTCGCCGGGTCGCCTCCCAGAGCGACGGCTACTTCGAGCGGCTCACCCCTGGCCTGACTCAGGCGGTAGTTGGCCGCCCCGTCGTGGTGGACGTGCCAGTGCATGCCGGTGGTCCGTTCGTCGAAGAGCTGCAGACGATACATGCCGACGTTCTGCCGCCCCGTGTCCGGATTCTTGGTGATGACCAGCGGCAGGGTGATGAAGCGGCCGGCGTCCTCAGGCCAGCACTTGATGACCGGGAGATCGAACAGCGAGAAGCTCTCGGTGGCGACCACTTCCTGGCATGGAGCCGAGTCCACCTTCTTGGGCACGTACTTGCCCAGCTTGATCAGGTCCCAGAGCTTGGCGAGTCTCCCGCCCAGTCCCTCGGGGATCTCGGGCGAGAGCAGCCTGGCCACCTTGGCGGCCGCGTCTTCGACATCTTCGACCCCCAGCGCCCAGGCCATGCGCTTCTCGCCGGCGAAGGCATTGATGAGCAGGGGGAACTCCGAACCGCGGACGTTCTCGAAGAGCAGGGCCGGCCCGCCGGCTTTGACGGAGCGGTCGGCGATCTCGGTGATCTCCAGCTCCGGGTCGACCTCCGCCGTGACGCGCCGAATCTCCCCCTGCGACTCTATGTAGCTGGTGAAGTCCTGCAGACTATTGAAGCCGGGTACCAATTGAAGAACCACACCTCTTACCTCGGCTGAATCGAGCCAAGAAATTGTAACACAGTGCCCCCCCCGGGCACTTCACCGGTTGGGGTAGAATATCAGCGGAATGAACGCCACAGGGACTACCTATATATCTGTTGTCGGCGCGGCGGAGTGCGATGGAAGGCTGGCCAAGGTCGCCTTTGAGGTCGGCCGAGAGATCGCCCGGGCCGGGGCGGTGCTCGTGTGCGGCGGCATGGGTGGCGTCATGGAGGCCGCGTCGCGCGGGGCCCGGGAGGCCGGCGGCACGACGGTCGGGATACTGCCGGACGCCACCCGTCATGGGGCGAACCCGCATCTCACTGTGGCGCTGCCGACGGGCCTGGGGGAAGCGCGAAACGCGCTAGTCGTGCGCTCGGGAGACGCGGTTGTGGCCGTCGGCGGCGGGTACGGGACCCTGTCCGAGATCGGCCTGGCACTCAAGATGGGCCGCAGCGTGATCGGCATAGAGACGTGGCGACCGGTCCGTGGCGACGGTGGGGAGAGCCCGGTCGTCCAGGTGGCCTCGCCAGACGAGGCTGTCCGCCTGGCCGTGGCGTCCGTGTCCGGCGGCGCCGGGCGGTAGGGCTGCCGTCCGAGCCGCGTGCCTGTGCAAACGGGTGTCGCCGGGCGATGGTACAATGGCCGTGCCTGGTGGTGATGGGGAATGCGTGCCCGCTCAAAGGCGGGGCCGCGCGAGGGGGTTTCGACGGAACCATGAAGACCAGCGTCGACCTGCATCGCTTCCTCTTGGAGCGGGATGTCCAACACGAGATCGTGCCGGTGGAAGCGCCGACTCGGACTTGCGAGCGGACGGCCCTTGAGCTTGGCCTTTCGCCGCGAGACATTGCCAAGTGCGTGTTCTTCGAGGTAGACGACTCGCCCGTCCAAGTCGTCCTGTCGGGGGACAAGAAGGTCGACTATGGGCGCCTTAAGCACTTCCTGGGGGCAAGCGGCGCGAAGCTGGCGAGTCCGGAACAGGTTCTTGAGTGGACGTCGTATCCCCTGGGGGCCACGCCCCCGGTCGGAATCGAGTGCTCGCCGCGGACGGTCGTCGATAAGAGTCTGTCCGGCTCGGACGTGGTCTACACGGGGTCTGGAGAGCCTCATTCGATCCTCAAGCTCAGGCTGGAAGATCTCCTGAAGCTCACGTCTGCGGAAGTCGCGGACGTATCTTCTTGAAATACGTTTTGCTAGAATACACCTCAACTTTGTCTTCCTGTTAGGTGGCTGAGGGCACAAATGGTTACGGCTGGAAAGGGCTCCCTCGAGGTGATTACCACCCCTCAGGGACGCTGCAGGCTCTGCTTTGCGTGCGTCCGGCATTGCCCGGTCAAGGCGATCAAGGTCGACGGGCAGCAGGCGCTTGTCCAGGCTGAGCGCTGCATCTTCTGCGGGCGCTGCGTGCAGATGTGCACGCAGGGCGCCAAGGCCGTGGAGACCGAGGTCGACCGCGTGAGCGAGCTCGTATCGTCCGGTCGACCGGTCGTGGCCATGCTGGCGCCGGAAGTCGTCGCGGCGTTCCACCCGGTCCGCGTCCCTCAGCTGGAATGCGGTCTCGTCGGGCTGGGCTTCTACAGCGTGGAAGATACCCTGCTGGCCGATGAGCTGCTTGCCCGGGAGTACGCCCGCCTCTTCAGTGAGCGGCGTGACGAACCGGTCATCCGCTCCACCTGCCCGACCACCGTCAGGTGGTTGCAGGTGTACTATCCGGAGTTCCTCCACTACCTGGCGCCGCTGGTCTCCCCGATGGTGCTACAGGGCCGGCTGGTCAAGGCGACCTACGAGGCCGATGTTGCCACCGTCTTCGTCACGCCGTGCATCGCGGCCAAGGCCGAAGCGCGCGACCCAGCCGTGGCCGGAGCGATTGACGCCGTGCTGACATTCCCTGAGCTCCGGGAGTTGTTCGAACGCGCCGGTGTCGATGTGGCCGCGTTGCCGGACTCCGATTTCGAGCGCGTGCGCCCAGTGCTCTTGCGCCAGGCGTCGCTCTCCGGCGGCTTCCCTCGGTCCGTATGTGCCGCTCACACGTTGCTGGACAGCGAGATAAGGGTGCTGAGGGGCATCGGGGAGATCGACTCGCTGGCCCGGGCGTGCAGCCGGGGCGAAGTGCGGCCCAAGCTGGTCGACGTGATGAACTGCGAGGGCTGCATCGACGGGCCGGCGATGGTCGGCGAGATGAGCGTCTTCGCGCGCAAGAACGTGGTCGCGGAGGCCGCTCGGGAGAGCCAGCGCGGGGCCTCGCGCACGGTTTCGTTCGATCAGCTGGTGCTGAGGCTGCCCTGGGTGGAGACGATGCGCAACTTCGAGGCGCGCGAGATAGAGCGTCCTCTTCCGTCGGAGGTCGAGATGCAGGCCATTCTTGCGGCGGCGGACAAGCACGATAAGCTGGATCAACTGGATTGTGGCGCCTGCGGCTATGACTCCTGCCGCGAGAAGGCCATCGCCATCTACCAAGGCATGGCCCAGTGGGAGATGTGCTTCCCGTTCCAGAAGAAACTCTTCCTCCGGGCCGTGGAGCAGCTCAAGGCGGCATCGCTAACCGATGCCCTGACCGGGCTGCCCAACCATCGGGCCTTCCTTGAGCGGCTCGACACCGAGCTCAAGCGTGCCCAGCGGTACCGGTCGCAGCTTTCTCTCCTGATGATCGATGTCGATCGCTTCAAGGAGATCAACGATGGGTTGGGGCACGTGAGGGGCGACGAACTGCTGCGGTCGCTCGGCCGCACTTTCCTGCAGAATCTGCGCGACGCCGACTTCGCGGCCCGCTACGGTGGCGACGAGTTCGTCATCCTTCTGCCTGAGACGGACAAGACGCATGCGTTCGCGGTGGCCGAGAAGCTCCGCAAGGAGATCGAGGATGCTCCCCAGCTGCTGAACTCGCACCCGACCCCGGTCACTGTGAGTCTGGGCATCTCGTCGGTCACCCCCGAGGTGACGGAACCCGACCGTCTGGTCGAACGGGCCGATGCCGCGATGTACCGGGCCAAGGAGCAAGGCCGCAACCGCACATACATCGCGCCTGACCTCGTGTGAACTCCGCGGTGAGCCGGATCTGGTGAGCCCGATGCAGGAAGCGGTTCTCTATGAGAAGCTCGACAACCGACGGGTGCGCTGCCGGGTCTGCCCGCGGCTGTGCAGCATCGCGTCGGGCAAACTCGGAGTGTGCGGTGTTCGCCTGAACCGCGACGGTGTCCTTCTCGTCCTCAACTACGGTCTCTGTTCCTCGGTCGCGGTGGATCCGATCGAGAAGAAGCCGCTCTTCCACTTCCATCCGGGGTCGCTGTGTCTGTCGCTCGGAACGGTCGGCTGCAATCTGCGCTGCGTCCACTGCCAGAACTGGCAGATCGCACACGCGGACGCGCGCGAAGACGGCGCGGGCCTAAGATTCATCGACCCGGCGGGGCAGGTGCGGATGGCCCGGGAGCATGGCTGCCAAGGAGTGGCCTGGACGTACAACGAACCGACCATCTGGCTGGAGTACACGGTGGATTCGGCCAAAGCGTGCCGGGAGGCCGGCCTCTACACGGCCTACGTCACCAACGGCTACATCACCTTCGAGGCACTGGACCTGATCGGCCCGCATCTGGATGCATATCGCGTCGATGTCAAAGGCTTCACGAAGGAGTTCTATCGGAAGTTGGCGAAGGTGCCCGACTTCAAACCCATCCTGGAGGCGGCGATGCGGGCCAAGAAGACGTGGGGCTGCCACGTCGAGGTCGTGACCAACGTCATACCCACCTGGAACGATGATGACGCCCAGCTACGTGGCATCGCCGAGTGGATAGCCTCTGAGCTTGGCCCGGAGACGCCCTGGCACGTGACCCGCTTCATGCCCTACCTGGAGCTCTCCGACCTTCCCGCGACACCGGTCGACACGTTGGAGCGGGCGCGTCGGATCGGGCTGGATGCGGGGCTGAAGTTCGTCTATCTGGGTAATGTTCCCGGCCACCAGGCTGAGGACACCAGCTGCCCGGTGTGTGGACTGCTGGACGTGGAGCGCTCGGGGTACTCCGTCGGCCGCTATCGGGTGACGCCCGAGGGTGCCTGCGAGGCGTGCGGTGCGGATCTCAACATTGTCGGCGCCGGCCCCACACGTTCGCAGCGCTAGGCGCCGCGTGCCTAGGCCGACAGGTGGGAGCGGTAGGCGGCCGGATCGACCGCCAAGAGCAGCGTGGAACTCAGAATCACCGAGACGCAACCCAGCTCCTGGTAGATGGTCGCCGCAATCGGGTTCACGTAGCCGAGCGAGCTCAACGTGATTCCGATGGCGTTGTAGATCATCGAAAGGAATATGTTCACCTTTATCCGGCGGGCGACTCGTCGCGAGAGGTGGATGGTGTCGGCCACCTTGGCGAGGTCGTCCTCCATCAGCCCGATGTCGGCCGCCTCCATGGCGACGTCGGTGCCGGCCACCCCCATCGCGATCCCGACCGCCGCCTCGGCCAGCGCGGGGGCGTCGTTGATGCCGTCTCCGACGACCGCCACCTTGCGGCCATCACTGGACAGGTCTTGTACGGCCGTCACCTTGTCCTCGGGCAGCAGGTCCGCGCGGTGCCCGTCGGCGCCGATGGCCAGGGCGGCGCGCTTGGCCGGTCCGGGCCGGTCGCCGGTGAGCAACACGATCTCTTCGACGCCCTCATGGCGTAGTATGTCAACGGCGTGCCGGACGTCGTCGCGTACCTCATCCGCGAGGGCGAGGATGCCGGCCGGGCGACCGTCGATGGCGACCACGAGCCCCGTCAGGCCGGCCTCGTGGTGCCGGTCCAGGAGCGCGTGAAGGGCGCCGTCGGCGTCTATCCCCAGGCGCGCCAACTGGCGGGCGTTGCCGACGACGACGTGGTGCCCGTCCACGTCACCAGAGACACCATGGGCGATGTCCACGCGGTGGTCCGTCACTGTCTGGAGAGGAACGTGCCGTTCGTGCGCGGCGGCCAGCACGGCCTTGGCGAGGGGGTGTTCCGACAGGCGCTCGACCGAGGCGGCCAGGCCAAGGATGCGGTCGCCGTCGAAGCCGTCCAGGGCGGTGAGGTCGGTCACCCGCGGGCGACCCACCGTGGTCGTCCCCGTTTTGTCCAGGGCGACTACTGAGATATGTCCCGCGACCTCGAAGGTGTCGCCGCCTTTGACCAACACGCCATGTCGGGCTAGGTTTGCGATGCCCGCCGTGACTGCCGACGGGGTAGCGATGGCCAGTGCGCAGGGGCAGGCCACGAGCAGCACGGCGACCGCCCGAACGGGGTCGCCGGTAAGCGCCCACGTGGCGATGGCGATACCGAGTACGGCCGGCAGGAACCAGGCGGTGAAGCGGTCGGCGATCTGTGCGATGGGTGCCCGGCGCCCCTTGGCCTCATTGACCAGCTTGACGACGCGCGCCAGCGTGGTGTCGCCTCCCACGCGGCCGGCCCGGATCACCAGACTGCCCACCTCGCACAAGCTGCCGGTGAAGACCTCCGAGCCCGCCTCCTTGTCGGTCGGCATGGATTCGCCGGTAACGGGTGCCTGGTTCACGGAGGCCTGGCCTTCAACCA
>CAYWVN010000023.1:0-17309 GCA_964461725.1 uncultured Coriobacteriia bacterium | reverse complement strand
TCTTCGTCGATTACGTCGTTGACCTTCTGCTCGTTCACCATCACCGACGGTGGGGGCGGCACCTTCTTGCTGGTAGCGAGAAGGTCTTCCAGCCTGTCGATCAGTGCTAGGATGTCCACTCGCCGTACCTCCTCAAACGATCATCCGTAGATTCTGCGCAGCTCTTGTTCCACGTGCGGCGGCACAAGCCCTTCCAACGGGCCGTGGTACTGAGCGATCTCCTTAACCGCACTCGAGCTCAAGAACATGAACTCGGGAGAAGCCATCATAAAGACTGTCTCCGCTCCCCGCCAGAACTTCCTGTTGAACTGAGCCATCTGGAACTCGTGCTCGAAGTCCGAGATGGCCCGCAAGCCCTTTATTATGAAGCGCGCCCCGCGCGCCTCGGCCAACTCTACCACGAGTGAATCAAGCGGCTCAACCTCGACCCCAGGAATGTCCCGGCAGGCCTCCTTCATGAAGCCCACTCGCTGCTCCAGGTCGAACAACCCGTCGGCCCGGGGCTCAGAGGCCACGCAAACGACCACCTTGTCGTACACCGCCGCAGCCCGCCGGATGATGTCCAAGTGCCCCATGGTCACCGGGTCAAAGCTGCCCGGACATATCGCTACCGTCACTTCTCTGCTCCGTGGATTGCGCGATAGATAGTCAACGCCGTGTCTCCGTACGGCCTGCTTTGATCGATTTCCGCCCCTTGCAGAACCGGAGGCTGCTCCTTGGATGGATGCTCAAGCACGATCCACCCGGCAGCCTCGACCAGGCCCGAGGCAAGTATTGCATGCAAAATGCCCCGTACTTCGGACCGAATCATCTTATAGGGAGGGTCCGCAAAAATCAAATTGAACGGGCCGGCCTGCCTGCTGAGAGCCCCCAGCCCGCGGCCCGCATCCGCTTTGGTCACCCGTCCCCTGTCTGAGAGATGGCATCGCTCGAGATTGTCGCGCATCGCCGCTATCGCGGCCGCACTGTTGTCCACGAAGACCGCTTCGCTCGCCCCGCGGCTCAGCGCCTCTATCCCCAGGGCACCCGAGCCCGCGAACAGGTCCAACACCTTCGACCCGGCTACCCGCTCGCCCAGGATGGAAAAGAGCGCTTCACGGACCCGGTCCGCCGTCGGCCGAGTCACGGTCCCTTTGGGCACCATAAGCCTTGTCCCCTTGGCCCGACCCGCGATCACCCTCATCTGTGCTCCTCCGCCACGCTGCCCATCACAACAGCGCTGCCAAGGTCCAGACGGCCGCTCACCCCTCGAACAACCAGTCCAAGGCGGCACCGAACCGGTCCTTGACCTCACAGCCCAATGCGGCATTATCGGAGCGCCTCAGATCCGGGTCCCCCTCGACCAGCTCGAACGCCGCCCGCCGCGCCTCCTTCAAGACCTCTATGTCGCGCGTGAGGCGCGCCATCTTGAGATCGGGGAGTCCGGACTGCCGAGCCCCGAAGAGCTGCCCCTCTCCCCGGATGGCCAGGTCCGCCTCGGCCAACTCGAAGCCGTCCTGGATGGTGCGGATCGCCTCCATCCTCTGACGCCCCTCCTCCGTGCCCGCCTCGGCGAACAGGATACACCAGCCCGGCCACCTCCCGCGGCCGATCCGACCCCTCAACTGATGAAGCTGCGCCAGACCGAACCGTTCCGCGTCCTCAACCAGGATGACCGACGCGTTCGGGACGTCGACGCCGACCTCCACAACGCTGGTGGAGATGAGCACGTCTAGCTCGCCGGCGGCGAAGCGGCCCATCTCCCGTGTTTTCTCTTCGGAGCCCAAGCGGCCGTGGAGCAGCCCGAGCCTGAGATCCGTGAAGACCTCGCGCCGTAGGCGGTCCGCCTCCGCCAGGGCGGCCTTCACCTCGAGCTTGTCAGACTCGTGTATCACGGGACACACGATGAAGGCTTGACGCCCTTCGGCTATCTCCTCCCGTATCTTCTCGTATGCCCGCTCACGCAGGCTCTCATCGCACACGAAGGTCTTGACCCGCTCCAAGCGGTTCCGCCCGCCCGGCATCTCCCTCAGGTAGGAGACGTCGAGGTCCCCGTAGAGCGTCAGCGCGAGCGTCCGGGGGATAGGCGTAGCGGTAGCCACGAGCACGTCGGGGAAGGCGCCCTTTTCCTTGAGCAGGACGCGCTGCCGCACCCCGAAGCGATGCTGCTCGTCCACGACAGCCAGCCCCAGCGACTTGAATCTCACCTGCTCCTGGATGAGGGCGTGCGTTCCCACAACCAGCTGCGCTTCGCCCGAAGCGATCTCGCCCAACTTGGCCTTGCCCTCGGCGGCGCGATCGGCGCCGGTAAGAAGCAGCACGTTGACCGTCAGCCCTTCGACCAGCCTCAGGATGCTCCGATAGTGCTGGACCGCCAGCACCTCGGTCGGCGCCATGATGGCGGCTTGATGGCCGCCTTCGATGGCCGTCAGCGCGGCGGCCACCGACACAAGGGTCTTCCCCGACCCGACATCGCCCAACAACAGCCGGTGCATCGGGTACGTGCGCGCCATGTCGGCGTCGATCTCCTTGATGGCCCTTAGTTGATCGCCCGTCGGCTTGAAAGGAAGAGCCGCCAGGAAGCCGACGTGGAGCCGTCCCGGGGGCGGGTGCGCGATTCCGCCAACGACCCTCTGCCGGCGGGCCTTCCGCAACGCCAGTCCCGCCTGCAGTACGAAGAGCTCCTCGAAGATCAGCCGGCGCCGGGAGGCTTTCAGCATCCTGAGGCCGGTGGGAAGGTGGACTTCGCGCACAGCCGAATCCCGGGCGACCAGCCGGTGAGCCCGCACGATGCCGGCGGGCAGCACCTCGGGAAGAGGCGGGCACGCGTCCAGCGCCGCCTTGATCAGCCTGCGCAAGCGGGTGGCGCTCAGACCCTCAGTGGCCGCATGGATGGCGACGATGCTCCTGGAGTGGACCGCCTCCTTGCCTGCTTCTGAGAGCACGTCGAACAGGGGATTGGCTATCTGGAGCTTGCCGTACTTGAACTCCACCCGCCCACGGAAGCTTACCGTGACCCCAGCCTTCAGGTAGTCCGCGATGTAGTCCCGGTTGAACCACGTCCCATAGAGGTATCCCGTCCCGTCGTAGATCCCGACGGTCACGATGGAGAGCTTCCGTTTGGGGATGTATCGCTTGTCGACCTCGACGACCTCGCCCCGCACGACGACCTCTTGACCCTCGCGCACATCGCCCAGCTTGATGAGGTCGGCCGGGTTGAGATACCGGAACGGGTAGTGGGTGATGAGATCGGCGACGGTGGGGATACCCAGCTTGGCCAAGGCCTTCGCGACAACTGGACCGACGCCGGACACCGTGGTCACGGGCATGTTCAGATAAGCGGACGCTTGAGCTACACGGTGGGCCAAGGAGGGGTCATTCCTCTACGTAGAAGGCAGCCGCGAAGGCGTCCGGCCCGAGGTAGGTGCCGATGACGCTGCCGATCTCGCCAATCGTCAGCGACTCCCAGACAACACCGGCCTCCCGGAGCATCTCCCTCAGCCGCTCACAGGCGGGTGGGCTGTCAGCGTGCGCCAGCGCGAGCCGGATCGGACGATCCAGGCCGCCGCGCTCCACGACGTAGTCCACCATCTCCTGATAGACGCGGCTCTCCCCTTTCACCTTCCGATACGTGTCAACGACGCCCTCGTCGTCCAGCACCAGGAGTGGTCGCACCGAGAGAAGCGCGCCGGCCAGCGCGGCCGCCTTGCCTATGCGTCCGCCCATCTGCAGATAGCGGAGCGTCGCCACGTTGAACACGAGATGCAGGCGGCGCTTGAAGCCGCGGGCCATCTCGACCAGCCCGTCTAGACCCGCCCCCCGATTGCGGGCCCGCAGCAGGCCGTCCAAGGCGAGGCCCGTCCCCAAGCTTGCCAGGCGGCCGTCGACGACAGTCACCGGAACGGGCGAGTCCTTGGCCGCGATCTCAGCCGACTGCACGGTCCCCGAAAGCCTGCTTGAGAGATGGAAGGAGATCACATGATCGAAGCGCTCCGCCAGGTCATTGTAGGCGGCCAGGAAATCCGCCGGCGAAGGTTGCGTTGTCTTGGGCAGCTCGGTAACCCCGCGCAGACGCGCATAGAAGATGTCCGGCGGCATCTCGACCCAATCCTTGTAGGTCTCTTCGCCAAACCGGACGGTCAACGGGACCATCCGGACGTCGTGCTCCCGGTAGAACTCGGCGGGCATGTCGGTCGTGCTGTCCGTACAGAAGCCTATCCGCATCTGATGCCTCCTCGTCGGCAGACCGCTACTCCACTCCGACCCAGTAGTCGTACAGCGGCTGCCCGCCCTGGTGGTGTTCCACCTCGATGCCTGGGTGCGCCCGCCTGATGCGATCGGCTACCCTGCCGCCCTCCTTCAGGGTGACGTCTGCCCCAGAAATCACGGTAACGACCTCTCCCCCGTCGGCCAGCATCGCATCGGCGATCTTAAGGAGCACCGGTGCTGGCTGGCTGCCCACCGCCTTGATGTCATGATCGACGAGCCCGATGAACTGGCCGCGGCGGACGCGCTTGCCGCCGACCGTCGAATCGCGCACGGCGGTCGTCACCTCTCCCGTGCGGACCCCCCGCCGCGCCCCATCCATGCTCGCCGCGCTCTCCTCAGGAGGTCTCGTCGAGTCGAACTCCAGCATGGCCGCGAAAGCCTCGAGTACCGACGTCGTCGGTACCACGTGGACCGGTTTGCCTGGAAGCTCCGCCGCCTGCTGGCTCGTCAAGATGATGTTCTTGTTGTTGGGCAGGACGATCGCCTGTCGCGCGCGCAATCCCTCCACGGCTTCGCGGATCTCCGCGGCGCTGGGGTTCATGGTCTGGCCGCCGTCCACGATAGCCTCGACCCCGAGACTGCGCAGGATGGCCTTCACGCCGTCTCCGGCACCGACGGCCACCACGCCCACCTCTGGCAAGGCCGTTGCTTCTCCCGAGACCAGCGCCGCGCGGTCCCGCGCCTGCTCGCGCATGTTGTTGACCTCCACCTGGGAAACCTGACCCAGTGCAGTGGCCAGCTCCAGCGCCTTTCCGGGGTGGTCGGTGTGGACGTGAACCCGGGCCAAGGATTCACTTCCCACCACCATCACCGAGTCCCCCAGCCGCGCCACCTTCCTCTCCAACGCCTCGCGGTCGATACCGGCCCCCGCAATCAGCATCTCAGTGCAGTAGCCGTAGGTAAGGTCCACCTCTTCGGCCTGGGCCGGGGCGGCCACCGCCTCGACCACGACCACCTCTTCGCCCCGGAACCCCGCCAGCATTCCCTCGGCGATGACCACCAAACCATAGCCGCCCGCATCCACCACGCCCGATTCCTTCAGAACGGCCAGCAGAGACGGTGTTCGACGCACCGAACGCCGCCCCTCCGCTACGATGCCCTCCAGCAGCGCATCCAGGCTCTGTTTCTCACCGCCCAGGGTCTCAGCTGCCGCAGCCATGTCCTTCAGCACGGTCAGCATAGTGCCCTCGACCGGCATGCGCACGGCCTGGTAGGCCACCCGAGTGGCCTCTTCCAGGCCTCGGACGATATCGGGACCGCCGATGTCCCGGCCGCCCTCGATCACAAAGGCGAACCCCCGGATGATCTGGGAAAGGATGACGCCCGAGTTACCCCGGGCGCCCGTCAGCGCGCCGTACGCAGCCGCCTGGGCCAACCCCTCCAGGTTGCGATCCTCAGCACGGGCGACCTCTTCCACCACCGACTTCATGGTAAGCACCATGTTGGTGCCGGTGTCTCCGTCCGGCACGGGGAAGACGTTCAGTTTGTTGATCTCGTCCTCTTGGGGCCTCAACGCGTTGAGGCCCGCCTCGACGAGCCTCGGGATGTCGCCCGCACGCTGGGTCGGCCCCATGCCTACTTCCGCACCTTGCCGCCTTGAACGTGAACCGTCACCGCCGAGACAGTGAGCTCGGTCTGCTTCTCGATTGCATAGCGGACCTGCTCACGCAGGTTGCGGGCCACCTCGGCGAGATTGGTCCCATACTCGATGATTACAAAGAGGTCGACGGCGACCACATCCCCGTCACGGGTGATCTGGATGCCCTTCTGAAGTCGGTCGCGTGAGAGCAGCTGCGCTACTCCGGCCTGAAGAGTCGGGCTGGCCATGCCGACGACACCGTAGCACTTGAGGGCCCCGAACCCGGCCAGCTCCGCTATCACGGCGTCGGATATCTCGATCTGACCCAGTTCGTCCTTGCCTCGGGCCTCTCCTCGCGGCACGCTAGACCTCCAGGGTGGGCTCAAGAAACACGGTGCTGCCGATTATACCACGCTGCCCCTCACGCTCGAGCGCCGCCGGGAGCGCCGCACGGGGCGCCGCACGGGGCTGGACAAAAGCGGTTCTTGCCGCTAAGCTTGTAACAACTGACACAGCCTCTGCATATTCGAGCGTACCTAGTGAATCCTGAGTCCGCGAACATCAACAGCATACAGGCGCGAGACGCCGGTCACTCTGCGCCGCCGGAACGCACTCTGCGTCAGGCTCAGGACGATCTCATCGAGGGGCTGCTGTCCCCCGCGCCCACGACGCTCGGCGTGGAAGACGGCGCTCTCCTTGCCGAGGAGACCGCCGCCCTGGCGGCGACTGCTCTGGAAGTCTTCGACCTTCTGAACCGGGGCCACTTCTTAGGCCTTCTGCCGGCTATCCCAATCGACCTGAGCCTTGACCTCGAGTACAGGGCCATCCTGTACTACCGACCCGAATGCCGGGTCGTCCTGTCGGAGTCCTTCGTGCGCGAGGCGGGGATGGAAGGCATGCGCCAGGCGGTCCTTCACGAGATGGTTCACTATTTCTTCCACTTCCACGGCATCCCGGATACCTCATCGCCGCTGCTCGGGCACAGCAAGCGGTTCCGCTACGTGGCCGACCGTGTGGGCCTAACGCTATACAACTAGCCAGCGCTTCGCGCCTGACCATCCCAGCAGCAAACGGGACCCAACCCGCGGGTCCCGCCGCTCGTACGATGCCTGCTGCGACTGGTCTAGTCCCCGACGACCATCAGGGTCTCGGTCCGCCACACACCTGTTGCCATCTGGATCTGGTCCAGAACCAGGTTTCCAGCGGTGTTAAGATCCGATGTTTCGACGAAGCACATGATGTCGTGGGGCCCTGTTACCAGGTGGGCCTCCTTGACTCCGGCGAACCTTCGGATCTCCTGGAGGGACTGGCGAGCCTTGCCGCGCTCGCACTCAATGAGGACATAAGCGTCGGTCACTGTCATCACCTCCCCTCTGGGCACGACAGATACCGACCGGGCACCTTCGACTATACCACCCGGAACGGCAGTGTCCAGGCACCGCGACCTGGGCCAATCACACGACTCGACGAGTCGGCGAAAGCGCCGACCCGGGAGCGACCCGGGAGCGGTTGCGGCGGGCGCCTACCCCGTGGTAGCATTCACCTTGCTGTTTCGAAGCAAAGAGGGAGTCACGGAATGTCAAAGAGGTGTGATATCTGCGGCAAGGGCCCGTCGTTCGGCAGCAAGATCAGCCACTCTCACCGAGTGAGCAACCGCCGCTGGGACGCCAACATCCAGAAGGTCCGGGCAATCGTCGATGGCTCTCCGAAGAACATCCGCGTATGCACGAAGTGCCTGAAGGCCAACAAAGTCGTCCGCGCCGTCTAGTCTAGGCAGGCGCCTCGACCGACACGGCCGCCTGATCTCTCCCGCGAGCAACCACGGCTTGGTAGGAGTAGGTCCAGAAGTTCGAGACGAAAGCCCCCAGGAACCCCGAGAACACCAGCACCGCGACTAGAGCGATCAGGCCGAGGATGGCCGCCAGTCCCAGCACCACGATGCCGGCCACCGCGTTCTGGGTCTGCACCAACACCCCGATGATGATGACTATCGCCAACACTACGCCGGCCAGCATAACACCGGCGAACAGCATCATCCCCACCGCGACGGCTACGACAAGCGAAATCAGCCACACCACCGCGAACTGGCCGAAATTAGCCCGCATCTCCCTCCAGCATCTCGAGATGGCGGATACGGGACCGGGTTCGTCATTCACTACGAGCACCTGCAGGCAGATGGTCGTGAACACCCGGAGCGGAAACGTGACCAGAGCCATCACGACGCTGAAACCCAGCAGCGACAAGCCGAGCGCTATCAGCGGGGTGACGAACTGCTCCCAGCTGTTGCTGGCCATCATCCCCCGGTAGGCGATGAGGCCGAAGCTCCCTAGGACCACCACCGAAACCACGAAGACCGGGGACCACAGAATCCAACCCATGGCCACATTGCGCACTACGAACGCGCCGCCCGCGGACAATCCGTCACCGAAAGTGACGGGGTTTCCTTCCCCGGCCTGAACGGCCATTCGGACGAGCGCCGGGCGAGACACCCAGCGAAACAGCTTGAAGATCAGGACTATCGCCAGCACGACAACCACCACGGCGACAACCAGCGCAAGATGGAGTCGTACGAATTGAATCCCCTCGATGAGCAGCAGGCGTGGACTCTCGAGCCACGGCGGAAGGTCCAGGCTCCCGCCGCTCGATCCGCCGGAACCGCCGCCCGACGACCCGCTGGGGAACCTGAAGCTGCTGCTGCTGCCCCCGGCGAACCCCGCCAGGAGGCCGAATATCCACATGGCCCGGTTGCGCCAGGAAACGAGCCAGGCCTTCTTGACTACCTCGACGTAGTCCACCGGCTACTCCGTCGAGCCGGCAGTGTCCGGCGAGCCGACCTTGCCGTAGCGCACGAACTCGCGCATGACCTCCTCGGGATCGGGGACGCTCTTGGGACTGAGCACCTTCAGGGTCCCGCCGTTGGCGACTTGTGCCGGCCAGTCCCGGAACTGCCACCCGCCGGTTGACGCGAGCGGCTTCTCCACGTCCCAGTTCACGTACAGAACCGGATTCACTTTGGCGTCTTCGCCTTTGCCGTTGGGCAACAGATAGACCTCGCTGTATGAGGTCCTCACATGCTGCCACTTCTGGTGGTAGAAGGAGTAGTCGCGATACCTGACGCGCCAGAATTTCCGCGAGTGCGCATACATGAAGTCGAGCTCGCTCTTGGTATCGTACTTGGGGGCATTGAGCAGCCCGCCCCCCGCACCACCGTCAGAGGAGCCGACCTCCTGGACGGCAATGTTCTCCCTGGGGTAGATGGTCTCAGTACGCGAAACGTTCCATAGCTCAGGGTGCCACTTCACGCTCGCGCACGGCAGCCCGCACTGCGGGCACACGCCGGTACGCACCGGACGACCCCAGTAGGTGGTCACCCAGCGGCCGAGCTGGTCGTACTCCATGACCAAAGGCTTCCAGTACTTCTGGCCATAGAGAACGTACCACTTGGTGATGTATTGGTACGGCTCGCCGCTAGGCCCGGTCTTCCGCCGGATGTGGACGTGCTCGGTGAAGTGCTTCTGATAGTTGTTGTCGAAGGGATTTGGCGCGAACAGGTTCGTCTGGGGGGCGGTGTACTCGACCCCGGTGCCGTTGACGGCCGCGGTCGGGCTGGTAAGACTGCTGGCACCCCGCGCCCCGAGGGAGCTACTTAGCCACAACGTTATCGACAACACCAGCAAGGTACCGAATGCGGCAGCCAAGTATCGTAGTCCCTGCTTCTCTGCTGCGTCCATTCTGCTCTCCTATGTCAGATGACTACCTGGATATTGTCCGCCTTTTGGCACTATTCGGCAACTTGCGCCTGTTTGTTGAGCCCCCCTCTTCGGATTGCCCCAAGCGGCACGCGGCGCGAACGGCCGGACACGCCCCGGATATAGGTCAATCCTACGTGTGAGGCAGTCCCACTAGGACCCAGAGAGCCCACAGCCCGGCCGGGACCATACCCCAGGCGATCGACACTCCAAAGACCTCCGGCCACGTGTCACGCTTGGCCTTGAGCATGCGGACGAACACCAGGGCCAACAGCGCCAGCGTGATGACGTTCCAGCCGATGACCGTCTGTCGATTGGCCGTCAGGCCCTCCTGGATCGTCCTGTACGCGATTGCCGCCAAGGCGTACACGTTCAGCGCCGCGGTCAGTCCCGCGACTACCAGAGTCACGTACTTGAGCACAGCACTGCTTCGTGCCGCCAGTTGCTCGTGCCCCCCTGGGCCGGCGCCGATGATGAGCGCGATGACCGCGATGATGGTCGCGTTGTAGACGATCAGCGTCTCGCGGCTCTCGAACGCCCGACTGAAATTGAACGGGATGAACCACGCGACGTATACCGCGAGGACGAACACCGCCAGCGGCAGGATAAGGCGCGTCAGTATCTTCAAGAGACGGCTCAGACCGAGCGGGCCGCTCTGCTCGGCCGGCGCCCGGCGGGGTTCGTGTGCGGTCGCCACCGCGAGAACGGGAATCGCACCGATGCCCCATGACGCCACCGCCATCCAGAAGCGCTGCGTGAACTCCACGCCCAGCACCGAGAATATTCCTACAGTGAGCCCGAAGAACATGCCACCGGCGATAAGGAAGAGCCCGGCCGTGACAGCCGTCTCCAGGGACTTGACCACGCAGCCATAGAACTGGCGGGCGCGGTCGGGATAGGCCCACGCCACAGCGATGCCGATTGCCAGCCAGGCGGCGAAAGGCAGATGGATGGCCAGTAGCCCCTCCACCGTGCCACCCTGGCCCGAGGCAACCCAAGCTACCGGTACGCACAGCAGTCCGACCACGAGCCCAGCCGCCCCATACACGCGGACCCGCTGCCGGCAACCGTCGGCCAGCGCCAGGTAGGCAAGGATGGCCCAGGTGGTACATGGGACCCAGCCGATCCAAAAGAGCCGGTTGCTGAGCCCCGGCACGGGAAACGGCGGCACCTCGAAGCCGCGCCGCAGTAGCACGTAGACGACACCCAAGATGACGCTGATGAGGATGGCGGTGAGCCAGCGACGAGCCTCAGCCCCGGCCATCAAGGACCCGTCCGCGGCCTCCGGCCTAGCTTCCACTCCGGCCCCAGGCTCGGGCAGCGGGAGGAATCGCAGCCGGTAGGCCCAGGCAACCAAGAGTTCCTCGTCGCCCGGCTCCGCAAGGACGCGCGATACCGCCTCCTTGAAGTCGCTCTCGCGCCCCTCTTCCAGAGCCTCGCGATAGAGGCACTCCAGGACGGCAGCGTCGCCTTTGTGCTGCTGAACGTCGCGCTCAAGGCTCATCTCGGTCAACAGCATACACCGAACATCCCCGTCTGTGGGAAGAGCCCCCTTACCGGGCAAGGGGGCTCTTCCGCCATGTTCGCAGTGCGTGCGGCGCGGTCGGCGCGAAGAGACGCCGGCGCACCACCAACACGAACAAAGCAAGGGCGCCGGCTCAGCCGGCACCCTTTGTGGTGGCGCATGCGGGTTTCGAACCCGCGGTCTCCGCCTTGAGAGGGCGGCGTCCTAGGCCGCTAGACTAATGCGCCACGGTAGCCGTATTCTAGCCGGACTCCCCCCTCCCTTCAACTGACCCAACATATTGCCGTCCCGCCGTTGTCAGCCCCCATATGTAGTGTTAAGCTAGCCGCGTCAGGACGCCGAATCAACCGGGAAGGCCGGTACCGACCCAGCGGCCGCGACATATCCGGAGCAGCAGATGAAGACAGTCCGCCAGCCCTATCCCTTCACAGCCATCGTCGCCCAGGACTCCATGAAGCAGGCCCTTCTGCTGGCATCGGTGTCGCCGGCCATCGGCGGAGTCGTTGTGGTCGGCCAAAAAGGCACGGCCAAGTCCACGGCCGTGCGCTCGCTCCCCACGCTTCTTCCCTCCATCGAGGTCGTGTCGGGTTGCGCCTACGGTTGCGATCCCACCGACCAAACCTCTCTCTGCCCGGAGTGCCTGCAACGCACCCAGTCCGGCGAAGAGCTGCCGGCCGAGGAGCGGCCCGTGCGGGTGGCGGAGCTTCCGGTGTCGGCCACCGAGGACCGCGTCGTCGGCACACTGGACGTCAGCCACGCCTTGAAGACCGGCGAGAAGCGCTTCGAGCCTGGCTTGCTGGCCGCCGCCAACCGAGGAATCCTGTACGTCGACGAGGTGAACCTCCTCGAGGACCATCTCGTCGATGTCCTTCTGGACGCAGCCGCCTCCGGCGTAGCCAGAGTCGAGCGAGAGGGCGTGAGCTTCACCCATCCAGCGCGGTTCGTCCTGGTCGGCACGATGAACCCGGAGGAGGGCGACCTGCGCCCACAGCTACTTGACCGCTTCGGACTGTGCGCGGTCGTCCGTGACACCTCCGAACCCACCGAGCGGGCTGAGATCGTGAGGCGGAGCCTGGACTACGAGAGCTCCGTGGATGACTTCATCGACCGATGGGCCGAGAGTGAGTTCGAGCTACGCGAACGCATCGTGGCCGCACAAGCCGTTCTCCCCGAGGTCGATGTCTCCGATCAGATCATCGAGCTCATCACCACCATCTGCCTGCAGGCCAAGGTCGCCGGTCATCGGGCCGATGTAGTGATGGCGCTGGCAGCGGCCGCCGCGGCGGCCCTGGAGGGACGCGACTCGGCCGAAGCCCCCGATGTTCTGGCCGTCGCCCCCTTGGTGCTGGCGCACCGCGCGTCGCCCGGGCACAACCTCGCCACCGAAGGCGATGCTCTCACCCAGCTGGTGGAAGCGGTCGGTCAAGCCGCGCAGCCATCGTCCCGTCAGCCGGCGGAACGCACTAGCACGACCGGAAGCGCCCACATCAGGCCTACCGTCACCCGTGCTCGAGCGCTTGCCGGTCGATCCGCCGACGGCGCCGTCGCCGAGCCGGTCGACTTGCCGCAGACACCACGCCTGATCAGGGACGCCTCCGCAGGCCCGAAGGCCCGGCCCGGGCAGCGGTTCCGCTCCAGGACGGACGGCGCTCGAGGGCGCTACACGTCCAGCCGACCCGCCGACCGGCCGGGCCCCGACATCGCCCTGGACGCATCCATCAGGGCCGCTGCCCCCTATCAAAATGGCCACCCCAAGACGGTCACTGAACAGGGCAATCGGTCTGACCGAGCGGTCGCGGAAGGTTCGCTGGCCGTCGCCATCGCCCCTGAGCACGTCCGCCGGAAGGTCCGCCGGACCAAGGCGGGGGCGTCGATCCTTTTCTGCGTGGACGCGAGCGGCTCGATGGAGGCCGGAAAGCGCATGGCCGCGGCCAAGGGCGCGATCCTGGCGCTCTTGACCGACGCCTACCAGAGGCGCGACCGCGTCGGGTTGGTCTCTTTCCGACAGGCCCATGCCGAAGTGGTCTTGCCGTTGACCTCTGACGTCCGGCGCGCCCGCGCGGCCCTGACTGACCTGGCGTCCGGAGGCCGCACGCCTCTGGCACAGGGGATCGAGGCCGCCCGCCAGTCTTTCTCTCAGGAGAAGCGGGCCAGGCCTCAGTCGGAACCGTGGCTGGTGCTGGTGACCGACGGCCACGGCAATGTCGCGCACTTAGGCAGGGAGCCTCTTGCCGCGGCGCTGGACGCAATCAAACGCTTGGCCGGTGACGGGGTACGGCTGCTCGTCATCGACACGGACCAGTGCTTCCCCACGTTGAATCTGGCCCGTCGCCTGGCCAACGCCGGCGGGGGCAGCTACGTACGGCTGGAGGACCTGGAGGGCAAGCGCTTGGCCGCGGAAGTCCGCACCAAGGTCGCACGCTAGACCAGTTCCTCGGTGAGGATCGCGAAGAACCTCTCCCGCGCCTGTCGTTCCGCCCACGGGTGATGCCCGCAGTTGGCCAACAAGACGAATCGAAGGCCTCGCACGACACTAGAGAGCGGGTTCTCGACACCCTCAGCCGGATGAGGATCGTAGTCGCCGTGGATGGCCACGACCGGACACCTCACTTGTTTCCCGAGATCCAGTAGGTCGCCGCTGTCTCTCAGCTGTTCTGCCTCGCGCCAGACGTTCCGATAGACGTCATACTGAGGCTGCGGTGGCTCATCGCCTTCAGGGAGCGGGTCATATGAGTCGGCCTTGGCTATAAGTCGCCCCAGCTCAACGAAGGCGGCGTCTTTCTCGGCGGTCGCCGGGTCGTCGAGGGCCCTCTGCAGACGCCCCACCTCTAGCCTCTCTCGCTCGGTGAGACGGCTCAGGCGCGTGGCCATGATGCCTGACGCATACTTCTTCTCGAAGACCGCACTTCCCACCATGATCAGCTTGTGCACCAGCGCAGGATGCCGCGCGCTCAGGATGAAGCCCAGCATCGCGCCCCAAGAAGAGCCGATCAACGTGATCGGCGGAGCGCCGTACTCCTCCAGGGTGGCTCTAAGTTCTTCCACCTGCCCGGCCACCGTGTCCGCCGTCTGAAGCGGCTCCAGCGCACCGTGGTCCCGAGCCAGCTCGCGAGCGACCGGTGCCATCTCTCCGGGCGCCCCGGGACCTCCGTGGACAACCGCTATCCTGAACGGCACGCTCCCGTACCTCCGGAAGTTCTCCATATGGACCATTCTCCAGCCAAAGGCCCACAAAGGAAAGGCCCCGCTTCTCGGCGGGGCCTCGGGTGGAGAGCGGTCCTCCTAGTCCAAAGGGAACGTAGCTCGCACGGTCGTGCCCTCTCCGGGAGTCGACTCGATGGTCAGATCTCCCCCGAAGAGCACCGATCGCTGCTGCATCGTCAGTAGTCCGTAGTTCCCTTCCTTCTCAGACAGGGCGGCCTGGACGTCGAAGCCGACACCATCGTCCCCTATCTCGAGCGTGATCGCATGGTCTTCCGCCTTCACGGCAACCCAAACGCGCGTCGCCTGGGCATGCTTTCTGATGTTCACAAGACCTTCCTCAGCTATCCTCAGGATATCGAGCTTGAGGCTCTGGCTCACGTCCGGCACCGTGTCCGGCACTTCGATGGACGTCTTGACGAATGTCCTCCAGAAGACCAGATCGACCGCCCGCTTGATGATGCCGTGCAGTGCCGCATCGGGACGGCAGACCGGCTCGATCTCGTCGAGGAGCTGCTGGCCGTCTTCGGCCTTCTCGCGGAGATTCATGGCGATCTCCCGGACCCTCAGTTGCTCGGCTTCCGGCAGCGCCGAGATGTCAACGCTCTCCAGGTTGTGTATGGCCGATACCAGCCCCTGAATGAGACGGTCTTCTATCTCGCCCGAGAGGTAGAGCCGCTCCCTCTCCTGCGTCTGGATCACGTTGCGCGCTAGGGCCGCCATCTTCTGCCTCTTCGCTACCTGTTCAGCCTGTACCCGCTTGCGCTCAGTCATGTCACGAGCGATCAGCGTGTACTTGATGCCCTCCTCAGACTGCCAGACGGCTAGAGAGAGCGCCATCGGGAACTCCCGGTTGCCGCTCTTCAACCCCGTCATCTCGACTACCCGGCCGACGCCGTCAGATTCACTGGTGGAGATGACGCTATCCAAGCCCTGCTTGGTGGAATCCTGCACGTGCTCCGGGGTCAGCACGCTGAAGGGCCGGCCGACCACCTCATCGGCGGAGTAGCCGAAGATACTCGCGGCAGCCCCATTCCAGTAGATTACGCTCCCTTGTTCGTCCAGGCATATCACGGCATCGTTGGCCGTCTCCACCACTGACTCAAACCGGTTCAGGCTCTCCTGAAGGTCCCCGTCCGTCAGCACAAGCCGCTTATCGACAAAGTGCTCTTTGACCAGGTGCAGGCTCAACTTAGGAAGAGAAGCAAGGCCAAGGAAAAGAAGTACGCGTTCGCGTTGCGGGGCTTCTTCACTTGTGGTGAGTGCGGCCGAGGAATCACAGCCGAGGTGCAGAAGGGGCACACGTACTACCGGTGCTCAAAGTCCGGAACCAGGTGCTCGCAGCGATACGTGCGCGAGGAAGCGCTGGAAGAAGAGGTCCTTGCGGTATTCGACCGAGTGGCGATCGACCGGGAGATGCTCGATTTGCTGGTCAGGGCAACGCGCGAGCTGAAGGACCAGGAATTCGCTGAGGCAGATGAGGTATTGGATAGGGCCAACTATCTGATGGCCGAGAACTCGAAGCAACGCAAGCGGTTGCTGGACGGATATGTGGCCGGGGCGGTCCCTCTTGAGGAGTACGATGCCAAGCATCGAGAGATGCTGAACGAGAAGGCCACCCTGGAGGCGCAACTGACGGGAGCGCCCAGGGACGACGACTTCGTCTTCGAACAGATCGAGAAGTTCTTTCACATAGCACATTCCGCAGGTCAGCTATACCGTAACGGGAATGTGGAAGAGAAACGGAGATTGCTGAGTTTGATACCTTCGAACTTGGTGTTGAAAGACCGGCACATAGCGTCCTACCAGCTGAAAGAACCCTTCAACCTGTTGGCTGAAGGGCCTCTTCCTGCCGATTTTCGGCAACTGCTGGGGGAGAAGGATTCGAACCCTCATAACGGGAGCCAGAGTCCCGCGTCTTACCATTAGACGATCCCCCAAACGTGAAACCACGCCCACTCGCTCTGAGGCAGCGACGCGTCAGGGAGCGGTTTCCGCTGGCGTATGATAGCACACGCCGTTTCGCGCCCTCAAACCGTACGGGGACTTGCGCGGTGGCCTGCGAACGCGAAGTGAGGACGAATCAGGCAGGGCCGGCGACCTGGCGGGCCGCCTCTAGACGCTCCAGCGTGCGCTCGCGGCCGAGAAGTTCGATGGACTCGAACAGCGGTGGACTCACCGTGCTCCCCGTCACGGCGACCCGAATCGGCTGGAAAGCCTCCTTGGCCCGGAGACCGGTGTCGGCCACCATCCCGCGCAGCGTCTCCTCGATCGCGTCGTGGGTGAATGGCTCTAGAGTGCGCAGCCGCGCAACCGCCGTCTCCAGAACGAACTGCGCCTTCTCGTGGCGCAGCACCTTCTCCACGGAAGCCGGATCCAGCTCGATGTCCTCTACCATGAGGAACTCGAGCATGCCAGCCGCCTCGCCCAGAGTGAATATCCGCTCCTGGATGATGGCGATCGCCCCGGCCAGCCGGCCGTCGCCGCGCATGTCCGCTGCTACCGCACCATACCCGGCCGCCTCGAGGAACGGCGCAATGAGACCGACCAGCTCGTCGACCGGCTTGCTCCTGATGTACTCGCCGTTCATCCATTTGAGCTTGTCCGGGTCGAAGACCGCCGGCGCCTTGCCCACTCTGTCCAGCGAGAAATCGCGGATGAGCTCATCCGGCGGAATGACGGTGCTGGCATCGTCGCGCGACCAGCCCATCAAGGCCAGGTAGTTGACCAACGCGTCTGCCAGATAGCCCTCGTCGCGATACGTCTCGACGGCGGTCGCTCCGTGCCGCTTGGAGAGCCGCGTCTTGTCGCTACCCAGGATCATCGGGAGATGCGCGAACTCCGGAATGTCCCAGCCGAGCGCGCGGTACAGAACCATCTGGCGCGGTGTGTTGGAGAGATGGTCCTCCCCCCGGATGACGTGGGTGATATTCATGTCGTGGTCATCGACGACCACCGCGAAGTTGTAGGTGGGGACACCGTCACCGCGCAGGATGATGTAGTCGTC
>CAYWVN010000022.1:0-17506 GCA_964461725.1 uncultured Coriobacteriia bacterium | reverse complement strand
CCTCGGCGCCCTCCAGCACCATGCGGCGCGCCATGATGAGCCCGATGTCGCCGGAGCCCAGGACGACGGCGCGACGGCCGACCATCAGCCCGTCGACGTTGATCAAGCGCTGGGCGGTCCCGGCCGAGTAGATGCCGGCCGGCCGCGGGCCGGGGATGGCGAGCGAGCCGAAGGAGCGCTCGCGACAGCCCATCGCGAGCACGATGGCGCGGGGGTGCAGGGTCTCGTAGCCGCTGGGGGAAAGGACATGGCAGGTGAGGGGCGTATCGATCGATAGGACGGTCGCGTCGAGGAGCGTGCGGACCGGTAGGCCGTCGAGCTCGGCGATGAGGCGGGCGGCGTACTCGGGCCCCGTCAGCGACTCACCGTAGAGTTCCAGTCCGAAGCCGTCGTGGACGCACTGGTTGAGGATGCCGCCAAGGCGCGCGTCGCGGTCGACCAGGAGCACGTCGGCGCCTGCTCGCGCCGCCGATGCCGCGGCCGCCAGCCCCGCCGGACCGCCTCCGATGACGAGGACATCCGGCTGCGTGTCGCGCTGCGTCATCGAAACAGCTCTTTGGTCTCGCCCGAGAGCATCTCTGAGCTGGGCCCTTTGAGGGTGATCTCCTTGGCCGGAATCCCAAGCTCGTTGCGCATGATGTCGATGACGCGCGGCGTGCAGAAACCGCCTTGGCAGCGGCCCATGCCGGCGTGACAGCGGGTCTTCACGGCGGCCAGCGACTGCGCGCCAAGTGGATTCCGGAGCGCCGCGAGGACCTCCGCCCGGGTGACCTCTTCGCAGCGGCAGACGACAGCCCGCGAGTCGGGATCGGCCTCGGCGCGGAGCCGCCTGTCGGCGTCGGACAAATCCGCGAACCTGGTTGAGACGGGCGAAATGGGTATGAGCGCGCGGGTGCCTGGCGCGGGTCCCGCTGGGTGATCCGGGAAGTGGGCGAGCACCAGTCCGGCGGCGTATTCGGCGATGGCGGGCGAACTCGACAGGCCGGGCGACTCGATACCGACCAGATTGATGAGGCCGGGCGCGAGCCGGCTGTTCTCGATGACGAAGTCGGACTCGCCATAGGTGCCGCGCGATATCTTGGCGCGGACGCCGGCGAAACTTGCGATGACATCGGCCGGGTCGAAGTCCGGGCAGAGCGCCGTGGCCTCGTCGAACAGGCGGGCCAGCACCTCGGGCGTGGTGCGGAAGTCCTCTGCGGTGTCGAGGTATTCGGCGCTGGGGCCTATCAGCGTGTTCCCATCGATGGTCGGCGTGAAGTGGACGCCGAGTCCGCCGCTCTCGGGCGGGACCGGATAGACCATCCGGCCGGGCACGCCTTGGGCCAGGCGGTCGAGCACGAGGTACTCGCCTCGGCAAGGGTGCGAGTCGAAGTGCTCCGCTCTCGCCAGGCGTGAGATGTGCGGTGCGGCCACCCCGGCGGCGTTCACCACGAGGCGGGCGCGTGCTTCGAGGCTGGGGGCGGAGAGGATCCAGCTCTCGTCGTCTCGAGTGAGGTCTCGGACTTCGGTGTTCAGCGCGATGTCGCAGCCGTTGGCCAGGCAGCTCTCGGTCACGCGGAAGACCAGCGCGTGTGGACTGATGATGGTGCCCTCGGGGGAGTACAACGCGGCGCTCCCGGAGACCGCCGGCTCGAGCTCGGCCAGCTCATCGGCACCGATGATCGCCAGGCGCTCCAAGCCGTTCGCGCGGCCGGCATCGAGCATGGCCTGCAAGGCCGGCACCTCATCCGACGAGGCCGCTACGACCAGTGTGCCGGTCTCCTCGAACGGCACATCGAGCTCCGCGCACACTTCCCGCATCCGGCGGCTGCCCTCGACGTTCAGGCGCGCCTTGAGCGTGCCCGGCGCCACCGAGAAGCCCGGGTGGATGACCCCGCTGTTCCGGCCGCTGGCGCCGCGCCCGACGTCATGCTCCTTGTCGATGACCAGCACGGACAAGTCGCGACGCAGCAGCTCCCGGGCCACCGAGAGCCCGATGACGCCGGCGCCTATGATTGCGACGTCGTACCTGGGTTCAGGCATGCCGCTATCATACCGTGGGCGGCTCCTGACGCCACCCCGGTGCAATCGGGGTCGCGAGGCGCCGTCTGCAGAAGAAGCCCTACCCCCGGGGCGACCGTGCGTGCTAGGATATGCATACCGAATATGTATCGGGAGTATGCATACTGCGGCCGTACGTTCGGGAGACGTCATGAAGACCACCGTGGTGATCGAGGAGAAGCTGTTGGAGGCGGCCATGGACGCGACCGGGGCCAAGACGAAGAGGCAGGCCATAGAGGCCGGTCTGCGCGAGCTCGTCCGCAAGAAGAACATCGAGGCACTGCGGGGAGAGCTGGGGACCTACGACTTGGCCATCGACCTCAAGGAGCTGAAGAGGTTGAGACGTGCCCGCTGATATGGTCATCGTCGACACCAGCGTGTGGATACCGGCCCTCCGGAGAGGGGCGGACCGCGTCGCCCCAGAGCGATTGAGTGCGCTTCTCGAGCAAGGCGTGGTGGCCGTTGTGCCGCCGGTGAAGCTGGAGCTCCTCGGGGGCACAAAGACTGAGGCGGAGTACGGCAGGCTGAAGTCGCGGCTGGACGCTCTTCGGCAGGTCGAAGTGACGGTGGACACCTGGGAGCGCGCAGCGCAACTTGCTTTTGGCCTCAGGCGCAAGGGAGTCAGAGTCCCGTACATAGACCTCATCATCGCCGCGGCCGCCATCGAGGAAGACGCGGTTCTCCTTCACTCGGATGCGGACTTCGAGCTGATCAGTCGGCACTCGGAGCTCCGCGCGGAAAGCCTCGCGGTTGTTTGAAGCCGACCGGAGGCTCTGCTAGGCTGATGAAGGCCTCTGGGCACGGGGTGTGCACAAGAGGCGCCCAGGGGAGACTCCGAGGAAGATTGGCGGGGACATGCGGTTCATCGACGTCATGCGCAGCCGAAACGGGAAGCCGGTGGATCTGTCCGCGGCGCGTGCGGCGTGCGCGGAGCGGCTCAAGGACCTGCCGGTGGCTTTGGTCTACCTGCACGGGTCCTATGCAGGCGGCAGCCCGGGGGCACTCAGCGACGTGGATGTCGCGGTGCTGCTGGAGCGGGGCCTGGACTCGGAGCAGCGTTTGCGTCTGCAGCTTGACCTGCTGGGAATTCTCGAAGCTGTGTTCGAGGACGAGGGAATCGACCTGGCCGTCATGAATCATGCGGGACTGGATTTCAAGTACCAGGTCATTAGCAGGGGCGTACCTGTCTACGTGGCCGATGAGGCGTTGCGGGTGGAGTTCGAGACGGGCGTCACGGATCGCTATCTCGACATGCGGCCGGCCCGAGAGGAGTACTTCCGCGCTTTCGAGCGGCGGATCCTGGAAGGAGGGCTCGGTGCCCGACGCAGAACGGCTTAGACTCCAATTCGAGAAGCTGGACGAACGGGTCACGGAACTGCGTGAGATCGCGGCCAAACCGCGGGCCGCGTTCCTGGCCGACCCGATTGCGCGCTCGGCCGCGGAACGGCTGCTCCAGAACTCGATTCAGTCGTGCCTGGACGTCGGCAACCACCTCATCTCGGAGATGCAACTCAGGCGGCCGGCGACCTATGGCGATGTCTTCATCATCCTGGGCGAGGCCGGGATACTGCCGGAGGACTTCGCGGGGGAGCTTGCCAGGATGGCGAGGTTCAGGAACCGTCTTGTCCACCTGTACGATGAGATCTCGCCCGACGAGCTCTACGACATCCTGCAGGAGCGGCTGGGTGACTTCGGCAGGTTCGCCGCGTCGGTGATGGGGTACGTGGGCGCGGATGAGGCAGGGGGGACGTCCGGTGGCTGAGAACCGGGTGGTGCCCAGGGTGGCCCTTAGCGGCTAGGGCTACTGGGGGCCGAACTTGGCCCGCAACTTGATCGAGAGCAACGCGTGCGAACTGGCCGTCATCTGTGACCAGGGCGAGGCCAACCTGGCGCGCGCGCGGCAGCGGCATCCGGGAGTGGCCACCTGCACGGATTGCGCGACGCTGTTCGCGGATCCGTCCATCGACGCCATCGTCGTCGCGGCCCCGGTCGTCAACCACCATTCGCTCGGCAAGGCCGCCCTGGAGGCCGGCAAGCACGTGTTGATCGAGAAGCCGCTCACCGCGACCGCGGCGGAGGCTGAAGATCTGATCGCCGTGGCGGAGCGGCAGGGGCGCGTGTTGATGGTGGGGCACACTTTCGAGTACAGCCCGCCGGTCGTCAAGGTCAAGGAGATCATCGACTCCGGCGAGCTCGGCGATGTCTACTTCATGATGTCGAGCCGCGTCAACTTGGGCATCCTGCGGCCGGATGTCAGCGTCATCTGGGACCTCGCGCCGCACGATTTCTCCATCCTGTTCGCCTGGCTGGGCGAGGAGCCGTCGGCTGTCGCGGCATTCGGGCGGGGCTGCATCGACCCGTCCAAGCCGGACGTCGCGTTCGTGAATCTGCGGTTCCCGTCGGGAGTGGTGGCCGAGGTGCAGCTCTCTTGGCTCTCGCCGGTGAAGCTGCGCCGGACCGTGGTCGTCGGGAGCAAGAAGATGCTGCTGTATGAGGACACCGAGCCCGTCGAGAGCATCAAGGTGTTCGACCATCGGGTGGAGTTCGACACGCCGGAGAGCTTCGGCCAGTTCCAGCTGAGCTACCGGACCGGGGACATCGTGTCGCCGCGGGTGGACAGCTATGAGCCGCTGATGGCCGAGGTGCGGCACTTCCTGGAGTGCGTGTCGACGGGCGCGCTGCCGCGGACCGACGGTGCGAGCGGGCTGCGCGTGGTGCGCGCGCTCGAGGCGGCCGAGGCCAGTATCACGAGCGGCGGCGGGTTCGTCGAGGTGCGCGCGTAGGAGCGCTGCCGATAGGTCGTGGCCGCTAGTTGTCACTCTCAGTGCTGTCTGGGCTGTCTCCGTGCCGCGTACCGCGCTCAGCGATGCATGACCTGTCTGCGTGGCGAAAATCTGCCCGAAGGTACATATCGATATGTACTTTCGGGCAATTCCCCGGGTTCTGCCTTCTGATAGAAATAGCCCATTGCGGTTGTTGGGCCGCGCCAAAAGCCCCTCAAGGATTTCCCGCGTAGTCTCTGTTGTTGCGGTCGATCTCACTTCAAGGCTTTTGTCGTCCTCGCTTTCCGGCCGGCCTGCTCCACGCTGCACTGCTGGCGGCTGTTGTCTGATGCCGCTGCTGTGGTCGCCGATACGGTGGCCGCTGCTGTGGCTGTCGCCGCGGCTGAGGCCGTGGCTGTCGCTGCCGTCGATGGTCCGTCGGCCGTTTCGTGAGGATGGGAGGGCACTGTGTATCGTATGTCGGGTCTGCTTTGGCGTTGCCTGAGGAAGATGTCGGTCGCCGGTCTGTCGGGCGCCACCCTGCTCGCCGTAGCGCTGGCGGTCACGCCTGTGGGCTGGCCGGCGCGCGTGGGCTTGCCTCTAGGGCAGTGGCTAGGGGCCGCGCAGGAGGCTGTCGCGGCCGATGCGGCGGCTGGGGTCGCGGCGACGGGTGCGGCGGGCGCAGGTTTCACAGCGCTGCCGGCCGTCCCGGCGGGCTGGCGTGAGCTGGATGACAGGCGAGACGAGTGCTCGAAACGCTACGCCACCGATGACGGACAGCTGGCCGCCCGGATATGGGCAGGCGCGGTGCACTACCGCGACGCCGAGTGGAGATGGCAAGATATCAGCAATCGTCTGGTGCCGGACGACTCCGGCACCGGACTCGTGAACGAGGCCAACAGCTTCAAGGTCTGGCTGGCGCGCCGGATCGGGAGGAGCGGCGCGGGGTCTGCCGCCACCGGCGACCTGGCCGCGCCGGCGGTGCGGTTCTCCTATGGTAGCGCCTCGTTCGCGCTGTCGCCTGATGGTGCGGCCGACACGAGTGCCGTCGTCGCGGGTTCATCGGTCACCTATCCCAATGTCTACCCAGGGGTCGATCTCCGCTACGAGGCCGGCAATACCGAGCTGAAAGAGCTGGTGGTTCTCAGGCGTTCCCCGTCGCGGGCTGTCTGGAAGTTCCGCCTCGCGGTCGACCACCTGCGGCTGCAGGAGGATGTGGGGGAGTCGATTGACGAGAGCCCCGGCGCGTCCGCGGGGGTGGTCCCGGCAGCCGTAAGCGGGAGCTCGGGCGGGCGGCTCGGCCTATACAGCACGTTCACCGGCCGGCGGTTGGCCCGGTTCGGCAATCTCATCATGCACGACTCCGCGACCAATCGCGCTGGTGAGCCGGCCCAGTCGAGTAAGGTGGGGTTCCGGGTTGAGCTGGTCGACGGCAGACCGGTCGGGGTGCTCACGGCCGACGCCGCTTGGCTGGCCGATCCGAAGCGCGTCTATCCGGTCTACATCGATCCGACCATCACCAAGGACGCCATCGGCGACACCTACATCTCCAGCGCGTATCCATCGAACAACTATGACCGCGACTACGCCGATGGCTACTACCAGCTGAAATGCGGCTACTACTCGTCGGCGACCGGTACCAATCACACCCTGATCAAGTTCTCCATCGCCTCTCTATATGGCGTGCGGGTCACGTCCGCGACGCTCAAGATGTACTGTGAGCACTCCTACTACTCGACCGTCGACACGGCGGTATGGTGCAACCGCGCCACCCAGTACTGGTCCGAGACGGGGTCCAACTGGAGTGGACGGCCGTCGTCGTCGGGGCTGACGTCGGACTCCGTGCGCCGCGGGAATTGGGCGTCGTTCGGGGTGAGCGGCTGCGTGCAGAACTGGGTCGACAAGACCTGGGGCAACTACGGGTTCGTGGTCCACGAGGGGAGCAACGGAGCTACCTACTGGAAGAAGTTCCGGGCGCGCGAGAACTCGTCCGGCGCTCCATATCTGCAGGTCAGCTATGCGCCCGGCGTGAAGGTGACTGCGCCGAACGCCGGGTTCTCCGGCGAATGGCTGACGGACCCGCAGCCGACTTTCTCCTGGGAGTACTCTTCGCCGGAGCCGCAGCAGAAGTACCGCGTGCAGATCGGGACGAGCTCCACGGTGTGGGACGCCTCCACTGTTCTGGCGGACTCTGGCGACGTGTCGTCGCGCGACGCGACGTGGGCGCCCTCGGCGCCGCTCCCGGACGGCAAGCTGTACTGGCGCGTGCGCGGCTACGATGGCGCCGCCTGGTCGTGGTGGGACACCGGCTCATTCCGGCTGGACGCCAACGGCCCCGTGGCGGGCATCATCTCACCGGCCGCTGAGAACACCGTGAGCGGCACGGTGACCGTGACGGCGTTCGCGGATGATACGGCAGCGGCCGCCGCGTCCAGAACATCGACCGGAACAGCGTCGGGCACCAGTTCCGCAGTGGGCCTGGCAGCTTCTGGTTCTGACAGCGTATTGCTGGTGGCGAACGGTCGGTTGGTGGGCGAGGACACTTCGCCTCCGTATTCCTTCAGCTGGAACACAAATGATGATCTGAACGGGCACTCCTCTCTCCAAATGGAGGTCCGCGATCGCGCGGGCAACGTGTCGTACAGCCCGGAGGCGGTGCTTCACGTCCAAAACGAACTGCCTCCGATTCCTCAGGCCTCATTCATTCGGGACTGGGTGGTCCTAGGTCCCTTCGACGGATCGACCGCTGGGGAGAGCGAGGGAGCTCGTCTGGCCGTGGACTATCTGGCCGGCGCTCGGGGGGAGTGCAACGTCCGGCCGTCGCCTGGCGAAATCGTTGCCGGTACCGGCCCCTCGGCGGGCAGGAAGTGGATGACGGTCAGCAGTCAGGCGTCGTTCATAGATGTCGCATCGGCGCTGGGCAGCCAGTCGACTTCGCTCGATCGCTCTGTCGTCTACGCGGCCAAGTACATCAAGAGCGAGACCCCTGAAGGCGGAGAGCTCTGGCTCGGGAGCACCGACGGCATCAAGGTTTGGATGAACGGCGCGCCGGTTCATACCTACGCCGGGTCAAGGACGCATCAGGCGGATGTCGACAAGGTGCAGGTCGGCCTTGAGGAAGGCTGGAATCTGCTGCTCGTCAAGGTGTCGAACTCGCAAGGAGGGTTCGGCTTCAGTGCCAAGTTGTGCGATGGGGAAGACGGGAAAGTGCCGGGGTTGAGCTATGGCCTCAAGGGCGAGTTTGGCGCGACGCTGGTCTCCGATTGCTTCAACGATGCGGATGGGCCAACGAGGCCTGCGTCTTGGAGCACTTGGGAGGGGGCTGCCGGTCTGGCCGGCGGTACCCCCGGCTCGGTGCGCACCGAAGGCGGAGAGCTCTGTGTTGAGGCGGGCGCGCCCGCGTCCGCGGCAACCTCATCCACCGCGCGCAGCGGTGTGTTGAACGCGGACGTTTTGACAGAGTCGGACTACGCATACAACGTGGACGTCGCATACCAGACGAGCTATCCGGGTGCCTGGGACATGAAGCTGCTGTTCCGGGCACAGGATCAGAGGAACGGATATGTGCTGCGACTGGGAACTAGGGACGAGACGACAGCCTTGTGGCTGGCCAAGCTGGTAGACGGCGTAGAGACACAGCTCGGCTCGCCGGTGCCGTTCGTCCCAAGCACCGAGGATCGGGCGGCAGCAGTGGGCAATGGGCCGCCTTGGGAGCCGCATCATGTGCGCATCGAGGCGCGCGGTGGCGAGTTCAGGGTCTTCGTGGATTCGAAATCCTTCATCAGAACGACCGAGTCCCAGGTGTCATACCCTCGGCCGGGTCGAGTGGGCGTCGTGGTCGGATCAGGCAACCACGTCCATGCGGACAACATTGCGGTCGAGCCCCTTGCTGGTGTGCGCGCCGATCCGGTGATCTACGGCTGGTTTCGCACGGAACAAGCCCTGGCCCCTGCCCATGCGCAGATCGTCGCCATGTCCACGCCGGAACCCGGAGAGGAAGTGCAGCAATACGGCGCTGCCTGTGAGTGGGGGGATTACTGGCTTGCGCTCCCGCCGGGACTCTACTCCGTCTACGTGGACGCAAACGGTATGGCTCGCCAGAGGCAGGAGATCACCGTGTCGGAAGGGGACCCGCCACGACTCGTGTTCTTTGGGCCTCGGAAACCGGGAGGCGTCATAGGTAGAATCAGGGATCGCTTCAACCGCCCGGTTGCCGGTGCCCAGGTGGTCGCGGAGGGGTGTAACGAGTCGGTTGGCTTGCCATGCACGGTTGAGGCGACCACCGACGCAAAGGGTGAGTATCTGCTGACAGATCTCGATGCGCCGGCCAAGTACTCCATTCAGGTGGATGCCGTCGGTTACTCCGCCACTGCCAGGACGGATATCCCCGTCGAGACGGGGACTGTGACGTCCATTGGGCTGTCAGGTGCGGGCGGTTCATCGCAATTAGCCGCGCGCTCGGACTGGATTCTGAGCACGATGCAGTTGGCGGGCTACCGGCCCCAGGAGCTTGAGACGACCGTGGTGTCGGCCACGACAGATGTGACGTTGGGCCCTGCCGGCAGCGTGTCGGGAATCGTGGTTGACGAGCAAGGGAATCCAGTGCCAGGCGCTACTGTTGTGGCACGTGCGGAAGGCGGCGCGACGGTCGGACAGGCAAACACCCAAACTGACGGTAGCTATGTACTGGAGGACCTGGATATCCCGATGTGCTACGAGGTGATAGCAGGTGCAAGCGATGGGTGTCTTGGCGGATCAGCCAACGTAGACCTGTGTCTGAGCAACCGTGTCGGGCCGGTGACAATCATCACCAGTGCGGCCCCCGCATTCGCCACAGGCACTCCAAGCCAGACCTCGGCTAGGAGCTTCAGGACGCATGAGAAGATGACGCATTTCGGGATCATGGCGCTGGGCAACTACAAAGGAAAGAACACTCGTTGGCTTCATCTGCTGAACGATCCGGACCGCCTGTACCCCGGGCATCTCTACTGGGAGACCATCATCAAAGGCGTCACTGATGCCGACAATGGCCAGGTTCCTTGGGCCGATCACGGGATGGCGGCACGGATTGACCGCGATCATGCTGGCTACAAGGGGGCCACCAGTGGGTATTGGGCCGATCGGGCGCTGCGCAAAGCGTTGGGGTATTGGCGTCAGTATCAAGCCGACTTGGGTCCCGGAACGAAGAGCCTACATCTGCACCATGCGATGTATCAGCTCGGTGTCGCACTCCATCTCGTACAAGACAATCGCAATCCGCATCACGCGGGCCTCCGCAAGAACTGGCCCAAGGTCTCGCCCCACTGGTGGTATGAGGAGTGGGTTCGCAAGAACATCTACATTGAGCTCGGACAGTACAGTCAGAGGCCACTCTATACGTTCGCGGCAGCTCCGGGGCACTACCGTCCCAACACGGCGTGGGGTTGGGTTGACCGGTCGGGACACACCGCGTACTACGGTCGAGTCGACGGACAGACCTACTACCAGTGGATAGACCATACAGGCGAGTACACGTACCCAAGTTACCGGCCATGGGATAGGACTCCGATAAATGGGAGGAAGACCCTGCCGCTTCTTAGGAGCTGTTCTCGCGCGAGCGCCGGGTTCATGTATCGGTTCTTCACAAGGGGACTGCGGTGACGGCTGCGAGTGGGGTCGGCCGGTGAGTCTGGAATCGCGGGATTGGCTGATGCTGGCCTTTCTGGCCTCGATACCCTCGGTGCTTCTGGCGAACTCGCTTTGTGCTTGGTGGATCGGGCGTCTGTCCGCGTGCTCGCTGTTGGCCACTGTCTCAGGTTGGAGATCTGTCTTCGTGGCGTTCGTGGGAGTGATGGTGCTCTCGGCTCTCACGATTGCCCTTCCTGCCGAACAGCTTGCCGAGTGCGGGCGGAGCTTAGAGATTGGGTGGGTGTCGTGGACCCTTGGAGCGCTCCTCGAGGCCGTGCCGTTCTGGACCAGGACCCCGCTTGTCCTTCTGGTGCTTGTACTGCCGCAGTCGGTGGGGGTTGCCGTATCTCGTCGTTGGCCGCATCGTCGCGTTCTTGCGGCTGTAATTGCTGCCGATGTGAGTGCGCTGGCGCTGCTTGGAGTTGCCGCTGGCTCTATGTGGCTGTTGACGCAATGAAGACCTGGGTCATGGCAAGCAAGAACCGCCGCGTCGCAGGGGGGGGTTCGGCCTTGAAACCCCCGAGGCGGAGAGTGTCGCTCCTTGTGGTGACTGCGAGCGTCTGTTCACTTGCCCTTGGCTGTTCCGCGACGGGCCCCGGCACTTCCATGCTCGAGCCCGTTTGGCCGTCCGTGGCGGGAGAGGCTCTAGTCGTTGTTCGTGCCTTTGACGACGGAAACAGGAATGCGGGAGGGGAAGAGCGCCGGGGAAGCGGCGTGGGTTTGGGTGAGTCGGGGGACGTTGTTGCAGCCCTTCATACTGTCGACGGCATGAGTCGTATCACCGTGCTTTCCCACGGGTTGGAGCGCAAGGCTCGAGTTCTTGCGGCTGACAGGGCGCTAGACATAGCGGTTTTGCGTGTTCGCGGGAAGCTGGGGGTCGCCGGGGCCCGCCTCAGCGATTCCCTGTCATTGGACATAGGACAGCCGGTCTGGGTCATCGGGAAGCCTTTCCGCAACGGCGACAACTTCACCGTCACCCACGGCATCGTGAGTGCTCTGCCGGAGGGTCTTCCGGAAGGGGCACCCAAGCTGGTTCAAACGGACGCTCTCATCAACCCGGGTAACAGCGGGGGGCCGGTCGTCAATGCGAAAGGGGAGATTGTGGGTATCGCCACGGCGTACGTCTCGACCGGAGAGAACGTGCGCGGCATAGGATTCTTCGTCCCTGTCGATGAGGTCAACAAGCTACTCGAGAAGGTCGCGGGAAAGGGGAGCCTTTGATTGCGCCGCGGAGTGTCGTCAGACTGGGTCTTGTGGCGGTTGTGGCCGCAATTGGCGCTGCCCTACAGCTGACAACTTGCGTATCGGCGGCTCACGCAGAGAAGCCTCTCCTGGAGGAGCTCTCCCCGCGCGCCGCTGCGCGGGTTCACGCCTACGGCGGCGATGACGTCTACTTCAGCTACTCGGACGAGAGTCCGCTAAGCTCCTACATCCCCGTCGCATATCGGTACTCTTCGCAGCCTACCCAGCCTGGGTCAACTATGGCCACCATCACGCTGGCTGCCGGCGTCAAGGTGGTCGGCCGCCTCGGGCCATTGCGGGTCCGCGACGGTACCTCCGTTGCCAGGAGCGACTTCCTGACAAGCGAGGACTGGTTCTTCGAAGAGGGGCTATACGACCTGCGTCTGACTTTGTCGAACTCGGACGGCACAGTGACCACAAGCGAAACGCGCGCTATCAGCGTCTTTGGTGGCGGCAGTGCGCCCGGGGACGTGCCGGTGGCTGATTCCCTCGCCGGAGACAATCCGCTAGTCGGGGAGCTCATCCAGACGGAGGGTGAGCCGTTCGGACTGCGGGGCAGTGTCAGGCCCGGGAACGTCGTGCGGCTGGTGAGGTTCTCGGAGCCGTTCAGCGCTGATGCCACCGAGACGGTCATCGAGGAGAAGCAGGTACCAGCAAGCGGCTACACTGCCGGCTCCTGGGCCTTCGACACGGTTCTTCCCAGAGGAAGGCACATTGTCTACGTGGACTCCCGGAGCGGTGGGTCGCGGTACTGCTCCCCGGCGATACTCGTGGAGGTGAACCGCCTCAACCTGCAGGGAACCGATGTGGCCGATCTCTTCGGTTGGCGAACGGCCGTCGACCTCGACGACTTCGCAGAAGGTGCGGAGGTGCGAATGAAGTCACTGTCGGGGCACTTCCCGGACGGCGCAGACGCGTTTGACGGAGCGCTGAAGTTGCGGGTGACAGAGGGCACTGTGCCGGCCGTCCTGGCGTCATCGGCCCGCAGATACGCCGTGCGCGACGGGTATTCCTACGACAGCCCACAGGGTGTGGAGGCGACAACAGTCCACAACATCTCCGACGACCTGCTAGTCAGCCGGACAACGGGGCTGGGGACACAGGACCAGCTCGTGCGGGTCGTCGACTCGTTTGAGAACCGGGGAAGCGTGCCGAAGCGGGTGAGGGCCTCGTATGGGTCGAGCAGCGTTATGCGCAGCGGGGTCGGCTGGGCCGCCTCCTTCCTGCCGCGGCCACTCCGGATGGAGGATACCGGTGTCGTGAGGTCATCGCCCAATCGTGCCGGGTATGTGGTCTCCTGCGAAGCTGGCTCCCCAGGTCTTTCCGGTGCGACGGCCGGTGCGCAGTGGCTAGGCGCGCCCGGCAGGCCGGTCGAGTTCGTCGCCTGGGCCGGTCGTGCCGCGTCGGCGGAGATCACCGGCAGGGGCGGATCGCTGCTGGAATTCGATGTCACGGTGCCCGCCTCGGGGACGGTGGATCTCACGTTCTACGCGGGGTTCGGCGAGACAACATCTCAGGCGGTGTCGCTTGCGAAACGTACGATCATGCCGCCACACGTCAGGCTGAAAGTGAGCCCGGGGCGCCTGCGTCGGGGCACCATAGTCAAGGTGTGGGGCCACATCTGTCCCTCGTACCCCTATACCTTTGGGATGATCGAGGAGCGCGTCTCCGGACGCCACTACGCCGACCTCAGCCAGTTCGTCCCTGTAGAGAACGGGCAGTTCTCCTTTCGAAAGCGCATGTACCGCACGACGGTATTCAGGGTCATGTGTTTCGACTTCTCGTCCGGGCAGTGGTTGTGGAGCAATCGCATGCGGGTGACGGTCAAGCGGTGGCCGCCTCGGCGGCGGTAGACGGCTGGTGACAGAATCGTGCTGGAGACCTGGAGTTCCGAACAGAAGTTCTTCACCATGCTGTACCTGGTCTTCGGTAGTCCGGCGGTGCTCCTTCTTGATTTCTGGCTTGGAAGGCTCTTGGGTCGTTTGGCCTCGGGGTTCGCGGAGACCACGGGTTCGCGAACAAAGGCGTTCCTGCTGAGCTCGGCCTGTTTGGTGGGCGGGCATGTCGCCCTCGGCGTCGTCGGGTATCCTTTGATGATCGCCGGCACAGCGTTCTCTCTGCCGGGCTTCGCGGGCCTAGTTCTGTCGGGCCCGCTTGTCATCGCGGGTGCGCCATTGTTCTCGGTGCCCCTCGTCTTGGTGCCGCTCTTGGCTGCGGTGGCGGTCGCCTCGTTTGCCGCGAACGACGGTCCATTCAAGGCGTCGGTCGTGGCCTTGCTGGTCGGTGCCTTCGTCTGGCTCGGGTTCTTCCTCGTTCTGTATGGTTCGATTCGACCAGTGTGACGTGCGCCCATGTCGGCGGGTGAACGCACGGATATGTCGCAGGGGTGGTGGGCTTGACAGCTCGTCAGAAACCCGTCATGGTAAGACATAGTAAGACGCACGGCCCTACGGTTAGCCGGGGACTTGCCATGACCAGACAGACCAGGACCATCACGGTTTCCGTGCCACCAGAGCTCTTCGACGAGATCGACCGGCTGGCGAAGGAAGAGATGAAGACGCGGAGCGAGCTCTTCCGCGACATGGTCGGCGTCTACCGCGACCACCTCAACGAGCGACGCTGGCGCCGCCTCCGCCGGCTGGGCGAGGAGACGGCCCGCCGGCTGGACATATCGTCTGAGGCGGATATCGAGCGGCTGGTGCACGAAGCGCGAGGAATCAAGGCGTAGTGCATCGGCTGGTCTTGGACACCAATATCCTGTTGTCCGCGTTCCTGTATGGCGGCAAGCCGGGACAATTGTGGGACATGGTCAGGGGGCGGGACGCGCTCCTCGTCACTTCTCCTGCGATGCTCTCCGAGTTTGCCGTCATCCTGCGAGACAAGTTCCGCTGGTCGGAAGAGGACGTGCGGGACGCAGTCGCGACGGTGGGCTACGTAGCCGAACTCATGCGGCCGTCGAGACAACTCAGCGTGATTCCTGACGAAGCGGATAACAGAGTCCTGGAGGCGGCTCTTGAGGGTCGAGCCGACTCCATCATCTCCGGGGATCACTATCTCCTGGCGCTTGGTGAGTTCCGAGGTGTCTCGGTGATGAGCGCGGCCGCCTACCTGGCGACGCGTTAGCGGCTCCTTGGCGCGACAATCAGCCGCTGAGGATCGTGACGACGGCGAACACTACGAAGAGCGCGGCCGACACCGGGTGGTCGCGAAGCCGCCGCTGCAGCTTCGGGAGCATTGATTCCGCGCTGTGAAGTAGCTACTATTGAGCTGTAGTAGCTACTTCACGAGTTGTCGCTGCGGAGGAAGTGCCATGAAGATCGTTAGCGCTCGGGAGCTCAAGAACCGGACTGGGAAGATCATCCGTGAGGCGCGGGAGGGAGAGCGGTTCCTGGTGACAGTGCGAGGGAAACCGGCGGCAGCCATCGCGCCGGCCGCGATACTCAAGAGGGAGTCGCTGGGCCTAAGGCCTCCGGACGAATCCTGGGCGGACATCGAAGAGACCCTCAAGGCGTCGGCCGGGCCCTTCAAGGACTGGCGGGAGGCCATGGCATGGGTCCGAAAGAGAGGATAGGGCAGCCGGACGCGCCGGTGGCGATCGACTCCAACGTCTTCGTCATCGACCTGCGCTATCCGCGCGACAGGACCCATGCGCCGAACAAGCGGTTTCTATCGCTCATGGGCGAGCGCGAGTCTGGGGTCACGACCACTTTCAACTTGCTCGAGGTCTGCGGTGTCCTCTCGTTCAACCTGAGCAGCCTCCAGCTGACCGAGCTCTTCACATACTTCGCGGACCGCTACCGCATAAGGGTCCTTCCGGTGGCCGACCTCGAGGCGCCGCTTCCCTTCATGACGGTGGGTGATGTCTTCCAGCAGATGTGCGGCCGCACGTCTTTGGGCGATGCGCTCATTCTGTCGTGCGTCGAGCGCTATCTTCCCGGCATCGCCGCGCTTGTCTCTTGGGACAAGGAGCACCTGGAAGGCAAGGCCGGCTGCCCGGTGCTCACCCCGGAAGAGTATCTCGCGACGGTCTAGCCGCTCAGAACTGTGACGACGGCGAACACTACGAAGAGCGCGGCCGACACGCGGTGCAGCCATACCTCCGGCAGGTGCTTGCCCAGGCGATTGCCGACGTAGATGGCCAGGAGATCGGCGGCGACGAGGCCAAGTGTCGCCCCGATGAACACGCCTACCGGCGAGCCGAAGCGGGTGGCGAGCGTGAGCGTCGTGAGCTGTGTCTTGTCGCCCAGCTCGGCTACGATGAACGTGCCCGCTATCGTCCAGAATCCGCCGCTGCGTTTCTCATCGTCGGTGGCCCGCGCGCTCCTCCTGGGCCAAACTACCCAGATCGCGAAGCCCAGGAACGCGGCCGCGGCTCCGTAGCGCAACACGTCGGGCGGGATGATGAGCCGGATAGCCTCGCCGAAGACGACCGCGACCAGCATGAGCACCCCGGCGGCCAGCGCTATGGCCGAGACTACGACGCGCAGGCGGTAGCGGGTGGCCAACGCCATCGTCAGGAGCTGCGTCTTGTCGCCGAGCTCTGCCATGAAGATGATGGCAAACGACGCGGCCAGCGACGTCACGAGTGTGCCCATCTAGCGCCGCCTCGGGTGAGATGGACGGTGTGTGCCCATCTAGCGTCGCCTCGGGCGAGATGTAGAGAGTGTGCCCATCTACTTCCCTCCGAATAGCAGGATGACCTGGTTGGCGATGCCGCCCACCGCTAGAGCCAAAACGATCGAGAACGCGATGATGCCGGACGACCGCTTCCACCCCAGCTCGCGCCCCAGCACCGCGATGGTGGCCGCACAAGGTATATATATCGTATTGACAAGGCTGTAGACGAAGAGCTGCCGCGCGTTCATGAAGTGGAGCAGGTTGTTGGCGGCCGGCCCGTACTGCACGATGGCGAGCGACAGCAACAGCTGCAAGGCGAGCTCCTTGCGGAGTATCGCGAAGACCAGCGTGAGCCCCGCCACCGCCGGAAGCCCCAGCCACCCCTCCACGAGCGGGGAGAGCGGCCGCACCAGATACCAGATCGTCTTAGTCTCGTAGAGTCCGCCCAGCACGAGGCTGCCGATCAGCACGATCGGGAACGCCACTAGGATGAAGTCCTTCAGCCGGTACCAGGTCTTCTTGGCGATCGTCCCGACGGCCGGAACGCGCAGCGGGAACATCTCCATCACGAGCCCAGACGACTCGCCGGGCATCAGCCGGTTCAGGCCCCAGCCGACCGCGCCGATGAGGATGATCTCGATCACGAAGACGGCGGCCGCCCATTGCCAGCCGGCGAACTTCGACAAGCCCCCGACGATGACGGCCGTCCTTGCGCTGCACGGGATCAGCACGATCAGCGTCGAGGCGATGACGCGCTCGCGCATGCTGGTCAGCACCCGCGTGCCGATGATGGCCGGGACGTTGCAGCCGGCGCCGGCGACCAGCGGGATGATGGCGCGCCCGTGCAGGCCCAGCCGGTGGGCGAGCGTGTCGGTCAGGAACGCCATCGAGTTCAGATACCCGGTGTCCTCGAGGACGGCCAGGAGCAGGTAGAAGGTCAGCACGAACGGGATGCCGACCGAGAGCGCCGCTTCGATGCCGGCGTCGACTCCCCAGAGCAGCGTGCGGGCGAGCACTGTGTGGCCGAAGATGCCGAAGACCACCGCTTTGATGGGGGGTGAGACAAAGGCCGCCCAGAAGGCGCCGAAAAGGGTGGACAGCCAGTTCCCGACGAAAAAGAGCAGCGCGAACGTGACGATCAGCACGCCGATCAGGATCGGGATGCCTGTCCGGGGCGC